>NZ_JBBNAN010000336.1:0-2619 GCF_037994405.1 Phyllobacterium sp.
GCTTTGCCTGGACCATCGCCAAGGACGAACCGCACCCGCTGTCCGCGCCATTTACGCTGGACCGGTTCTATCGGGGCTACGTCATCGATGACAAGGGACAAGGCCCGACGCCAAGGTTGCACTAAGACCTGCGATTATCTCTCCCCTTGTGGGAGGGAAAGCGATTTCAGCATCTTGGCTCTTGCTAAGCGCTAGAAATCGAAAAGTGAGGGGATAGGCACGGCTCATTCAAAGAAAATCCTATCTCCCCCACAAGGGCAAGATAGGCGGCTGCGCGCCGGTTCTTAAAATGCCGCACCAGCTACTTCATCAGGCTGAATTTTTACTTGATGAGTTAACTTGCTTGCCGCTCAGCTCGAAGCCGCAGCACTTCGCGAATCTCGGCAATATCCGACAGCATGTCTTCGATATTGGAATTGTCGTGATGACGGGGTGTGAGCACCAAATCGGCGTGCGCGTAAAGGAATTGGGCAACCGCGATCTGGTCCGCGGCAGCTTGCAATGCCGCGTCGGCTTCGATCATATCTGGCTCGACCTCGTCGATAGCCATCGTCCGGGTCTGCGCGCGCCTGATGGCAGCGCCAAGACGAGATTGCGATGCTGCGGCGGGTGAAGGTTCCCTGTCTTCGGCAAGCTTGGTGCGCTTGCCGCCGGAAGGCGGCGCCGGATCAACCGGCGCATCATCCTCGACAAAGGTCAAAGGGCGATTGCCGGCGCGGAAACTTTCAATCATTCCGAGCAAAACGGCGATGCCAAGGCCGGTCAGCAGGCCACCGAGCAGACCGGCAATGGCCACGAGCTTGCGCGAGCCGCCGGTGCTCTCAAGCGCAGGACGCGCCGGCGAAATCACGCGTATATTGGTGGTGTTCATACCTTCGAGCTGGCTGGTCTCTTTAGCACGCAACAGGAAAGCCTCGTAGACTTCGCGCTTGGCAGTGGCTTCGCGCTCCAGCTCGCGCAGCTTGACCATGTCTTCGTTGGTGCTGGCCGTACGGGCCTTGAGCTGCGCCAGTCGCGCCGCCAGATCCTGTTCGAGCTGCACCGAGCGCTTCAGCTCGACCTTGACCGAAGAGGCGATCCGGTTCAACTCGTTGCGAATTTCACTGCGAATGCCATCGACCTGCGATTGCGCCTGGATAAGTTGCGGATGGCGCGGACCGAGTTTGGTGGCAAGGCCATCTGCCTGCTGTTTCAACGCGCCATATTGCGAACGCAGGGCGACGATGACGCCGGAGCGGAATTCCTCCGGCAGCGTATTGCCGCCGAGAACACCTTCCACCGAGGCACTTCGGATAGACGCGGCCTGGGCGTTGAGGCGGATCGTCTGGTTGCGTGCGGCGGTAAGCTCGTCATTGGTGCGGGAGATTTCATCGTCGCTGATAAGACGACCCTGCACATCGACCAGGTCATTTTCGGCCTTGAATTTCTGTACGGCATTTTCGGCTTCTTCGACGCCGGTGCGCAGATCATTGAGCCGCGCCGTCAGCGATTGGGTGGCCTGTCGGGCGGTATCGGACTGGATATTGCCCTGCTCTTCGCGAAATACATCCGATACGGTATTGGCAATGAGAGCCGATTTTTCCGGATCGCGCGATTTGACCGTGATGTTGAAGATAAAATTCTTGGCGCTGCGCTCGACCTTCAGATGATTGTATAGATTGCGCAGGAGCAGCGTTTCGCGGGTCGTCGCGTCCGGGGTGCTGTCGGTCGAAAACAGGTCTCGCAGTGAGGCGAGTAGTCCCTTGTCGCTCAGATCGCCATTGAATTCGCGATCCTTGGCAAGGCCGGTCCGGTCGATGACCTTGGTCAGGACGCTGCTTGACTGTATGAGGCGCAGCTGGCTTTCGGCAATCGCGAGCGAGGCATCAACAGGCAGCTGGCTAGAAGAGATTTCCTTGTCAACGATCTTAAGATCGCGCGGATCAACCAGCACCTCGACCGTCGATGCATAGAGCTTCGGCAGGGTCATGGCATAACCGACACCAAGCAGGGTGCCTATGATCGTCGTCGCGATGATGAGTGACTTGGACCGGCCAACGCGATTGATCACCACGCGGGGGTCGACAAGCGGCTTCCATTCGTCGGTTTGTGCCTCAGTCTGCCGTACATCGATGCGGCGCGGTTGAGGTTTGCTTTCGGGAGCTTTAGCAAGAACTGACTCAGGCTCTGCCGGTTCAGGAATGTTCGGTGCCTTCGCCGTCACCGGCTCCGGTTCGTCAACCGGTGGCTCAGGAATGCTTCGCAAAGGTATAACATGCTCGGCAGCATCAACGCGCCGGTTGAGCTCGGCCTTGATAGCGGCCATGTCGGCGCGCATGCGGTCAATTGCTTCCTGCTCAGCCTCTTCGGGTGTCTGCCCAGCGCGACTATCGCCCGATAAAGGTTGGGATATCTCGCTGCCTGCCGCGAGGCGCAGGGCGCGCATGCGATGATAATGATCGAGATTGTCTTCGTCGCGTATGGGCGTCGTGACGGGTTCGGGGTCGACATGGGTCTCTCCCGCCGGTTCCGGCTGACTGGCAAACGAGAGAAGCGAGCGCCGCGGCCGCTTTGCCGTCTCGTTTTCACGATTGTTCATCCGTCCTTAAACTCCAAAACCGCCGGCCAGCGCGATTCAAT
>NZ_JBBNAN010000337.1:0-7065 GCF_037994405.1 Phyllobacterium sp.
GGCGCGCCGGATCAGGGTCAGCGCCAGGTCCAGATGGCTAAGCGCCGCGCCGGCGGTGACCACCGCGTTGGACTGCACGATAATTCGCGTCTCGTCCAGCCGCACCCGCGGATAGCGCTGCCGGAACAGCGGCGCCAGCCACCAGGTGGTGGTGGCCTCCTCGCCGTCGAGCAGGGCCGCTTCCGCCAGCAAGGCGCGCGCGTGCGCGAGGACAAACACCCAAGAATGTCGCATCCGCTCCCTCGGAAAAAATCATGACCTTCTTGCAAGGTGGATACAGGGGTGGGTCGAAAACGTCGATCTATGCCTATCTAGTTGAAATATAATACAAATATGTGAAAAAATGGTGCCCTGGCGTTGCCACATACGCGAGCTAACTTATTGTTTAATATACAGACTTTTGCAGGCGCATTCTCGAACTACCATCAACAATACCAACACTGGTGCGCCTGCCAAATTTTCAGTGCCTTTTTACTCTTGCACCATCTTGCGATCGCAATTTTTTCTGTGACGTCCAACTACCTGGTCAGCTCTCACGCGCGGTGCTCCAGATGATACCGAGCGCAGTGTCAGTTTTTACACCAGCCGCAGCACCAAATAGGTCACGATCACGGCAAGGATGACGAACACGACGAGTGCATCCATTCGGGGCTAATCCTCAAAAAGGCGGGAGGAAGACGCACCGAGTGGGAACTGCTCTATCTTCCTCCCAAGAGCTGACTGCCGGGGCTTAGGGGACCATTGGGCAGTCAGCCAGCGCAGAATAATGTCTCACAGTCACGCCGTCCGTGTGGCAATTTGACTTACACAGCTTGGGGAAAGGAGGGAGGCGTGCAAATATGCTCGCAAGTTTGGGGGCAAGTGTGGCGGTCATAGCTACACAACCAGTAAAATAGAGCTGTCATCCGCTTATTAACTCAAATCCGATACAATGAGCTTCGATAAGCGGGGGAAGGCGCACAAACTGGGCGGGCATTGCTGAGAACTATCGCAGTGTGCACATCAGGGTGTTGCACGCGCGAAAAACATGACGTTAGCGGGCGGCAGCCCGAGACTTAGAAGCAGGGGGCATCGTGGCCGACGCAACTCTTAATCGCTCAAATCTCACATTCGAGCAGGCCGAAGGTGCCGCGCCGCTCCCACGGCAACTACAGTTGCAAGAGGTCTCGCAGCAATTGCGAGCGCAGCTTTGGCACTACATCCATCATTCTATCTCACTCTCACTAACTAACGGCACGTTTGGCCGACATATCAGCGGAAACTGGGATACCATCCTTCGCGCGATGCATGTCGAACACTACCACCTTATGATTGACGAGTTTGGCACCAACTGGATCGACCATAAGGAACGTCTAAGAAACCTTTTTCAGTATGGCACGTATGCTGAAATCTTGGGGTTTCTGCAGTGGATAATACGGTACAAAACACGACCTAGTCACAACTTTGCTGCCGATATTGACCGTTGCTTAGAGCGCTGCCAGGCCGCCTATCGTGTTGTGAACGGCAACACCATTGCACCTGTCTCGTCGCAAGAAGAGGCGGAAACCCTCGAGCGCGCCTTCTCCGATCTCGTCTCTACAGAATTCAACGGAGCACGACAGCATCTCAAATTGGCTGCCGAACGCGCGACGGCTGGAGACTGGGCCGACTGCATTCACGAAAGCATCAATGCAGTGGAAGCTACCGTGAGATGTATTGATCCGAGCGCAAAGGACCTCCGGCCCGCACTTGCTGTGCTGGAGAAACGCGGCACCATTCCCCTGAAACAAGGACTTCTCAATTTGTATGGCTACACGAGCGACGAAAATGGCTTGCGTCACTCACTGGTATTTAACGGCGTTGCGGACTTGGACCAGACGGATGCGCTGTTCATGCTCGGTGCGTGCGCGTCCTTTGTCTCGTATCTGATAAATAAAGCCAGAGCCTCAGGACTGATCAGCGGGTAGCTTCCAAAAAGGGAGGAGCGAAACGCTGACAAAGTGGGGAACCGTGCCGTTCTTTTGCGTCCGTGCTCCTCCCAATGCAGACTGCGGGCCTTGGCGGCAAATGTGCAGTCAGGGGATTAGAATACACCCGGACGCGATCCGACTAACCAATGATTTGGAGCTTTCCACCGGGAATTGATGGATCGGAAAAAGGGGGTAGTGCGGCGTCAGGTGATCAGGGTACGGCCCACCTGAGTGATGCAGCAGTGGCACCTCCGACCGTGTGGCGTGGTCCGGTCATCCGCCGCTTATTTACCAAAATCCGATCCCGCTGATACGCAGTTCCACCTCGGCAACATTGCTATCGAGTTTGATAATCAAAGCCAAAGTACACCGCATTATCCAAGAACATTCTCCGTGCGTTTGAAAGTTGCTTTTATCGAAGCTGTCACTTGGCTGGTTTCACAAGGGCTCATTATTCAATCTCCGCAAGACCCTAATTGGAAGATACTGAGCCGGAAGGCCCAAAATTTGAAACACCTGATGCCTATGCGGCATTTAGGTCCGGCAAACTTCTCCCGAGGGAAATTCTACACCCGGATATCCGCGATCAGATTTGGATGCAGTTTGTCAGAGGTGAATACGGGAATTCAGTGTTCACGGCCCGCGACCTTGATGCAAAAACAGCCCACCGCCATCGGAAACCTTACTCGGTTTTTCCTGGGCTTTGAAGTTTTTGATCTGAAAGTCTGAGAGCGCCATGGCCTGCCGATTGTTGGTATCCGAGATGGAAATTTCCAATTTTCTCGGCTGATACCAGCAACCATACCGTCAAAACTGTTGGTAGCAAGTGGGCGGATGTGGGAAGCTATGGACAACCGACACGGTGAAAATCCAATAAAATCAGTGTATTCTGATGATTGCGGACTGCCGTGGGTGGGTCTCTGGTGCCCCCTGCCGGAATCGAACCAGCACTCCTTTCGGAACCTGATTTTGAGTCAGGCGCGTCTACCAATTCCGCCAAGGGGGCCGCCAAAAGCGTAAGGTCTGGGCGAACCATGAGACCGTAAATGCCAAATACATGCAGAGTCGGCCTTCGGTCAACACCAATAAGACGTTTTCTCGATGATAACGTAGTCGTGTGTTGATGTGCCTGCGCAACGTCATTAGAGGCGGGTCAGGACAAAGCGTGAAAGAGCGGCCGGTTTGCAAATATTGAGTGAAACGATTCCATTTCGGTGAAGTTTGCTCTAAGGATCACCAACTTTTCCAGACAACCTTCCCCGACAGGAACCGACTTATGCTGCGCAGACTTTACGATTGGACGATGTCTCTTGCCGCGCGCAAATCGGCGGAAGTCTGGCTCGCCATTATCGCCTTCGTCGAAAGTTCTGTGTTTCTCGTCCCTGCTGACGTGCTGTACCTGCCGATGGCGCTGGCGCGGCCTGAACGGGCCTATCGCTACGCGCTTGTGGCAACGGTTGCGTCCGTCCTCGGTGGCATCGCGGGCTGGCTGCTTGGCTACTACGCCTATGAGACGCTGGCGAAACCCATTCTCGAAATGTACGGCAAGCTCGACGCTTTCGAACAGTTGCGCGGTTCGACCAGCGCCGATGCGATCCTGTTGTTGCTGGTCACATCGGGGCTTGCCCACCTGCCGCCGATCAAGGTCGTGACCATTCTTTCCGGTGCCGCCGCGATCAATATCTGGCTGTTCATCGCCTCGGCGATCATCGCGCGTGGTGCCCGCTTTTTCTTTCTCGCCTGGCTGCTCCGCCGCTATGGTGAGCCGATTCGGCACTTTATCGAGAAACGGCTGGGCCTGATCGCCAGCGCGGCGGCGGCCGTCCTGATCTTGCTATATACCGTGTTCCACTACTATCACTTGTGACCAGATCTTGAATGAGGACGTCAAACATATCATGGCTACGACTGGCAGCTCACCCCATTTGAAAACGGCCATCTTCCTGCTGCTGGCCATGATTGTCACGGTTGGATCTGCGCTCGGATTTCAGTACATCGGTGGCTATCTGCCCTGCAAATTGTGCCTGGAACAGCGCTATCCCTATTATGCCGGTATTCCGCTGATGGCGCTTGCCGTGGCTTCCGCAGGGTTGAAATGGCCAGCCGGGCCCACACGGCTTCTGCTGGCACTCGGCGGAATTCTGATGCTGATCGGACTGGGGCTGGCGATTTTCCACGCCGGCGTCGAGTGGAAGTTCTGGGCTGGTCCAACCGATTGCACGGCCGTTTCCATGTCGATCACCACCGATGCCGGCAATTTGCTCAAGGATTTGAACGCAATTCATCCGCCCGCATGTGACACTGCGGCGCTGCGCGTGCTCGGTCTTTCCTTCGCGGGCTGGAACGCAATCGCAAGCCTGATCTTGGTGATCGTCGCCTTCCGGGGTGCGAAGCAGGTGGCGTAAGCGGTTCTTATCTCCCCCTTGCGGGGGGAGCGAGGGCGGGCGAGATCCAGGGCTCGCCCCGGTAGGATTTTCTTGGATTTAGCCCTTGCTGAATTCTTAGAAAATCCAAGAGAGGGGGTAACTCAGCTGGGCAATCCCCCCACTTTCGATTTCTAGCACTTAGCAAGGGCTAAGACACTGAAATCGCTTTCTCTCCCACAAGGGGAGAGATAATCGGCATCTGCTGCTGGCGTGCACTGAACAAAGCCTAAGGCTCCAGCTCGACATCCCAGTAGAGATAATCCATCCAGCTGTCGTGCAGATGGTTTGGCGGGAACAGGCGGCCATTGTTGTGCAGGTCATGCACGGTCGGCTGGTAGGGCCTCTGCCGGGGCCACATCTTGGCGCGGTCGGGCATCAGGCCGCCCTTGCGCAGATTGCAGGGCGAACAGGCCGCAACGACATTCTCCCAGATCGTTTCACCGCCGGCACAGCGCGGAATGACGTGATCGAAGGTCAGATCGTCCTCGGAGCCGCAATATTGGCATTCGAAGCGGTCGCGCAGAAAGACATTGAACCGCGTGAAGGCGGGGTTCCGCGATGGCTTGATGTAAGTCTTGAGCGACACAACGCTCGGCAATCGCATGGCGAAGGAGGGAGAAGAAACTTCATGCTCATATTCGGCGACGATGTTCACACGGTCGAGAAAGACCGCCTTGATCGCGTCCTGCCAGGACCAGAGCGACAAGGGATAATAACTGAGCGGGCGATAGTCCGCATTGAGTACCAGAGCCGGTAACCCGTCCGGCGAGACGGCTATTGTCAAGGAATCAACTCCCAATCCAACCATCAGGCCCTATTATTGTAAGCTGGACGTGACAGGAATGTGAAGCGAATTGCTGTGCTTGCTGAGGAAAAACCCCGTTATTTCAACTTCATGCGATTGGTGTGCCATCGCGGCCACGCGTTGCGGCGTAATAAGCCCAGAAAAGCCGTGCTGCAACACCGCGCCAGGGGGACCAGCGCTCGGCCAAAAGCCGCAGCGCTTTTGAGTCGGGCCTGACTGATTCGCGATACGCATGGGCATAGGCATGCTGAAGCGCAACGTCGCCCGACGGAAACACATCCGCATGTCCGGCCGAAAACAGGAGGTAGACCTCCGCTGTCCATGGGCCGACACCCTTCACCTGCGTCATCGCATCCATTGCCTCGTCGATCGGACGGTCGCACAGGTCGAAAAGGTCGAGCTCTCCGGCGATGATCGCTTCGCTGATGCGGGCAAGCGTTGTCTGCTTCGCCCGGGATAGTCCGGCAAGGCGCCATGCCTCCTCGCCGGCCGCGAGATAGTTTTCCGTCGTCAGCGGATCGATGAGACCAACGAGCCGGTTCCAGATCGAAGCAGCGCTCGCCTTGGAAACCTGCTGCGACACGATCACTGAAGCAAGGCTTTCAAAACCTGGCTCCGAACGGCGCAGCGGTAACGGCCCCGCCCGCTCGGCGATGGCGCCAAGCTCCGGATGGGTTTGCAGCAAGGCCTCCAGTCCTTCGGCGATATCGTCGAGTGTATCTATCCTGCGCATATGGTTTTGGCCGTTCACTTTGCATCGTTTCGCAAACACCGTATCAATTGCTTCGATACCCACGCAAGGACGCCACGCATCACTCATGACAGTTCCGGTATTCCGATTTGCCCCCAGTCCCAATGGCCATCTGCATCTTGGCCATGCTTATTCGGCTTTACTGAACCAGCGGATGGCAGGCGAAACTGGCGGCCGATTGCTCCTTCGCATGGAAGACATCGACCTCGAGCGCTGCACGCCTGAGCTCGAACAGACGATGCTCGAGGATCTGCAATGGATTGGGCTGGAGTGGGGGACACCCGTTCGCCGCCAGTCTGAACATTTGACCATCTATCAGGAGGCCCTGAACAAGCTGATCCGTATGGACCTCGTCTATCCGGCATTTCTTAGCCGCAGCGATATCAAGCGCGAGACTGGGAGGATTGCAGGCAATAAAGACAACTGGCCGCGTGATCCAGATGGTGCACTGCTTTATCCGCCGGGTGACCGGCACCTTTCAAAACGCGAGCGCGACCAACGAATCGGCGCAGGACAACCATTTTCCTGGCGCCTCAATATGGAGCATGCCTTCGAATATGTTGGCGAGCCGCTTTCCTGGATCGAAACCGCACCGCAAGAACATATCGTTCCCGCACGGCCACAGGACTGGGGCGACGTCATTGTCGCGCGCAAGGACATGCCGACGAGCTATCACCTCTCCGTCGTCATCGATGATGCCCTGCAGGGCATAACCCATGTCGTCCGTGGCAAGGACCTTTTTCACGCCACCAGCGTCCATCGCCTCCTGCAGCAGCTCTTCGGCATCGAGCCGCCTGTCTACCACCATCACGCGCTCATCCTGGATCGCGATGGCCAGAAACTGTCGAAAAGCCGCAAGGACACGGCCCTGCGCGAGTTGCGGGAGGAAGGCAAAACGCGCCAGGATATCTATCGTTTCGTGGGGTTATAGGCAGTTCTATCGCCGAGGGATCACGCGGTTATCTGGGAGAAAGCGATTTCAGCATCTTGGCGTCAGCTAAGTGCGAGAAATCGCAAGAGAGGGGAATCTTGGAAACATTAGCCTATCCCCTCTCTTGGATTTTCCAAGGGTTAGCTGCGCTAACACCAAGAAAATCCTTTCTCTCCCACAAGGGAGAGATAACCGTCATCACC
>NZ_JBBNAN010000338.1:0-10349 GCF_037994405.1 Phyllobacterium sp.
TGGGTTACCAGAACATCGGACCGACCTACTGGAAGGGCGAGGAAGGCCGCGCCAAGCTGATCAAGGGCGAGGAAAAGCTGACAGATGCTGATTGGGTCGAGCCATTCAAGGTTCTTGCCAAGTGGAAGGACTATCTTGGCGACGGTTTCGAAGCCCAGACCTATCCGGACAGCCAGAACCTGTTCACGCTTGGCCGTGCTGCAATCTATCCGGCTGGCTCGTGGGAAATCGGTCTGTTCAACACGCAGGCTCAGTTCAAGATGGGGGCATTCCCGCCGCCGGTCAAAAATGCCGGTGACGCCTGCTATATCTCCGACCACAATGACATCGGTGTTGGCCTTAATGCCAAGAGTGGCCATCCGGAAGAAGCCAAGAAGTTCCTGGAATGGGTCGCTTCTCCGGAATTCGCGGAAATCTACGCCAACGCGCTACCGGGCTTCTTCAGCCTGAACTCGACACCGGTGAAGATGGCCGACCCGCTTGCGCAGGAGTTCGTCTCCTGGCGCGAAAAGTGCAAGCCGACGATCCGTTCGACCTATCAGATCCTGGCGCGCGGCACGCCGAACCTCGAGAACGAAACCTGGGTAGAATCGGCTAACGTGATCAACGGCACCGATACGCCGGAAGCTGCCGCCAAGAAGCTGCAGGACGGTCTCGATAGCTGGTACAAGCCTGCCAAATAACGATCAATAGCCGGAATGTCCGTTATGGGCGTTCCGGCTATTTCTTTATCTGAAGCCTAACGATTGCCGTTAAGCTATCATCTTGCCAAAGGCAGCCGTGTGCGGCGTCAAGCAAGGCCAAAAATCAAAAGCGGGGTCCCGGATTTAATGACCACAGTCGCAGAAGTATCGATTGATAAAGGCGAGGACACGCGTCAGCGGCGCTGGCACATTATAGTGTTCCTGGCTCCGGCATTGCTCGTCTACACGGCCGTGATGATCCTGCCGCTGATCGAGACGCTGCGGCTCTCCCTGTTCAACGTCAAGGACGGGCAGAGCGTTTTTGTCGGGTTCGGTAATTTTCAGGTGCTCTTCGGCGATCCGCGCTGGGCTGCCAGCTTCTGGAATGCCCTGCGCAACAATTTCGTTTTCTTCCTCATCCACATGCTGGTGCAGAATCCAATCGGTGTTGCGCTCGCCGCACTCCTTTCGGTGCCGAAGTTGCGCTTTGGCGCGTTCTACCGGACTGCAATGTTCCTACCGACCCTGCTGTCGTTCGTGATCGTCGGCTTCATCTGGAAGCTGATCCTGTCGCCGATCTGGGGCGTCTCGCCGTATCTTCTCGATCTGGTCGGATTGAAGTCGCTGTTCTCGCCCTGGCTGGGCAAGCCGAGCACCGCGCTGATCGCCGTGTCGCTGATCTCGGTGTGGCAATATGTCGGCATCCCGATGATGCTGATCTATGCCGCCATGTTGAACATTCCGGATGAAGTGTTGGAAGCGGCCGAGTGCGATGGCGTCACCGGCTGGAGCCAGTTCTGGAAGATCAAGCTGCCGCTGATCCTGCCATCGATCGGCATTATCTCCATCCTTACTTTTGTCGGCAATTTCAATGCGTTCGACCTGATCTATACAGTTCAGGGTGCACTGGCCGGGCCTGACGGATCGACTGATATTCTTGGTACCTTGCTTTACCGCACGTTCTTCGGTTTCCAGCTGCAGATCGGCGATAAATCGATGGGCGCGACAATCGCAACGGTGATGTTCCTCATCATCCTGTCGGGTGTCTGCCTCTATCTCTTTGCCATCCAGCGGCGCATGCGCCGGTACCAGTTCTAGGATCAAGTCCATGGCAAAACCAACCGCATCCCCCATCCGCACCGGCCTCGTTCATCTCGCTCTCGGCACCTATACGCTGATCGCACTGTTCCCGGTGTTCCTGACTGTCATCAATTCGTTCAAGGACCGCGCTTCGATATTCCGCGACCCGCTTGGCCTGCCGACACCTTCGACGTTCAGTCTCGTTGGTTACAATACGGTGCTGACGCAGGGCGATTTCGTTCTCTATTTCCAGAACAGTTTCATCGTGACCGCCGTCTCGATCTTCTTCGTGCTGCTATTCGGCGCAATGGCTGCATTTGCCCTGTCCGAGTATCGTTTCAAGGGCAATACGATGATGGGTCTTTACCTCGCGCTCGGTATCATGATCCCGATCCGTCTTGGTACCGTGGCTATTTTGCAGGGCATGGTTGCGGCCGGGTTGGTCAATACGCTGACGGCGCTGATCCTCGTCTATACGGCGCAGGGCCTGCCGCTTGCGGTCTTCATCCTCACGGAATTCATGCGGACGGTGTCGGACGATCTGAAGAATGCAGGGCGCATCGACGGTCTTTCGGAATATTCGATCTTCTTCCGGCTCGTATTGCCGCTGGTCAGACCTGCCATGGCGACCGTTGCCGTCTTCACGATGATACCGATCTGGAACGATCTTTGGTTCCCGCTGATCCTCGCGCCGAGCGATGCGACCAAGACCGTGACACTGGGATCGCAGGTATTCATCGGCCAGTTCGTAACCAACTGGAATGCGGTTCTCGCCGCACTGACCCTCGCTATCGTGCCCGTGCTTGTCCTTTATCTCATCTTCTCGCGGCAGCTGATCCGCGGCATCACTTCGGGAGCGGTCAAATGACGGCACAAAAGCCAATCCGGGTTCTAGTCGCAGGGCTCGGCAATATGGGCCGAAGCCATGCGCTCGCCTACCACAACAATCCGGGCTTCGAGATAATCGGGCTGGTCAACCGTTCGGTGGTGCCCCTGCCGGAGGAATTGCGCTCCTACACGATCCATCCATCGTTCGAGCAGGCCCTGGCTGACCTCAAGCCCGAGCTGGTATCGATCAACACCTACTCGGATAGCCACGCCGACTATGCCGTGGCCGCGATGGTGGCGGGGGCGGATGTTTTCGTGGAGAAGCCGCTGGCAACCACTGTTGCCGACGCCGAACGCGTCGTGGCCGCGGCCAGGAAACACGGCCGCAAGCTGGTGATCGGCTATATCCTGCGCCACCACCCATCCTGGGTGCGGCTGATCGAGGAGGCGCGCAAGCTTGGCGGCCCTTATGTGTTCCGCATGAACCTCAACCAGCAGTCGAGCGGTGCCACGTGGGAAACCCACAAGTCGCTGATGAAGACAACGTCGCCAATCGTCGATTGTGGTGTGCATTATCTCGATGTGATGCTGCAGATCACCGACGCTAAGCCCATTCAGGTGCGTGGCATGGGCGTGCGCCTCTCCGACGAAATCGACGCGAACATGTATAATTACGGCCACCTGCAGGTGCTGTTCGACGATAATACGGTCGGCTGGTACGAAGCAGGATGGGGTCCGATGATGTCGGAGACCGCGTTTTTCGTGAAGGACGTGATCTCACCCAACGGTTGTGTGTCCATCGTCATGGACCAGAATGCAAAGTCGGATGATATCGACTCACACACCAAGACTTCGACCATACGATTGCACTCGGCCAAAGCCGGACCGGATGGCCGCTTCGCCTTGCCGGATGAGCTTTTGAACATGGCCGGTGAGCCCGGACATCAGGAGCTTTGTGATCTGGAGCAGGCCTTTGTTCTCAAGGCAATTCGCGAAGATCTCGACCTTAGCCGCCACATGCAGGATGCGGTGCGGTCGCTCAGCGTCTGCCTTGCGGCGGATCAAAGCGTGCGAACCGGCAAGCCGGTTGATCTATGAATTTGAATCAAGAAACGGGAACAAGACATTGGGTTCTTTGAAGATTGAAAATATCCGCAAGTCCTTCGGCCATGTGGACGTGCTGAAAGGCATCGACCTTGAGGTCAAGGATGGCGAGTTCGTGATTTTCGTCGGGCCGTCGGGCTGCGGCAAATCCACCTTGCTGCGGGTTATTGCCGGGCTTGAGGATGCCACATCGGGCGACATCCTGATCGATGGCAAGAAGGTTAACAACACTCCGCCCGCCAAGCGCGGCATCGCCATGGTGTTCCAGACCTACGCGCTCTATCCGCATCTTTCGGTTCGCGACAATATGGGGCTCGGCCTGAAACAGGCTGGCAAGCCGGCGGACGAGATCAAGGAACGTACCAAGATCGCCTCTGCCATGCTATCGCTTGATGACTATCTCGAACGGCGCCCGGCAGAACTGTCGGGTGGCCAGCGTCAGCGCGTCGCCATCGGCCGCGCCATCGTTCGAGAGCCGCAACTGTTCCTGTTTGACGAACCGCTTTCAAATCTCGATGCCGCGTTGCGTGTCAACACGCGCCTGGAAATCGCACGCCTGCACCGGCAACTGAAGGCAACCATGATATATGTGACTCATGACCAGGTCGAGGCGATGACGCTTGCCGACAAGATCGTCGTGCTCAACAAGGGTAAGATCGAACAGGTTGGCTCACCGATGGAACTCTATAATTCCCCCCAGACGATCTTTGTCGCCGGTTTTATCGGCTCGCCGCAGATGAACCTCATTGAGGCAGGCAAGCTCGGCCAGAGCGGCGCCAAGACGATCGGCATCCGGCCGGAGCATATTCAGGTCAGCAAGACGTCAGGCGAATGGAAGGGCTCCGTGATCCATGTCGAGCATCTCGGCGCTGACACGATCATCTATCTCCAGACCGACTTTGGTCCACTGACGGTTCGCCTTTTTGGTGAGCACAATTACGATGTGGATGGCGCGCTCTATGCAACGCCCGATGCCGGGCGGACCTATCGGTTTGATAATGACGGGCAGGTTATCAAAGCGTGACGATTCATGTCATGACATCATAAGGGGTTTGGGTCATAGTCCGGCGCGCCCGGAATCATATCCGCGCTGCTGATACGGACAGGAACAGGACGACGATCATGAGCTGGACACCCAATCCCACGCGCTATGACACGATGAAATATAATCGCTGCGGCAGAAGTGGTCTCCACCTCCCGGCTATTTCCCTGGGGTTGTGGCACAATTTTGGCCATGACACGCCGCACAAGGTCAAGCAGGCGATCTGCCGCCAGGCTTTTGATCTCGGTATCACCCATTTCGACCTTGCCAATAATTACGGTCCGCCGCCCGGCTCTGCGGAGGAGGCGTTTGGCGAGATTTTGCGAAATGATTTCAAAGGTTATCGCGATGAGCTGATCATCTCCTCCAAGGCGGGATACAATATGTGGCCGGGGCCCTATGGCGAATGGGGCAGCCGCAAATATATGATCGCCAGCTGCGATCAGAGCCTGAAGCGGCTCGGCCTCGATTATGTCGACATCTTCTATTCGCACCGGTTTGATCCGGATACGCCGCTCGAAGAGACGATGATGGCGCTGGATCACATCGTCAGATCTGGCCGCGCGCAATATGTCGGCCTTTCCTCCTACAATTCGAAGCGTACCCGCGAGGCGGAAGCCATTCTTGAAGAACTTGGCACGCCTTGTCTCATCCATCAGCCAAGCTATTCGATGATCAATCGCTGGATCGAGGAAGATGGCCTTATTGATACGCTCGAGGAACTCGGTCTCGGCTCCATCGTGTTCTCGCCGTTGGCGCAGGGCATGCTGACCGACAAATATTTGAAGGGTGTGCCGGATGAGAGCCGGGCGGCGCAGGGCAAGTCGCTCAATCCCGATTTTTTGAATGAGCGCAACGTTGCCAACATTCGTGCGCTCAACGAGATTGCAACCAAACGCGGGCAGACGCTGGCCCAGATGGCACTTGCCTGGGTGCTCCGGAAGGGCCGTATCACCACGGCGCTGATCGGCGCCAGCAAGCCCCAACAGGTGATCGATTGCGTCAAGGCGCTCGACAACCTCGAATTCACCGATGCAGAGCTTGCCGAGGTCGATCAATATGCGAACGATGCCGATATCAACCTGTGGGCAGCCTCGGCTGAACGCAAGGGCCCGCAGCGCAACCCGCCGCAGCGCGGTTGAAGCATTGATCGTAAGCGCCTGCGACATCGTTGCCGCAGGCACTCTCATCGCAAATGCCAAGATTGGCAGCGCGCTTGTAATATGCGAAATGTCTGCACCCAGAAATTGATACGGATTGGAACCCTTCGATGAAAATTGCGATGATCGGGACCGGCTATGTCGGTCTGGTGTCGGGCGTCTGCTTTGCGGAATTTGGCTTTCAGGTCACGTGCGTCGACAAGAACCCGGCCATCATCGAACGGCTGCAGGCGGGTGAGGTCACGATCTACGAGCCTGGTCTTGATGAACTGCTGGTGCGTAATGCACGCGACGGGCGGCTGGTCTTCACGACTGATCTCGCCACGACCGTCGCCGACGCCGATGTCATCTTCATTGCAGTAGGCACGCCCTCCCGACGCGGCGATGGCGAGGCCGACCTCCAATATATCTACGCTGCCGCCGGCGAAATCGCCGCTGCGATGAAGCCGGGCGCCGTCATCGTTATCAAGTCTACGGTGGTTGTCGGCACCAACGCCGATGTGCGCGCGCTCATTGCCACGGCGCGTCCGGACGTGCCCTTTTCCATGGTCTCCAACCCGGAGTTCCTGCGTGAAGGCTCGGCGGTCGAGGATTTCTTGCGGCCCGACCGGGTTGTCGTGGGCGTTCACGACGAGGCCGGCGCTATTGCGATGAAGCGCGTTTACCGTCCGCTATATTTGCGCGAGACGCCAATGATTATCACGACGCTCGAAAATGCCGAGATCATCAAATACGCCGCGAACGCCTTCCTCGCAATGAAGGTAACCTTCATCAACGAGGTGGCCGATCTTTGCGAAAAGGCCGGCGGAAATGTCCAGGATGTGGCACGGGCGATCGGCATGGACAACCGCATCGGCTCGAAGTTCCTGCATGCAGGACCAGGTTTCGGCGGATCGTGTTTTCCGAAGGACACGCGCGCCTACGCTGCAACCGGTCGCAAGAAGGATGCGCCCCAGACCCTGATCGAACAGGTCGTCACCATCAATGAAAAGCGCAAGCGTTCCATGGCCGAACGGGTCATCGATGCTGCGCAGAAAAGCGGCGCCAAGACGATTGCGGTTCTCGGCATCGCCTTCAAGCCCAACACTGACGATATTCGCGAGTCTCCCGCGCTCGACATTATTCCCCTGTTGCAGAAGGCGGGTCTGACCGTCCGGGCGCACGATCCGGAGGCCCGTACGGCGGCCGAGCCGGTCCTGCCAGGCGTCGTGTGGTGCAAATCCGGCTACGAGGCCGTCGACGGGGTCGGCATCACGCTGCTCCTCACCGAATGGAATGTCTACCGGGCCCTCGATCTAAAGCAGGTCGCAGGTCTGATGAGCGGAAATATCCTGTTCGATCTTCGCAACGTCTATAGCGGCCAGGATATTGAGGGCACTGGTCTCGACTACCGGTCGGTTGGAAGGCCGCTGGTGGGTAAGGGCGTTTAGCGCGTCACGTGTGACTAGCCGCCCTGCAACTCCAATGAAAAGGGTGTCCGCTCCCATATTTTTTCAATCTTGTAGGTTTTAACGGAGAATGCCTCCCATTCGTGGAGGATTGGGGCAATTCCAGTGCGATCTTCCGCCACGAGGGCCGGAAAGAACTGAGATGATTGAAATGCTCAAGCACCGCCTTGGAGTTGCAACGCAACGTCAAATTCGCCTTTTATCGCTGGTATCAGAACTTCGAAACGCTCAATCGTGGCTGACCTGACCCATGGCATCGGAAGACCATAGAGGTAGGCAAAATAGTCTTCCAGACTTTCGATGGCGTAGAGTTGCGGTAGCGCTTCCTCAATCATATCCAGCATTTGTGTGATCGTTTCCGGCTTCGTGATATTCCACCCGGCTTTCCTGATTGTACTCGCTTTAGTTGCCTTGCCAAAAGCGGGCACCCCAGCCGGGAGGATCCGTTGCCGTTCTAGGGACAAGTAGACGAACCATCATGCGTGGTCCGAAGTGCTGGGGGTCCCTGCGGCTTTCGATATAAACGCCACGCAATAGGTGGCGGACGGGCTTAATGAACACGAACCGTCCAATCGACACAAGGTCAGTGCGCTGGCGCCGATGTATACGAGTGCAGCCGCCGCCCGCATTCGATTGCAGCGGCCCCCGTTAGCTTGCCTTTCGCACGATGAGAGACTGGTGGGCACCGAGCCCCGCCATCACACCCGTGGCGGATGCCAGCGTGGCATTGGCCATTGGGCTTGCCGCGTCGCCTGCAGCAAAGACACCTGCAACCGTGGTTTCTTTCCGGTCGTCCACGCGAATGTAAGCTCCCAGCGGTCCATCATCGAAGGCGCACCCGAGCTGCTCTGCAAGGGAGCTCGCCATGTGCGTCTTCGGGGCTGTGAAGAGGGCTGCGACAGGCACGATCCTGTCATCACTGAGCCTGACGGCTTCAAGCACGGGCGCTTTGCCAAGAAGCTCCACGATCGGCGTCCGCTCGATACGAACGCCGCGCTCAGTCAGATCTGCGGCTTGCTCGTCGTCCGGCTCGAATACGCCTTGCGTAAAATAAGTGGTCGGACCCCAGTCAGGTAAGAGCACGGCCTGATGCAGCGACAAGGGATGATTGGCGAGGATGCCGACGGCTTGGTTACGCACCTCGTAGCCATGACAATAGGGGCAATGCAGAACGGTGATGCCCCAACGTTCCTGCATGCCCGGTATTGGAGGTAACTCGTCACGCACGCCCGTTGCCAGGACGAGACGTAAGGCAAATTCTTGGCGCCCGTGGGCCAGTGAAATAGAGAAACCACCTTCAACCGCGCGTGCGGTAACCGCCTCCACGTCAGCGAACTCAACTGTGGGGTAGAGGGCGAGTTGTCGTTTGCCCTCACGAACGATCTCGCGCGGCGGCTTTCCGTCCTGGCCGAGAAAGCCGTGCGACGTTTTGGCGAAGCGATTACGCGGATGCCCCGCATCGACAACGAGTACCTTCCGGCGGGCCCTGGCAAACTGCATTGCTGCTGATAAACCGGCAAAACCGCCACCGACAACAATGAGATCATACGCCATAGTTCTTCCCTTTCAGCAGGTGGGTGGGCTGACAACAAGATTGAAAACAACATAAGTTACATGAAACGGGGAAGTCAATCCACATGTAACTAATCTTGTTACGGAATGGAATTTGGTGTGCTATAGGGTTTATCAGGAGCAAACGGACGATGAGACACGACAGCCGGCTATCGCGCATGCTGCATGTCCTGATCCATATGGATCGGCACAACGGCTCAGCGACTTCGGAAAAAATCGCGCAAATGCTGAACACAAATCCGGTTGTTGTGCGTCGAACAATGGCGGGATTACGGGAAGAGGGCTACGTTCGTTCCGAGAAGGGCCATGGCGGGGGCTGGACACTTGCCCGTCCGCTTGGGGAGATTTCCCTGCTGGATATCCACCGGGCTCTTGGAAGCCCCGAGGTGTTTGCGATCGGGCTGGCGGTAGACCATCCCGACTGCCTGGTGGAACAATCAGTCAATGCAGCCTTGCGGGACGCTTTCACGGAAGCAGAGGCAATCCTCATCTCACGCTTCGCAGGGGTGACGATCGCTGACATCGCGCGTGACTTCGACGACCGTTTCAACAACTGCGATCAGCCGCAAGGGCCAGGCGCTTGCAATTAGGCCGGAGTTGACCGGCCATTTGCTCTAGTAGTCGATCACACCATCCAGTGCGTAATGCTTGATCGTCTTACGGTTTGCGATCAATTCCTCGACCGTCGGCGACCCGGTCATCGCCCGCGAAATGGCCAGTTTCGTCGCTTCATAGTTGGTACGATAAAGATCCTTGTGGTCGAGATTTTCGTCTTCGGCACAACGCGGATCGAGCCAGACCGTGATGATCATGCAAAGTTCATCAGCCTGGTCCTTGGGGAGAATATCCTCGATCAGGCAGTCGACGATCGCATCGCCCATGGCCGCCTGAACTACGCCGCCGAGCAATTCAGCATAGGCCATGTTCTTGATGGTCACTTTCGTGGTCATCATCGTGGCCGGCCGTACCGCCTGGTTGAGGTCACGGACCACGAACATGCGTGTATGACCCTTGACCTGACCCATCATTGACGCGAACGCGTGCCCTACCGGACCCCTGACCGACCCGATCACAACCTCCGGCATGGCGTCCGTTACTTGACCCTCTGCCGCCAGAACAGTCGCTTCACCCGTACGAAACCAAATGTCTGTCATGTTTTCTCCCCTTGATTGCGGCTCGAACCTATTGGCAAGGCTTAGACCCGTCCAGTTGACGAAAAGTCGCTAATCCCTCCCCCTTGGAACGGGTAGGTTTTGCAGGACCAGTCGACATTCTGTTCCGATTTATTCCACCGCCTTGTACAGGGTGATGGTCGTCCTGCGGCCCTTGCTGTAGTTGACGCCAGATACGGTTGCAACCGCCGCGACCGATCTCTCGCCCCGGGGCAGGCTCCTGATAAACGCGTCGTGTTCGCGCTCGTCGACAGCCGAAA
>NZ_JBBNAN010000339.1:0-2979 GCF_037994405.1 Phyllobacterium sp.
TGATCGCTCGCCGATGGTCTCAGGTAACGGACGCAACCACAGCAATTCTAGAGTACTGACGCGGCCGCAAGAATTGTTGCATCGCAATTAGCAAGCGGAAAAAAGTGGGAATCGACATGCCCCGAAAAAACGCAGGACATGGTTGGAGCGGATCGCCAGCACATAGGCCTGTCCCCGTTTCTCCAGCATGCACCTGAACTGATAATCCGACCCATAGAGCGCATCCGCCAGCACGAAAGCGCACGGAATGCCTTCATCGAGAATTCGGGGGACCATCTCGCGCGCCATCGCCGGCTTGGTGGCGAAGGCCACATCCTCGGGCACACAGGCCTTGGCCCGCCGCTCCTGGTTCTCCGCCCCGAATACCCCCACCTGGCAGTTCTCCACCCGCCCGGCCGTGCCGGAATACTGCCGCGCCACGCCGACCGAATGTTCTCCTTTCTTCACAAAGCCAGTCTCATCGACCACAAGGACGCCGTCAGCGTCGCCCAGCGCGTCGATCACGTAGCGGCGAACCCGATCACAAAGCGTCCGCCGACCAGGACGAACGGGCCAGAAGCGACTGCAGCCGATAGGTCGGTCATGCCCGGCTTCTTCTGCCAACATCCAACCTGTCTTGCGCTCGGCGACAAAAGCCCGTCAATGAATGCGCCAGCCGACACCCGCTGTTCAACACGCTTGAAGACCGGCGCGAGGAACTGCTTCGCCTCGGCCAGGGCCTCCCGCCAAGAAAAACATTGCCGCAGATTGCTGGAAAGCATGGTGTGGCCGGAAGGCAGAATTTGCCCTTCCTGTGGCTATCGACACTCGATAGCCAGTGCCGGGCGGAACACGAGTAAACGGCGGGCTCGTCCAGGTCTCTATCAATGTTCCAGTGGCGAATGCCGCTTCCGGTCCACCGTGACGACACACGTCGTCGCTGATTGGAATGCCAAGACGGTTCATCACGCGCTCCTGGCAGGCTGTCGATGCTGTAACCAAGAGAGTGAACAATTTCAGCTACCTGACGCGTCCGGCATGCGCAGCCAGAAATGTATTTCGGGCAATCGATCAAGCCAAGCACCACACAAATGGAGGAAGACCTGATTAACTGCCGCGCGACATCCGGCTTAAAATTGACGAAATCGGTCATGGTGTTGAGTGCTGCGTACAAAACGGCACTGGCCTACGTACCGTTGAAGGCGGCGCTCGCGGAGCGACCAAGTCTGGCTGCCGCCCCGACACTAGCACCGGAAATGCGCTCTCCGAGCTTAAGATCGCTGCCGGCAATTTCCTGTCCCTCGATCAGGCGATTCCCAATGAGGCGGACAATCTCCGGGCTTTCCGCAAACTTGGTGTGGTTGGTGGTATCGCCGACCTTTAGCTGGGTCAGATTTATTACCACAATGTTGAATTCCTTTAGTTTGGATCTATAGGGCTCCTTGTCTGGATCGAGGGAGCCGACGCGGTCGATGTCCCCTCCGAGCCAGCGAGACAGCGCGAGTGCCTTGTCGTCGCGCGATAGGAAAATCGTGATGCGCGGCCGAGGCTCGCTCATTTGGAGCAGCTGGCTGCGGAACACCTCAACATCGAGATCAGGCGCGGCCATGATAACGTTTTTGATCTTTGGAAATATTCGGCCTTGCCTGATCGACATTTGCCTCAAGGCTTCCACCATCGTCCAATTACCCATGGAATGCGCCATCACCGTGATGTCCGACACGTTTGGGTTCGTTGCCGCGCGGGTGAGGAGATATTCCAACGCATCTCTGGAATATGTGGCGCTCTCCTTGTCATAGACATAATCGAGGACCCGCCCGCGCGACGGCCAGGTAAAAAGCACTGGAGCAGCTTCGGTCCCAGAATCGTGGGTGATCTGAGCAAGTCTATACGCCGCCGAGACGAATGTGTTGTTAAAGCCATGCACGAAGACGAATAGCTTCCGCTTTTTGCCCGCGACGTTGAGGAACCATTTGTCGACGTCCGCAGCATTCATGTCATTGGCTTTGGTTGCCACAAAATCCGTCCTCGCATCCGGCTTCGGACCCTTTGGCCATTGGACCTCTCCTATCTTCCTCGATTTATCCGGAGGAATGGACACGACGAGATTATAAAGGGAGCGATTTCTCGCCCGCTCTCCGGTGTAAATTACGCCCGGAACGGACGACCGCTCCCTCGTCGACATGACGAGCATGTCCACCTGGTCTACCCCCGGAGGCAGGCGCGCCTCGGCTCCTTCCATAAGGGCTATGTGATGTTGTTGGGAAGCGCAGCCAGTGCACCAAACAACCAGCCACAGGAGACAAATCGCACGCAGTTTGTTCGAACGCTTTGCGAATGTTGGCATGAAACGCTTTTCCCGCTGTCGTCGTGAGAACATTAGACGACATGCTGTCCATTTTCTATGCCGTTAGTTCTTGTCTGTCGTGGGCGTGCCTGCGAGGCTGCAATGAGGCTGTCAGCGTAAGGTTGCAATAGATCCCAGAGCACCGTGGTTGTTGGTGTAGGCCGTGGCGATGCTCTGCTGCCCGGCGGTATTCTGCCCGGATCGCCGGGGGACTTCGCCCCTAACGACTTTGGAACGGGTGATGTGCCGCAAATGTGGGATGGTTGGCTTTTTCATTGCCAGCGATCTCGCCAACGTCAACGGACACATGGACGCTCGTTCGAGAGTTTGAAGTTCCGATGCAAGGAACGCGATGTCGTCGAAGTCGTTCCCTTTGAGGATGACCGCGACCGGATCAACAAAAAGCGAATCGTTTGGCGCCCGGTGCAGATGTGACTGCGATGAGAGTGTTGATTCTCGATACGATCGGCGCACTAATCGACGGCAATATGGGGCGTTGTCACCTTGTTTCCAGGACAGCGCATTAAGGCACTTCAGGGCAAGATCACTTGCACCGCTGCGCGTGACGCCTTCATTGAGGCTACGAAGGAAGCCGACATTTATATCGGAAAGCAGAGATTGTAGCATTAATCCCGTTTCTTCATCCGTTTTCT
>NZ_JBBNAN010000340.1:0-2621 GCF_037994405.1 Phyllobacterium sp.
GGCCCAATAAATTGATTGATGCGAAATTGTGCAAGGACAAGGAGCCCCCTCAGAACTGCATCATGCGCCCCTAGCCAGCATTACAACTCACGGTTGACTTGCGGACCGGTGACAGACAGCATGAACCCGTTCGCAATGTCTCGAGGCGTTGTTCAGCAGATCACCATGTCGGGAAGGGTCGTAGCGCTTATCGAACTTTTCGGGCGAATGACGCCTATTGAATTCGAGCCGAAACAGCTCACGCCTGCAGCATAAGACCGACTTAATTACCGCTTCGCGCGAACAGCTGACGTTCCGATGTGAGCGGGCTCTCGCAGCAAAAGCTGGTTGCAATTGCCAGCGGCGAGATTAGCTGAAGCCCGGCTTCCAATCATCCAGTGCCTAAAGGATGCCGACCCCCGTAGTGTCTGGATGTTACAGTTACGTACTTCCCCGATGGCCAATAACTAGAAATACTTTCGGAGATCGCTGGCGCTAGTTTGGTGACGCGAATATTTTAGATGACATACTGACAGCGGAGAAATTCGATGACCAATATCCCGATGAAGGACAATGGGTACCTTATCGTGGGTAGCCAGTTTAAAATGTGGAACGAAGCCAGTAAAGGCGACCCCAACGTAGGCGATGAAACGAACTGGGGTGTGCAGACTGGTCTGATGGCCGATCTGGTCTCCGGCTACTGCTGGAACCGGTTTCTCGGCGCCAGGGGGTACGGCGTGCTCACCGTATATCTGAAAGCCGCCGATGAGGTCGCCCCGGACGACCTCGTGGTCACGAACGGTTGGACTTTGATCAAAGTGGGTGCGCCGAATCAAATAGTATCCGAGGAACCCCCCAACTTGCAATTTGGAGGGTCGTCATGGACAAAACAGAATGAATGGGACGACGAACTTCGGTCAAATGTCATTGCGACTTATCAGTATGCCGGCCATTTTGAATCATGGGACAGCGCTCAGAATACCGACGGTTACGGAAAAATATATTTCGAAGTGAAACGTGCTGTCGAACAGGACATGAATGGCCAAACCATCCACAATGGGTTGCATGTTTCTGGCGGGTGGATGACGATCGGAGATGCGGCCAGCAATCATCCCTACAATGCGCGGCTCTGGGGTTACCAGACCCCGCTGAGTTATTGGAAAGGCACGGCGCCCAAGAAAACCGCGCTGACTGTGGCGGCCTGCCGGACTTGGCCGACAAACGGGCTGAGCTACGCCGGACATGACTACCATAACGCGAACGGGTTCGCGAACGTGTACCTCGCGCCTTCATGACTGGCTCGAGCGTTTAAAACGCGCGCTACGGGCGCAATTTTGTGTGGGGTTTCTCGCACCCCGCCAATTGAACACGGGGTTTCAAGGACC
Organism: Phyllobacterium sp.; assembly: GCF_037994405.1. GTDB lineage: Bacteria > Pseudomonadota > Alphaproteobacteria > Rhizobiales > Rhizobiaceae > Phyllobacterium. The sequence continues at coordinate 1,365 of NZ_JBBNAN010000340.1, forward strand.
CCACGTTTCTTGAACATGACCCCTCGACCCCTCGCGCCAATGATGACCCTGTGGGAGAGCGTTCGCCGCTTGGCTACGCGATCACGGGTTTCATCCGCTACCGTATTGACGGGAACGCCGGCCGAGTGATCGCGCTTATTGATATTTTCGGGCGCATAACTCCTGTCGAGCCGGACAATTGTGTCCCGCGGCTTGATTTCCAAATCTAACGAGTACGTTGCAAGAATGTGTCCGCTTTTCGCCAAAAAGCAGTTAGCGCAATGGAATCCATAGAGGGCTCTTCCAGCCCTTCAATTCATTCAGGAAAACCTGCAGTTTGGCGGGTAAATACCGTCGTGTCGGGTAGACGGCATGGACGAATATCTCGGGCGATGACCAGTCTGGCAGCAGACGGACGAGTTCGCCGCGTCTGATTTGTTCGTCGCAATAGGTTGACGGCAGCAGGCCGATCCCGTGCCCGCGATAGGTAAACGCACTGATCGACTGGAAATCCCTGCTTGATAAGGGGCCTGACACATGCAGTTTGACGGATTTCCGTCCGTTGACCAGATGCCATTCGGCCTCGTTGTTGCGTCCGTTGAGCAGAATGCACTGGTGGTCCTTCAAATCCTCCGGTTTCACCGGTGAGGACCGACCTTTGAGGTATTCTGGAGTGGCGACAACATAGCGGACACTTTTCCCGACCGTCTGCGTGACAATCGTCGAATCCCGAAGCTCGCCGAAGCGAATGCCGACATCAACATTTTCTGCAATCAGATCGAGGAAGAGATTTGTGACGAAGAGATCGACCTCGATCCGTGGGTAAGTCTTCAGGAACGCCGAGAGAAATTCATAAAATGGCTCTTGGCCCAGAATCACCGGCACCGAGATTTTCAGCAGGCCTTCCGGCTCCTTCTGCGTTTGGGTCAAAACTCGCTCCGCGTCAAACAAGTGACTGAGAGGTTCGCTGCATTGATTGTAGTAGGCACGCCCTTGGACGGTGAGCGTCAGCTTGCGGGTCGTTCGCTGCAGCAAGGTGACCCCGAGCTGATCCTCGAGCGCGGAAACTTTTCGGCTGACGGTCGACACCGGCATCCCGAGCGCGTGTGCGGCGCGGCTAAAGCTTTCGAATTGCGCAACCTTCACGAAAACCGAAATGTCATTGAGATCGACCATGCGTCGATTTTTGCATAAATGGAAAAAAGATTCCTGATATTTCCATCTAATCACGGAATAAAGCTTCGGCCATATTCGTTGGGAACAAGCGCAACGCTGCGC
>NZ_JBBNAN010000341.1:0-20071 GCF_037994405.1 Phyllobacterium sp.
TCCTATTAATAGGACCTGACCCTAGCGCTTCTCGGGTTTTGACAAGTCACCCAGCAAGCGTTCCATCTCATCTTCGATGCTGTCGGCCTTTGCGGGCTTTTCGTCCTTGCCCGGCGCGATATGCAGTTCGCTCTCGAGATCGGTCTCGAATGCATCGGTGAAATCGAGATCGCCCAAGGTGATTTCCGGCTCTTCTGTTTCCGCCGGGCCTTCGAGCGTCGGTTCCTTGTAGGCTGACGACGTCGGCTCGTTGCGGACGGCAAAGGGAAACGCGGCAGCGGTTGTCGTCCTGGTTTCGGCTGGTGCTTCCCGTGCTTGCGCATCGATTGTTGGCTCGCTGCGTGACGGGCCGCCAAACGATGGCGAAGCGGTTCGCTGCCAGCTATTGCCGTTGTCGCGCGCCGGAGCGCTGACAGCCGGAGTTTCGACCGCCGGTGCAGCTGCTGGCGCTGGCGCTGGTGGTGGTGCTGCCTCAGGTGTGATGGTTACATACGGTACTGTTGCTTGTGCCGGAGCATGTTTCGGAGGCTCGGCGAGGCGCAGATCCCTGGGGGGTGAAACCGGTTGTGGCGCGGCCGGACGCAAGGGAATCTGCGGCGGCGTGGCCTGAGCAGATGGGGCAGTACGCTGTGGCGGTGGTGCTGGTGGCGCGACCCGGGGTGCCGGTACGACCGGTGCAGCTGGCTGCGCGCGTGGCGTTTCCGTGGCAGCGCTTGCCGGTTTTGGTTCGGGCTCGGCGGCTGTCGCTGGGGCGACCGGCTCCGCCCGGGAGGGTTGCTTGGCGAACTGGCGGATGTTCTGCTCGATGACCACGTCGCTCGGACCGCCGATCAGGATGAGATGCTCGACATCGTCGCGCCGCACCAATACGAGCCGCCGGCGATTGTCCACAGCTGCAGCATCGGTGACCGACAGGCGCACCTGCCTGTTGCGGCCGCCGGCGACGAATGTTCCACCCGAAACCCGGCGCAGGATCGCGAAGACGACAAGGAGCAGCGCAATCACCAGAAGGAACAGAAGAATAAAGCCCACAATGGGGGCAGCGGTATCGCCAACAATCGTGGCAAGCCAAGCGTTCATGACGAACTCCTTCTTTGCGATCTCCGGGCCCGAAACTTTGTTCCCCGACATGGGCTTCGAAGCAATACTTTGCGTGACACTAGTGCGAGCGATTGTTAGCCGCAACCCTGACGACGAGATACCGGGTCGTAAACCCATTGCAGGAGCGAAACCGTGGAATAATCGGCGTCACATAAAGGATGGGGTTTATACCGCCTCAAAGATATGATCCAAACGATTCGGGAATAGACATTGGCCTGAACCAGCTATGCCGCGGCCGATGATGACGAAAAGGGGTTTGAGACGCATGTCTCAAGAAATGAACAGCGATCTTTATCCAGAGCCGATCATTGCGAATACGAAATCGAGCAAGGCGGGCTTGCGCCTGGTCGTTCTCGGGGTCTTGCTAGTCGGCGTTTCGGTCCTCTACTTCATCTATCGCGACCAGCTGGGGCAGCAATTCCTGCTCGGGCTTCTCGGCACACTTGCCATGACGGGCGTATTCTATCTTTTCGGTTCTGCAATCAATGTCATCCAGTTTACACCGCGCGGCACCAGCGACGAACTGACCCGCGCCTTTGTCGATACACTTCCCGAAGGCACTGTCGTCTGTGATCAAAAGGGCCGCATCGTCTATGCCAACCGGGCCTACGCCGAATTGACGGGCGTCACCAATTCCAACGATGTGCGCGCAATCGAGCATATTCTTTCTGGTGAGGCTGCTGCTTCCGACGCGATTTATCGCCTTGCCAATGCGGTGCGTGACGGCGTTTCCGGTCAGGAGGAACTGCGCCTGTCGCGGCCGCTTGACCCGTCGCGCGAGCCGGTGCCGACGTGGTACCGCGTGAAAGCGCGTCCCGTCGCTGGGATTCCCGACCAAACAGCGCCGGTCTATGCGTGGCAAATCGCCGACATATCTGCGGAACGCGCCGAACAGGAACGTTACTTCCAGGACATTCAGGAAGCGATCGACCATCTCGACCACGCACCGGCGGGCTTTTTCTCGGCCGACCCCGATGGCCGCATCATCTATATCAATGCAACCCTGGCTGAATGGCTCGGCGTCGACCTGACGCGGTTCACGCCCGGTTCCATGATGGTTCGCGATATCGTCGCGGGCAACGGCATGGCATTGATCAATGCGGTCAAAACCGAACCGGGCACGAGCCGCAACACGGTTATCGATCTTGATCTCGCGAAAGCCAATGGCCAAAGCCTGGCGGTACGCTTTTACCACCGCGTTCAGGCGCAGCGTGATGGAAGGCGTGGCCCAACGCGCACCATTGTCCTCAACCGTGCGGAAGGTGAGGACACCTCAGCAGCGTTGCGCGCAGCCGAAGTGCGGTTCACGCGCTTCTTCAATTCGGCGTCCATGGCAATTGCCGCCGTCGACGCGACCGGCAAGATCCTGCGAACCAATGCACGGTTCCTCGGCCTCTTTGCTCCCGTCGTTGATCGCGATGACATCGACCGGCGTATTCCCCTCGAGACCGTCGTGCACGAACGTGATCGCGAGGCCTTCGATCGGGCCCTTGCCGCTGCTTTTGCCGGCCAGGCCGAGATTTCTCCGGTCGATACGGTCATCCCGGGTAATGAGGAACGGCACCTGCGTTTCTATATCAGCCCGGTCTTCGATGCCGGTTCGGAGGATGGCGCGGAGGAAGCGGCCATCGTCTCCGTGGTGGAGACGACGGAGCAGAAGGCGCTCGAAGCCACAATGGCTCAAAGCCAGAAAATGCAGGCCGTAGGCCAGCTTGCAGGCGGGATTGCACACGACTTCAACAACGTCCTGACCGCAATCATCATGTCGTCGGATCTGCTTTTGACCAATCATCGCGCGTCCGATCCATCCTTCGCCGACATCATGAACATCAAGCAGAACGCCAATCGCGCGGCCTCGCTGGTCCGCCAATTGCTGGCATTTTCGCGCCGCCAAACCCTGCGGCCAGAAGTGCTCAATCTGACCGATGTAATCGCCGATGTGCGCATGCTGCTGACGCGCCTTGCCGGCACGCAGGTCAATCTCAAGATCGAGCATGGCCGTGACCTCTGGCCGGTGCGTGCCGATCTCGGCCAGTTCGAGCAGGTCGTGGTCAATCTCACGGTCAATGCGCGCGACGCGATGCCCGAGGGCGGTGACCTGATCATCCGTACCCGCAACATGAACGAGGCCGAAAGCGCCGAACTCAACTACCGCGATCTGGTGCCTGGCGACTACGTGCTGGTCGAGGTTGCCGACACCGGTACCGGGATGACGCCGGAAGTGATCGCGAAGATCTTCGAGCCTTTCTTCACCACCAAGGAAGTTGGAAAGGGCACCGGACTCGGCCTGTCGATGGTTTACGGCATCATCAAGCAGACCGGTGGGTCAATCCATGCCGAGTCGGAGCCTGGCAAAGGGACGGCATTCCGCATTTTCCTGCCACGCTTTGTGGAGGAAAAGCAGGTTCCTGTGCTGAATGCAGATGGCGAGCCCGTCGTGACAGACATACCGAAGAAGGAGAAGAAGACGGAGAAAGCCACCGATCTCTCCGGTTCCGCAACGGTACTGCTCGTCGAGGACGAGGATGCCGTCCGCATGGGCGGTGTGCGCGCGCTGCAGTCACGCGGCTATACGGTGCACGAGGCCTCGAGCGGCGTCGAGGCGCTGGAGGTCATGAAGGAACTTGGCGGCAAGGTCGATATAATTGTTTCCGATGTCGTCATGCCTGAAATGGACGGTCCGACGCTCCTGCGCGAGTTGCGCAAGGAATACGGAGATATCAAGTTCATCTTCGTCTCCGGCTATGCGGAAGATGCCTTTGCACGAAACCTGCCGGAAGATGCCAAATTCGGGTTCCTGCCAAAGCCGTTCTCGCTGAAGCAGCTGGCGACCGTGGTCAAGGAAATGCTGGAGAGCGAGTAGGGGGCAAAGAAGAATTGCACCCCCTGCCTTTCTCCCCCTCAAGGAGTGAGATAATCGGCATCGACTTTAGCGCCAATCGCCAGATTGGTAGTATTGCAATTTGTTGCAGCGGTTATCTCCCCTTGAGGGAGAGAAAGCGATTTCAGCATCTTAGCTTTTGCTAAGTGCTAGAAATCGCAAGCGAGGGGATTTTTCTTATTATCGCGCTTCGCTATTCCAGCCCCTCGAACAGCACTGTCGACAAGTAGCGCTCGGCGAAGGACGGGATAACGACGACGAGGTTCTTGCCCTTGTTTTCCGCACGCCTGCCGACTTCGATCGCAGCCGTAAGTGCCGCACCTGAGGAAATACCAACCGGTACGCCTTCGAGCCGCGCCACGAGGCGAGCATTGGCGAAGGAATCCTCATTCGAAACCTGAATGACTTCATCATAGATATGCGTATCGAGAACCGCTGGCGCGAAGCCTGCGCCGATGCCCTGGATCTTGTGCGGGCCGGGATTGCCGCCTGACAGAACCGGAGAATCCTTCGGCTCGACTGCAATGACCTGCACGTCGGGTTTGCGCTGCTTCAGGACCTGACCGACCCCGGTGATCGTCCCGCCTGTGCCGATGCCGGCCACGAAAATGTCGACCTTGCCATCCGTATCGTTCCAGATTTCCTCAGCAGTGGTCCGGCGATGTATTTCCGGGTTGGCCGGATTGTCGAACTGGCCAGGGATGATCGCATCTGGTGTTGTCTCGACGAGCTCGTTGGCCTTGGCGATGGCGCCCTTCATGCCCTTGGCGCCTTCAGTCAGGACGAGTTCGGCACCGAGCAGCTTCAGCATCTTTCGGCGCTCAACCGACATGGTTTCCGGCATTGTGAGGACCAGGCGATAACCTTTGGCTGCTGCTGCGAAAGCCAGCGCGATGCCGGTATTACCCGAGGTAGGCTCCACGAGCGTCGTCTTGCCCGGCGTTGCCTTGCCCTGGGCTTCGAGCGCTTCGATCAGCGCCACACCGATGCGGTCCTTTACGCTGGAGATGGGATTGAAGAATTCGAGCTTGGCCAGAAGATTGGCACCGACGCCCTTTTCCTTGGCAAGTTTATCAAGGCGGATAATGGGCGTGTCGCCGATCGTGTCCACAATGGAATTGTAAATGCGGCCACGGCCGGGTTTGCGCGCGTTATCAATGCTCATGAATATTCTCCCAATGCTGGATTGCGTCGTGAATCGATCTTATGGGGCGCTCCTGAAAATTCATAGTCGAACCGGTGCGCAAACCAGCTATCGGTTGGAAAAACCTGCTAATGTCGACATCACCCTAGAATAAAATTCCTGTTCAGGAAGCGCGGCCGGCAATGGCAAGCGCCGCCCCTGCCATGAAGGCTGCGGCAGTGCGGTTGAGCTGCTTGAGGGCACGGGGCGAAGCGAGCAGACCGCGCGCTTTCGCGGCGAGAGCCAGATAGGGCACCAGCACGACAAGCAAAACCAGAACTGTCAGCACCGCCAGGACCGAATAATCGGCGAGGGTGATTGCGTGCAGGTCCACCAGCGTTGGCGTCAGTGCGATGTAGAAAAGCATGGTCTTCGGATTGCCGAGCGTTACGGCGAGGCCAGAGAGAACGGCAGAGAGAGCTCCGCCAGAGCTTTTCTTCGCAACGATCTTTTCTGCCGAGATTCCGGATGTCCACAGGCCCCATGCGAGATAGGCAAGATAAGCAACGCCGGCCCATTTGATCAGGAAAAAAACCGTCCCGAATGTCTGCGCCACCATGGCGAGGCCAAGCACGACAGCCGTCAGATAGGTGAGGTCACCTATGATCAGGCCAATTGACATGAAGAGCGCGGAGCGGAAGCCGGAGCCAAGCGCCCGCGCGATCAGGGCGGTCAAACCCGGGCCCGGAATGGCGGCGGCAATGGCGAGTGCACCCGAATAGGCAACAAAACCGGCAAGTGTCATGGTGAAGCTCTGGTGGCGAGTGTTGGCGGAGGCGGGACGATACTCTCGCTTCTTCTTTCTGTCCATGGGGACAAAAGGGGCTTGAATCACATGCATCCTACCTATAGTTTAGAACTATTCTAATTTTTAGGACCAGATCATGCTCAGCCGCTTCTTCGGTAACCGCCGCCACGATCTCACTTCATTATCCGAACAGCAGCTGCTGGCACTGGCCATTTCATCGGAAGAGGATGATGCGCGAATCTATCTCGCCTATGCGGATGGATTGCGCGACGATTTCCCGCAAAGTGCCAAAGTGTTCGAAGAAATGGCCGAGGAAGAAAACAGCCATCGCCAGTCATTGATCGACTTGCACCGGGAGCGATTTGGCAACCAGATACCGCTCATCAGACGGGAGCACGTACGGGGGTATCTGGAACGCAAACCGGACTGGCTGATCCGCCCGCTCGGCATCGACAAGGTGCGCGAAATGGCGGAGAAGATGGAAGAGCAGGCCTATCGCTTCTATACGGAGGCGTTGAAGCTTGTGCGCGATGCGTCGACACGCAAGCTGCTTGGTGACCTCGCCATTGCCGAAAAGGCACATGAGTCATTGGCACACCGCCTCGGTGTTCAGCATACCCCGGACGACGTGCAGGAGGTCGAGAAGCAGACCGAACGGCGGCAATTCATCCTGACTTATATTCAGCCCGGCCTTGCCGGTCTTATGGATGGCTCGGTCTCGACGCTTGCGCCGATCTTTGCCGCTGCATTCGCTACGCAGGACACGTGGCAGACCTTTCTTGTTGGTCTTTCTGCCTCGCTGGGCGCCGGAATTTCCATGGGGTTCACGGAAGCCGCCCATGATGACGGCAAATTGTCCGGGCGCGGCTCGCCGCTCAAGCGCGGCCTTGCCAATGGCCTGATGACGGCGATTGGCGGCCTCGGCCATGCATTGCCTTACCTCATTCCAGATTTCTGGACCGCGACGACCATCGCGGGTCTTGTGGTGTTCATTGAACTCTGGGCCATTGCCTATATCCAGCACCGTTTCATGGAGACGCCATTCTTCCGGGCGGCGATACAGGTCGTTCTCGGCGGCAGCCTCGTGCTGGCAACAGGTATTCTGATCGGCAACGCGTGATGCCTCTGAAAGCACGCGTTTTCGTGCCAAACCTCGCCAAATCAGGCGAATTTCAGGTTTTTTCTATTTCGAAAAAACCTTTTTGCCCAACTGGTTAAGGCTAATTTTTCATGAATTCATCTGATTTTAACCAACGCCGTTCAGGAGGCGTTCATCTTTATGAGTTAAATTTTAGCTAATTGAACGCTACCGGCTTTGCCCGGCAAGCCAGAACCAAGAGACCAGAAATGATGACCATGATTGTCCAGCTGCGCGATACGCTTCGCGTCGTCCGTGAATTCATTGTGCCGAGCTATCGGCCCGAACGCCACTACATGCGTGGCCCGGGGCCGGCATGCGCTCAGCGCAACCATGGCCACGGTGTTCAAGCATCATGATAAGCTCGCGCATCAAGCGGAGCCTCATCACGGGCTCGCAACCCATAGTCACGTACAACGGACGCAATCCTCAGCCGGTAATCGGCAAAGATCCCGGCACGACCATCACGTTGAGCCATACGATGTTCCTCGGTCTGGCGCCAAGCCGCCACTGAGGCTTCGTCGCGCCAGAAAGACAGGGACAAATAGCGGTTCTCGTTGGCAAGGCTGCGGAACCGCTCGACGGTAATAAAGCCGTCCATCGTCTCCAGCAGCGGACGCAGATCCGCTGCCCGATCGAAATAGTCCTTGCCACGGCCCTCGGCGGGCTCCACTTCGAAAATCACCGCAATCATCTGATCAGACCTCCGTTCGTTCCGGCAACGAGGCGCAGGAATGTGCGATCCTCACGCCGGATGAATTTCTTCTCTCTGGAATACTCATAATTTGCGCGGCCGAGCGGATCGGCCATGAGATGCGCACGATACGCCTCATAGGCAGCCAGGTTTTCGATGTTGTAGACGCCGTAAGCCAATGTGGCCGAACCTTCATGCGGGGCATAGTAACCGATCAGGTCTGCGCCGCAACGCGGGATTGCTTCATTCCAGTTGCGGGCATATTCCTCGAAAGCATCCTTCTGATAGGGGTCGATTTCGTATTTGATAAAGCAGGTGATGGTCATTTCGGTCACTCCTTCGCTCGTGGATTGGCCTTGGTATATCCGGCGAAAGCACCTTGATACTTCGAGCGTTTTCGAAGCATCCTCAGCCTTGGTGGGGCAATCTGGCCATGCAACAACCACGGGAAAGCTCCATGTCGAACAATGCGAGATTTGCGGAAATAGCGGCGCTGGCGGGTGACCCCGGTCGCGCGAGCATGCTCAACGGGCTGATGGATGGCCGCGCGCTGACCGCATCGGAACTGGCGCAACTCGCCGGCATCACCGCACAGACCGCCAGCAGTCACTTGACGCGCATGACCGAAGCGGGCCTGCTCGCGGTCGAGAAGCAGGGGCGGCACCGCTACCACCGGCTGGCGTCCCCGGCCGTGGCGCAGATGATTGAAAGCATCATGCGACTCGCTGCGCCTGACGTAACAGTCAAGCCGGTCCGGACCGGCCCGCGCGACGCAGCGCTCAGGGCAGGGCGCACCTGCTACGACCATCTGGCCGGGCACCTTGGCGTTGCGATCACCGACGCTCTCATCGATGGCGGCCATCTTGACCTCGGCCTTGACGCAGGCGAGGTGACGGATAGCGGCCTTGCGCTGTTCGATCGCGCCGGTATCGATATCGAAGCGATGACAGCAAAACGCGGCCGTATCCTGTGCCGTCCTTGCCTCGACTGGAGCGAGCGACGCCCGCATCTCGCCGGCGCAATCGGAGCGGCGCTGTGCAGCCATTGCTTCGACAATGGCTGGATCAGGCGGATCGAAGGCACGCGCGCAGTGTCGGTGACGCCGAATGGCCAGCGGCAGTTGCGCGAGACCTTTGGCGTCAGTCTTGCTTAGAGGAACGCGGGTTGGCGGATGCCGGCCGCACTTATCTCCCCCCTTGACGGGGAGAAAGCGATTTCGGCATCTTAGCCCTTGCTAAATGCCAGAAAAGAGAGGGGATTTTGAACCAGCCCCTCACTTGGCTTTTCTAAGTTAGCAAGGAGGCTAAATCCAAGAAAGTCCTCTCTTCCGCAAGGGGAGAGATACTCGCGCTAAACGTGCCTGGTAATACCGCCATCGACACGAATGTTCTGGCCGGTGATGTAACCCGCATCGTCTGAAAGCAGGAACGCGGTCGTCTTGGCGATTTCGTTTGTCGTACCGACGCGCTTCATCGGCACCTTCTCGCCCGTCTCCGGCTTATGTTCCAGACTGTCGATGTAGCCCGGCAGTAGCGCATTCATGCGGATATTATCCGCGCCATAGCGGTCGGCATAAAGCTTGGTGTAGGCGCCGACGGCGGCGCGGTAGGCACAGGAGACCGGGAACGCCAGGCTCGGCTCGAAAGCGGCAAAGGTCGTGATGTTCACCCAGGCGCCCTTGCCCTGCTTGAGCATATAGGGCGTCACCAGCCGCGCCATGCGCACCGCGCTCAGCACCATCAGATCGTTGCCGATCGCCCATTTCTCGTCGGTGATATCGAGAAGATCGCCCTTGGGCGGATGGCCGGTATGGTTGACCACCGCATCGACGCGGCCATAGGCCTCGACCGTTTTGGCCACCAGGGCTTCCAGATCATTTGCCTCGCCCGCAGATCCCTTGATGCCGACGCCGCCGAGTTCGGCGGCAAGCTCCACCGCGCTGCCGGAAGGCGACATCAGGCCGAGACGATAGCCGCGCGCGTGCAATTCGCGGGCGATGGCAGCGCCCATGCCGCGACCTCCACCGGTGATGATTGCGACGGGATGTGAAGTATCAGTCATGTTGCTTGCCTCTCAATATTTGGAACGGCGCGGAGCATGTTTGATACGAGCGGCTCACGCAAACGAATTCACCTTGCGGCGATGGTCAAATATTTTGAACCGCGTTGAGAAAATGAGTCAAAAGTCGAATTGAAAGTCCTGAAACAATTGTGAGAACGTATCAGTTGGCCAATGAGAAAGCGCATGACGACGGCGATAGCTTTTGATAGTCTTGGATATGCAAAGCGGCTGCGTGACAATGGCGTTGACCAGCGTCACGCAGAAGCCCATGCCGAAGCCGCGAGGGACTTCATCATGTCCGAACTCGTTACCAAATCTGATCTGGCGGCTGCTTTGACAGCTCAAACACTGGCGCTGACATTGCGTCTTGGTGTGATGATGACCGTTGGATTTGGTGTGCTGGCGACGCTGATGAAGATTCTCTAGTCATCCGCGCTGGTTGAAATACCCCGGAAAATAACGAAGATCCATGTCATGACCATTCGCTCGATCACCATGATGGCTTGCTCCGTACTCCCCGGTAGGGGTGGTGCAGAGCTGTTGCGCTGAAGTCGACGCGAAGTTTCACCAGACCCTGCCACTGAGGCGAGCAGGGTCTTATCTTGCTCTCCTCCTCAAAAATGGAGAGCTCAAATGCCTGAACATCCCTTATCGCCAACCGAAGCCGGCGGATTCTCGATCCGCTCCACCCGTGCCACTGATTTCGAACAGATAACAACGCTGTCGAACCTGCCGCTCTACCGCGCCGGAACCTTGCGGCTGCCCTATCAAAGTCTGGAGCAGACGCGAAAATGGCTTGAGAGTCAGGGCGCCGGTACGCTCAGCATTGTTGCCGAAATCGAAGCGCAGATCGTCGGCGTCGCTGGTTTGCAACGGCTTCAAGGACGGCGATTGCATGCTGCAGACCTTGGTATTGGCGTGCATGACGCCTTCACCGGCAGAGGTATTGGCAAGGCATTGCTCGGCGCCCTGATCGATGCTGCAGACAATTGGCTGAATATCAGGCGCATCGAGCTGACGGTCTTTACCGACAACGCGCCGGCCATCCGCCTTTATGAAAAATTTGGCTTCGAGACTGAAGGATTGCTGAAGGCCTATGCCTTCAAGGAGGGGCGTTTTGCCGACGCTTTTGCCATGGCGCGGGTGAGGGGGATTTGATGGTCATGAAGGAGTCCGAGGCATGGCCTTCCCGCCGTCATCGGTGGTTGGCTAAGAACTTGCGATTTCAAACCTGAAGCTCAAGCGGAAATGGTGTGGTTCCCACATCTTTTCGAGCTTGTAGGTCTCGATCGTCATTGCCTCCCATTCGTGGAGAATATTGGCAAGCGTCGTGCGATCCTCCGAAAGTAGCGCTGGATAGAAGGTAGGCACCTCGACTGTCATGTATTTGCGAGTCTGCTCGTCTTCATCCCACCGCGCCCATGCTTTGACGAAATGTCCCTTAGCAACTGCAATGTGCATGTTGTAAAATGAGTTAGATCCAAAATCATTGCCAAACGGCTCGCGTTCGATAGAAGCAAAGGAAGCAAAATCATCGAACGAGAGGATTTTCCTAAGTTCGGGAATGGCGTCATGCTCGATTATCTCGCACATGACGCGAATACTCTTCGGGTCGGTCACATCCCACCGGGTGACAGAATATCTGATGAATGACCGGGTTCGTCCCGCGTCCGCCAGTTTTTGCTGAAAGACCCTGAGATCGGGCCGCCGGGCTGGAAGATCTTTATCTTCATTGCGGTCAAGTTGTCGCGGATCATCTCGGTCGCTGCCTCGATCAAATCGCTGCGGTCGAGAGAGGACTGATACAATTTCTCGCCCCACCCCAGGGTAGATAGGCGATTGAATTCCGCAAGGCCATCTTCCAGCGGCAGCGGGCTCGGAAATTCGTCCGGCTTTCGCAGCATGTCGGGCAAGTACAACAGTGAGTGGTTTGAAAGGGTTCAACGGGCTTTGAACGTCTTGCCGCACGTTATGCGCAAGGCCGCCAGAATCAGACCCGCCACCCTCATCCGTCCATTGCCCGCCGTCCGAATTCCCCGCTAGTACGCGCGGCTGATCTGGATGAAAATTCGCTTTCTGCCAGAGCTCGACGGTATCCGCGAACCTCAACAGATTTTGCAGCATCTTCTGTTCCAGTTCCCACCACGTTTGCCATTCGCGGCTGGCGGCGCTCTGCGTTGCTAGCGCCAGCGCCTTCAAAAGCACATTGTTGGCGGCGATAAGCCATATGAGGCGCCGGCGGTGAAGGTCATCGGGTAGCGGGCAGGGTGTATTCATGAATAAAATCCCTTAAAAAGAATCTGGCCCACAACGTTGGAATGCCCCATCATTCTCCGCCACCTCATACCCACCTATCCCACATTTTCTTCTCCCTTCTTTTGCCCGAATCGATTGTATATTCCGGGCCACATCCAACCGGGGACCTGATTCCATGATGAAGAAATTTGCCATCAGCTGCCTTGCAGCGACCTTTCTTGCGGGCTGCACAACGACCGACCCCTATACGGGCGAGCAGAAGATGTCGAATACGGCTGGTGGCGCGCTGATCGGCACGGCCGCCGGCGCGCTGACCGGTCTGGCGATTGGCGGCGGCGGCAAGTCCGGCCGCAATGCGGCGCTGATCGGCGCGGGCATCGGCGCGCTCAGTGGTGGCGCCATCGGCAATTACATGGATCGTCAGGAATCGGAACTGCGGGCGCAGTTGCAGGGCACGGGCGTTTCGGTCACGCGTAATGGCGATCGGATCATCCTCAACATGCCGTCCAACATCACCTTCAACACCGATCAGGACCAGGTGAAGCCGGAATTCTACGCCACGTTGAATTCTGTCGCGGCCGTCCTGCGCAAGTTCGACCGGACCATCGTCGATGTGGCCGGCCATACGGACTCGACCGGCAGCCTGCAGCACAACCAGTTGCTGTCGGAACGCCGTGCGCTGTCGGTTTCCAATTATCTGACGCAGCAGGGCATCGATAACCGCCGCTTCGACGTTCGAGGCTTTGGCCCGACGCAGCCTGTCGCGACCAATGCCAGCGAGTCCGGCCGCGCGCAGAACCGCCGCGTCGAGATCCAGATTTCGCCGCTTACCGAATAGCAGAGACCGCTACTGCGATCTTCGCTGCCAGGCGCGCATTGTTCTCGACGAGGGCAATGTTCGCCTTGAGGCTCTCGCCCTTGGTGATGTCGAGAATTTCCGAAAGAAGATAGGGCGTCACTGCCTTGCCAGTGACGCCATTTTTCGTGGCGCGGGTAATCGCCTCGCTAATATAGCCGCTCATGATCCCCGCCGGAATCTCGCTCTCCTCGGGGATGGGGTTGGCGATCAGCATGCCGCCGACGACGCCAATCGCGTCGCGCGCCGCCTGGAATTTCGCGATGGCTTCCGCCGTATCGAGTCGCAGCGGCGCCTTTAGCGGAGCCCCGTTGAAAATTGCTTGCCGCGACCAGAAAGCTGGCAATACATCCGAGCCGTGGACGACAACCGGGACGCCTTTGGTTTCAAGCACTTCCAGCGTCTTCTCGATATCCAGAATCGCCTTGGCCCCGGCCGAAACGACAATCACCGGCGTGCGGCCGAGCTCTTCCAGATCGGCGGAAATGTCGAAGCTCAGTTCCGCGCCCTTGTGCACGCCGCCAATGCCGCCCGTCGCAAAGACCTTGATGCCGGCAAGATGCGCCGCCAGCATGGTCGCCGCGACTGTGGTGCCGCCGGTACGGCCCTCCGAAAGCGCAAAGGCGAGATCGGCACGCGAGAGTTTCATCGCGCCCTTGACCTGCGCCAGCGCCTCGCGCTCCTCGGCCGAAAGGCCGATCTTCAGGCGGCCATCGACAATGGCGATCGTTGCCGGAACGGCGCCTTCCTCGGCGATAATCGCCTCGACATCCGCTGCCATGCGGCTGTTGTCGGGGTAGGGCATGCCATGGGTGATGATCGTGCTTTCGAGCGCAACCACCGGCTTGCCTGCGTCCAGCGCCTTTTGCACCTCCGGCGTAACATCGATGAAAGGGTTGAGGGCTTTGGTCGTCATGGTCGTTTCCTTTTTTCTTTCAGCTAGTCAGCTGGTGTGCTGAGCAGGGTCGCAGCTGGAATGCGCGCAAGTGCACTATCGAATTCCTGTGGTGAAAAGCGTGGGCTTGCGGAGTGCGTTTGCAATGTCAGCATCGAAGCCGCCATGCCTTCACGCACTGCCGCATCAAATGGGGCGCCGCGCATCAGAGCGGCGATCGTACCCCCGGCAAGCGCGTCCCCCGCGCCGGTAACGTCGGCGATCCCGTTCACCGCAGGCGGCTGGATGGAGAAGGCATCGTTGCCGGCAAAGGCGAGGGCGGCATTTCCGCCATTGCTGACGATCGCACCGCGCAGGCCTTCCGCGCGCAACGCCGCATATATGTCCTTCGGTTCCGCATCCAGCGCAAGTCCGGTCAGTGCCCGCGCCTCGCGCCGGTTCATGAAAAGGCAGGTGAGGCTGCCGAAGACCGGACGCAGCCGCGTGACCTTCGCCGGTGAAATCGCCAGCGCAAACAGCGGCCGATCGCCGGCAAGGTTCGCAAGGCGCTGCAGCGCATCCGAAGGCAGGTTGGCATCACAGAATATGGCATCGGCCAAGGCGATCGAGTCGCGTACCTTGCGCCGCATCAACTGACGAGGCAGCACCAGTTCATAAAGCTCCATGTCGGCTATGCCGGCGACCACATCGCCATGCTCGTCGAGAATGGCCGTATAGCTTGGCGTAGTCCGGTCCATATAGACGGCCGAGCCGTCCTTGATCCCGGCGGCCTGGATTGCCGCGCCGATCATTTCGCCGATCCTGTCACCGCCGCGCACCGAGAGGATTTCTGCGGCGACACCGCGTTGAACCACCAGCCGCAATGCATTGAACACGCCGCCCCCCAGCTCCTCACGCATGATTCCCGGATTGGACGCACCCGGCATGAAGGGCACGCTGCTCTGGCCGCGCCGGTCGAGATGAGCGCCGCCGACAGCAAAGAGCAGCGGTTTGTTCTTGGATGCCATGGTTGATTGCATTGTCCGGGCAAAACTTCAGAGCGAGATGAGGTTATATTGTAGCGTTCTGCGAGGTCTTCGCTTCGCTCTTTCTCTAGAACGCCGGATGGCCGGACGCAATCGCGTGGCCGATTCGAATTCGTCGCCGGTACTTTGTCCGGCAACTCGCTGATTCACCTGCAAGTGACGGATGCGGCATATGATCCTGACAAAAAGAACATTCTGCGAACATTTTTGAGTTATCGTTGTTTTGCAATGGGTTATGCCTGTTGCCAAACAAGAACAAAACAGATACAAATAAGTTCAGATTCAGGAACATCCGTACTTCATGGATAACACAGGGGTAGTGTAACATGGCTCAAAATTCTTTGCGGTTGGTTGAGGGTAATTCGGTGGATAAAACGAAAGCGCTGGATGCGGCACTGTCCCAGATCGAGAGGGCCTTTGGTAAGGGCTCGATCATGCGGCTTGGCCGCAATGAGCAGGTGGTGGAGATCGAAACGGTCCCGACCGGCTCGCTGTCACTGGATATTGCTCTTGGCGTTGGCGGGTTGCCAAAGGGCCGCATTGTCGAGATTTACGGGCCGGAAAGTTCGGGTAAGACGACGCTTGCCCTTCACACCATTGCCGAGGCGCAGAAGAAGGGCGGCATTTGCGCCTTCGTCGACGCTGAACATGCGCTCGATCCCGTCTATGCCCGTAAGCTCGGCGTCGATCTCGAAAACCTGCTGATCTCGCAGCCAGATACCGGCGAGCAGGCGCTGGAGATCACCGATACGCTGGTGCGTTCCGGCGCGATCGATGTGCTTGTCGTCGACTCTGTCGCGGCATTGACGCCGCGCGCTGAAATCGAAGGCGAAATGGGCGACAGCCTGCCGGGTCTGCAAGCCCGCCTGATGAGCCAGGCACTGCGCAAGCTGACCGCTTCGATTTCGCGCTCCAACTGCATGGTTATTTTCATCAACCAGATCCGCATGAAGATCGGCGTGATGTTCGGCTCGCCCGAAACGACGACCGGCGGTAATGCGCTGAAGTTCTATGCTTCGGTTCGTCTCGATATCCGCCGCATCGGTTCGCTGAAGGAACGCGATGAGGTCGTTGGCAACCAGACCCGCGTCAAGGTCGTCAAGAACAAGCTGGCTCCGCCCTTTAAGCAGGTCGAATTCGACATCATGTATGGCGAGGGCGTTTCCAAGACGGGCGAGTTGGTTGATCTCGGCGTCAAGGCCGGCATCGTGGAAAAATCCGGCTCGTGGTTCTCCTATAATTCGCAGCGCCTCGGCCAGGGCCGCGACAATGCAAAGCTGTTCCTCAAGGAAAACCCGGAAATCGCCAACGAGATCGAGCTGGCGCTGCGCCAGAATGCCGGTCTCATCGCCGAGCAGATGCTCGACAAGGGCCCGGACGACATCGAGGATGATGGCCCGGACGCCGCCGAGGGCTAAGAGACCTTTCGGTAAATCCCCAAACGCGACCGTATCTGGTCTTTGGCTTCAAACCCGCATTCAGGATCTGGCTGCGGGTTCTGATTTGTGGGCCGCCCCCGCTTCTCTTTGCCATCCTCCGTCTTCCCCATGGTGAGCCTGACGTGCTTGTCGAGGGGCGAACCGCGCACAACCACTGTGCGTGCCTCGACAAGCTCAACGTTCGGGAGATCTGAGTTCAGTGAGAACGGAAACCGCCATTCCACCGGGATTTTCTGGACAGCGCGCGGCTGCATCGCTACAAGCGTTGCGTTCCGCCCCTTTGCGTTGCGAAGGGGCCAATTCCGCTTTGGATAAAAAGAAGTCAGAGGCTAAGAAACATGAGTGGCGTCAACGAGATCCGGTCGACATTTCTGAACTATTTCAAGAAGAACGGCCATGAGATCGTGGCGTCGAGCCCGCTTGTTCCGCGCAATGACCCGACACTGATGTTCACCAATGCGGGTATGGTTCAGTTCAAGAATGTTTTCACCGGCATCGAGCAGCGTCCCTATAGCCGCGCCACGACCTCGCAGAAATGCGTGCGTGCCGGCGGCAAGCACAACGACCTCGACAATGTCGGCTATACAGCACGCCACCACACCTTCTTCGAGATGCTGGGCAATTTCTCCTTTGGCGACTATTTCAAGGAAGAGGCGATTTCGCTCGCCTGGAACCTCATCACCAAGGAATTCGGCTTGCCCAAGGACAAGCTGACGGTCACCGTCTATCACACCGACGATGCGGCGGCAGGCTTCTGGAAGCAGATCGCCGGGCTTCCCGAGGATCGCATCATTCGCATCGCCACCAGTGACAATTTCTGGGCCATGGGTGACACCGGCCCATGTGGGCCATGCTCGGAAATCTTCTACGATCATGGCGAAGGCATCTGGGGCGGCCCTCCCGGCAGCGCCGATGAGGATGGCGACCGTTTCATCGAGATCTGGAACCTTGTTTTCATGCAGTTCGAGCAGGTGACGAAGGAACAGCGCATTGATCTGCCCCGGCCATCGATCGATACCGGCATGGGGCTTGAGCGCCTCGCGGCGGTTCTACAGGGCAAGCACGATAATTACGATATAGACCTGTTCCAGACTCTGATCCACGCGTCGGAAGAGGCCACCGGCGTCAAGGCCGAGGGGAAGTTCCGTGCGAGCCACCGGGTCATCGCCGACCATCTGCGCTCGTCGAGCTTCCTCATCGCCGATGGCGTTCTGCCGTCGAATGAGGGGCGTGGCTATGTTCTGCGCCGCATCATGCGCCGCGCGATGCGTCATGCGCAGTTGCTCGGTGCCAAGGAGCCATTGATGTGGCGCCTGCTGCCGGCGCTTGTGCGCGAGATGGGCCAGGCCTATCCGGAGCTTATCCGTGCCGAGTCGCTGATCTCCGAAACGCTGAAACTGGAAGAGACCCGCTTCCGCAAGACGCTGGATCGCGGCCTTGGCCTGCTCGGCGAGGCGACGGAAAAGATGGGCGAAGGCGACAGCCTCGATGGCGAAACCGCCTTCAAGCTCTATGACACGTTCGGCTTTCCGCTTGACCTGACGCAGGATGCGTTGCGCCAGCGCGGCATCAGCGTCGATACGGACGGCTTTGCTGCTGCGATGGAGCGGCAGAAGGCGGAAGCCCGCGCCAGCTGGGCCGGTTCCGGCGATGCTGCCACCGAGACCGTCTGGTTCTCCGTGCGCGACAAGGTCGGCGCCACTGAATTCCTCGGCTACGAGACGGAAAAGGCCGAAGGCGTCATCACCGCCATCGTCCAGAACGGCACGCTTGTCCAAAGCGCCGGCGAGGGCGAAGCTGTGTCCATCGTCGTCAACCAGACGCCATTCTATGCCGAATCCGGGGGCCAGCAGGGCGATACCGGCATCATCTCCGGCGACGGCTTCACGGTGACGGTTACCGACACGCAAAAGAAGAATGACGGTGTCTTCGTGCATATCGGCAAGGTGACCAAGGGCACCGTCAAGACCGACGCCGCTGTCGAGCTTACTGTCGACAGCGCCCGCCGCACCCGCATCCGTTCCAACCATTCGGCGACCCACCTGTTGCATGAAGCCCTGCGTGAGACGCTCGGCACCCATGTGGCCCAGAAGGGTTCGCTTGTCGCTCCGGACCGGCTGCGGTTCGACTTTTCGCATCCGAAGCCGATTTCTGAAAAGGAACTCGCCGTCATCGAGGACCTTGCCAATGAGATCGTGCTGCAGAATGCGCCGGTGACGACGCGCCTTATGGCCGTTGATGACGCGATTGCCGAAGGCGCGATGGCCCTGTTCGGCGAGAAATATGGCGATGAGGTGCGCGTGGTCTCCATGGGCACGGCGCTGCATGGCGACAAGGCCGGCAAGAGCTATTCGACTGAATTATGCGGTGGCACGCATGTGCGCGCCACCGGCGATATCGGGTTGATCCGTGTCGTTTCCGAAGGTGCGGTCGCAGCCGGCGTCCGCCGTCTCGAAGCGCTGACGGGCGAAGCAGCCCGCCGCTATCTGGAAGAGCAGGACAACCGCGTCAAGGCGATTGCCA
This sequence comes from Phyllobacterium sp., assembly GCF_037994405.1. GTDB lineage: Bacteria > Pseudomonadota > Alphaproteobacteria > Rhizobiales > Rhizobiaceae > Phyllobacterium. Next base: position 18,801 of record NZ_JBBNAN010000341.1, read on the forward strand.
GCGCGCTGAAGGCTTCGCCTGCCGATGCGCTGTCGCGCGTCACGGCTTTGATCGACGAGCGCCGCAAGCTGGAGCGGGAATTGACCGAAGCGCGCAAGCAATTGGCGCTGGGCGGCGGTTCCGCCGCTGGCGGTGCGCAATCCGAGACCGTCAATGGCGTCGGCTTCATCGGCAAGGTGGTCAGCGGCGTCAACCCGCGCGACCTGAAGCCGCTCGCCGACGATGCCAAGAAGACCGTCGGCTCCGGCGTTGTCACCTTCATTGGCGTATCGGAAGACGGCAAGGCCAGCGCGGTCGTTGGCGTCACCGATGATCTCGTCGGCAAGTACAGCGCCGTCGATCTCGTCCGCGTTGCATCCGCTGCGCTTGGCGGGGCAGGTGGCGGCGGCCGCCCGGATATGGCGCAAGCCGGCGGCCCCGACGGCTCGAAGGCTGAAGAAGCTGTCACGGCCGTGCGCGAAGCATTGGCGGGATAATTTTTTTCGCGTTTTGCCGATCGATGGGCGACGCTGGCCGCGCCCAGCGCGAGCGATGATACGTCGGAGAAAACCGACGAAGACTCATGATCCTGCTCCGCGCGGGCCTTGCGCTGCGGCGATGTGCATCGGCGCGATGCTGTAGCTGTTCAAACCTGCCAGTACCGTGGGATCGTTCTCCGCAAATTGTACCGCCTCGTCGTGGTGCAGCACCTCGAGCAGCGCAATGCCGAACCAGCCATCCGGATCCTGTACCGGCCCATAAGCCAGCACGGTTCCAGCCTCGAAGAACTCGCCCATGTAAGTTATGTGCTGCCGCATCAACTCCTGTTCATCATCGTCCATATCGTCGGCAAAAGTCGGCCGTGGCGGGATCAGGCGGAAAAAGAACTGCTGCTTAGTCATGGCCCATCTTCCTTTCGTCTGGCGGTCGTAACCCATCATACTGCAAAATGACGTTTTACAGCGCCGCTTTTCGCAAAGGTCCATTCTGTCGATGCGATTGGTCCAGATTGCGCCGTCAAACCGGGCTGGCAGTTCCGCGAGGGCAGCAGTATCGCCGACGCCAGCTCGAAAGGCCGCTTCCGAGCATTGCTTCCCCACCGCCTTGCATCCACGAGGAATTGTAGAATCGGTGAGAATCTATGGCGGCAACAAAAAAGCCCCGGAAAACCGGGGCTTTTGCAATCTTGACTAAGTCCGGCTCAGGCGGCCATGGCCTTCGACAGGTTCTCGTTGATCTTGTCGAGGAAACCTGTCGTCGACAGCCAAGGCTGATCGGGACCGATGAGCAGC
>NZ_JBBNAN010000342.1:0-2868 GCF_037994405.1 Phyllobacterium sp.
CGGGCAACAAGGGTGGCTCGGGATACCGTTCGTCGAGGTACTCGACGATTGCAAGCGACTGCGTGATCAACACCCTTTCATCCGTCAACAGTGCAGGGACAAGTCCCTGCGGGTTGACCCTCAGATAGCCGGCCTGCCGGTTTTCGGCTTCCTCGCCAAGGATCGCAATTGGCAGCTTTTCCACTGCCACCACCTTCAGGGCCAGCGCTATGCGCACGCGGGACGTCGCGGAAGAAATCTCATTCTCATACAGTTTCATTGTCGGCTTCCTGGTTGGCTTGGATTTTTGAACAGGCCGCATATGCCCTACCGGGCCGTTGCAAGAACCTGATTGGAGAAATGGACTTTCGCTGCGGCCAACGGGAGCAGCTCGTCTGAAGACAGTTTGGCGACTATTGGAGCAACCGCTGTGGGTTCGCGCGGATTGGTGTCATAGGCGCACGGCGATGCCAGTACCGCAATGCCGATCAGGCATTTGATCGCAAATTGCATAATGATTCTCCTTCAACTCTCGGGTTGATTTAATCAACTCTCGGGTTGATTTAATTATTACAATAATCATTATGATACCAGTTGTATCAAACTGCCTTGACGCTTACAAGTACGATAATCGTTCGTGTCATAATTATTTTCACCGGAGTGTTCGATGTCCAGACAAACGCCTCCCCGCACCAAGGCAGCGAAGCTTGCGGATTTTTTGTGCTTTTCGATCTATTCGGCGAACCTTGCCTACTCGCGGGTTTACAAACCAGTCCTCGATGAACTCGGCCTCACCTACCCGCAATACATAACGATCATCTCGCTCTGGGAAGAAGATCAGCAGACGGTCAAGGGCTTGAGCGAGAAGCTGTTTCTGGAGCCGAGCACCATGACGCCAATGCTGAAACGGCTTGAAGCCATGGGATATCTCAACCGGACAAGGGATAGCAAGGACGAGCGCAATGTCCGAATTTCGCTGACCGATGCCGGACGCCGCCTTCGGGAGAAAGGTTTCGGCTTTGGCGAGGTGACTGTGAAAGCCTCGGGCCTGACGCCCGAGGAATTTCCCATGCTGCAAAAGGCCATTGCAAATCTTCGCGACAATCTCGTCAAGGCCAGTAAGGGAGAACGCTGATTTCTTCATCAGCCTTGGCTCTTTGCGACCGGCTGCGCCGTCATTGCGTCCGGGGGCATAGGCTGGTTGTCGGCCTGCTGGCTCTTGGCTTCGGCCAGTAGATCCTGAATGACTTTTTCGGACGCATCATAATCACCTTCGCCGAAATGATGGTACCGGATCTGGCCCTTGGCATCGATGAAGTAATGGGCTGGCCAATAGCTGTTTTGGAATGCCTGCCAGATTGTGAAATTGTTATCGATGGCGACGGGATAGGTGATCTGGAACTCGCCGATCGCCTTCTTGACGTTATCGATATTCTTTTCGAAGGCATATTCAGGGGCGTGTACGCCGATCACCACGAGGCCCTGATCCTTGTATTTTTCCGCCCAGGCCCGAACATGGGGGACTGTGTGAATGCAATTGATGCAGGAGTACGTCCAGAAATCGACCAGCACGACCTTGCCGCGAAGCTGGCCAGTGCTCAGCGGCGGCGAATTCAGCCACTCAACCGCACCGTCGAGTGAGGGAAACTGTCCTTCAACCGGCAGATCGCTGCGAAACCTCTGACGAGCATCTACCGCCAGCACCATGCTATTGTTCGCGGCACCGTCCAAGGCAGCTCTCGGCTTGAAAGCGTCCAGAAGCGCTTGTTCGGCCTTGCCCGTCGCTGGGCCCGAGAGACGAGCGAGAAAACCAGTATCTGCACCAAGCCCGATGGCGGCGACGCCCGCAAGTACGGCAATGCCGAGGCCACGGCGAATCCATTCACCGGCACCGAGTGACGCCTTCATAAAGACAAAAACCTGCCCGCCGATCATGAGTGCTAAAGCGAGCGATGTAGCAGCACCGGCCGAATAGACCAGGAGAAGCATGGTCGTCTGAACGTTCGCGCCCTTGAGAGCAGCCTCTGTCAACACCAACCCGAGAATCGGTCCGGCGCAGGGTGCCCAGAGCAGACCGGTTGCAATGCCGAGAACGAGCGAGCTTGCGAACGTCGGAATGGAGCGTGGTCCACCGGACTTATTCAACAGCTTGTTTGCGAACGCAACGACCGGCCGTGTCAGGATTGTGGCGAACTCAGGTGAAACAAGCGTCACACCGAAGACAGCGAGTAGCACTATCGCAGCGTAGCGGCCATATTCATTGGCATGAATTGCCCAACTACCGCCGACTGCGGCAAGGGTGGCAACCACGGCAAAGGTAATTGCCATGCCCGCGAGCATCGGCAGCGTGCTTTTGACGAAAGGCTGGCCTGCGCGGGCGAAGACAAAGGGAAGAACTGGCAGGATGCAGGGACTGAGGATCGTCAGCCCTCCCGCAAGGTAGGCAATAACCAGAAGGGTCATCATGGTTTCCTTTGGAGTGATTGATGGGGCGCCAGGGCGCAGGGCCGAAGACCAGTCCCTGACCGCATAAGGCATCACAGGCGTATCCCACATGTGTCCGAATTGATCCCAAAGCGTAACGAAGTGTGGGTGGGAAGCGGCCCGTTACATTGCGATACAAAGGCGAGCGCTGCTTTACTCGACAAGTCCGGACTCATCAATGGATGGAGATTTCCGCCGAGAGCCCGCCGCCATCGCGATTGCGCAACTTGAGCGAGGCGCCTATGGCAAGTGCTAGCTGATGTGCGATGGCTAATCCAAGTCCAGTCCCCCCGGTTCCCCGATTGCGGGACTGCTCGAGCCGAAAGAATGGTTGGAGCACTGCTTCAAGCTGATCTTCTGGAATGCCAGGACCACGATCCAACACCATTATAGTGACCAAACCAT
>NZ_JBBNAN010000343.1:0-8189 GCF_037994405.1 Phyllobacterium sp.
CCTATGATGCCGCATCGGTGCAGGACAATTTTGACTTGGCACAATTGCTGTCGACCGGAGATGCCAGCCGGGATCTGGATAGCCTTTCCAGTCCGACCAACGCGGTCAATCGCTTTGACCGGCATACACGTGTGCTCCCGTCCATCAAATCCATACAAATTCCCAACAGCCGCACGGCAATAGTGCGGTTTTCGACGCAGCGCATCGGCCAGAATGCCGGGCCGGAAGAGCATTGGGCACTCGTGCAAGTCCTGAGCAATGGCGATAGCCCTGCGATGAAGGATGTGGGACCGTTCGTACTGATCTGTTTCTCCGGATTGTTTCTTCTCGCACAGATCGTGCCACTTACTGCGCGTATCGCATCGAGCACCCAGGAATGGGCAGTTGGAAGCGCCGGCACGCTAAGGGGCTTGGTCACTACCGTCGCGGCGGGACACAGGGTGGCGCGCGCCACAAAGTCCAGTCCCCGGTGTACAACTCGGGACAGCAATTTCATCTGAAACAGCGCTGAGAGAAATTCAGGACAGAAACGCCGCCATAACGCGGCAAACCAGAAATCGCTAGGTCTGCGGTTTCGTTCACTATTCTGCGGCCGCCGCGCGCTGTTCTTCCGGTCGATTGGGGGGAGTCTCAAACCTTTCGATCGCGCACACCTTCAGGTTTCCGGTGAAGAGGAGACCGCCGATCGGGAGAGCGGGCTCTGGCGGGAACGTTTCATGCCGGATGCTGTCCTTCGGAACATGTAGCTTGTGTTCAACGCCGTCAGTGCCTCCTGCGAGCGTTAGCGACAACGCGGGTTGTGCTTCGAGCAGCGACGTTCCGTAGAGGAATTCGAAGCTCAACATCGAGACAAGGAATTTGTAGGTCCCGTCGCGCACACCTCCTTTGAGGAGTGCAGCGCGATGGATATCGTTGCCAATACGTATATCGAGCGGAGGGATCCGTGGTTCGCAAACATAGGCCAGCGCCAGGAGCTGTCCCTTCTCTACCTCAAAGCGCAAGCGATCGCGGCCAAGGTCGACTGCTGCAACGGAGAAACGGCGGTTGCTATACTCGACCGGTAGCCGACCGATTCTCTTGCCGAGCTCATTCCCGTCAAACGCACGCGCGCCTGCAAAGTGCTCGGGATCTATTGCTGGAGGTAGTGCGGCGGCACGATGCGGAGTTTGCAGCGCTGGTTCAAGCTGGTCCGCAATCAGGTTGGCAACGATGGTTGTGGCCACGGGGCGCGCGTAGTGACCCTGATCGGAATAGAAACTCGGATGACCGACAACGTCGCGCCCGTAATGTTGCATCAAGAGCTGCGAGACGTTGACACAGATCGTATCGTACCATTGCGAGATATAGTTGATACCTGCATCAATCGACGGAACAGCATTCAGAAACGAGCCGTTGCGCGCGCCGAACACGAGCGTCGCAATCCTGAGATTCGGATTGCGATCGAGGGCGAAGCGGATGATCCCTTCATAGAAACGTGCCCAATGGCGGAATGGACGCCGTTCGTCGCCATAAACGAAGGCATCGTTGAGCGCGTACTCGATCAACAACAGATCGCAATCGGCGAGTTGGTCATAAATCTTGAGCTGATAGAGCCCGAATGCACTCGTCGTGCCGCCGACCGAGAGGTCAGCGGTGACATCAAGTTCGACACCTCGTCTCGCCATGGTTGACAGAAGCGAGGGCAGATAGCCCGGCAGCATGACGGTGTTGGAGCCGCCGATAATGACTGTCTTGAGTTTCATGGTGTCACCGCCATCCTGCCAGCTGAGGACAGCGCGCCGCAGCGCCAGACTCCGTAAGGCGTCGCATCCCAATTGAAATAGTAGGCCGCGGCAACACGGCCTGCTTGCATCAATTCCTCGAATCGGCTCTTGGCCGACCGCACCAGACGCTCGCGGGAACTATCATCGCCCGGGCACGACGTCGAATTGTTGGCAAAGCCCCATTCGGTGATCCAACAGGGTTTGCCGTCCGGTCGTGTGCCACAGATCGAGAGTGCTTGGTCCATGTGTTGTTCGCGGGTGGTCGATGAGCCGCCACTACCGGGATAAATGTGGATTCCATAACCATCGACCACGTCATCGAGGCCGTGCTTTTGCAGGAGGGACGTAAAGGTTGATGGATCGATGCTGTCAATGCCACGGCGGTCGGCATCGGCGACCGGAATGTCGGACAGGCCCGCCGTGATTACCTTTGCACTGGCACTGTGTTTCGTGGTCGCGAGCTGTTGGCGCACCACGTTCAATAGCAGAACATAGTTTGCCGCGCCGCGCTCGACAGATTGCGGATCACCAAGATCTTTCAGCGAACGGGCCGTTTTGGTTTTCGCTTTGGCTTTAACCTCGAGATCGCCATTGTAGGCACCCCAATTGATTTCGTTGCCAGTTTCGACGGCGATCAGAGGGATACCGAGCTGATCGATCTTCCCCAGGGCATCGCCGACCGTGGACCGAAAAAGATCCGGGGAAATGTCAGAGAGCCGATACATGTCCCATATGCGTCCACGACCTGAGCGTGGCTTCGTTCCCGCAGGGAAGAACGCCGGATTGTTGAGCGGTATCTCGAGCAGGACGGCGAGGCCTTTTTCATGAGCCACCCGGATCGCGTCGATGCTTGCATCGATCGGCTTGGTCAAAGACAAGCGCACGGACTTGATTCCGTTGTTTGCTATCGAAGCCAATATTGTCTCTCTTTCAGTGGCCGGGAGCCATGCGATGTTGACCCGGTTAACGCCAAACCGAGTATCGCCGGATGCGCCGGATGGCGTCGCAAAGATCGCTGCTGCAAGAACCGCAGCAACAGCGAGGCACACGCCCGCGCCGATGCTGCGTCGAAACCACCTCATGGCTTTATGTCTCCCCGAGACCCTGTGCCATTGAAGAAAGCTGTCATCTAATCCCGATATCCTTTAGTGCTGCGTTGAAATTCGCCTCACAGGCCGAATAGCGATGTATCGCTGCCGGTACGTCAATCTTGGATAAGAAATCCTGCAAGTAGGCTTTCTTTTGCGGTTCACGATTCCAGACTGATGCCTCGATATGCGGGAAACCCACAAAGTCGAGCATCTCACGCATGCGATCATCGACGGCGATCATCAGCGCCGGAACACCCGACTGCATGCCAATGATGGAACCGTGGAACCGGCGGCCAAAACAGAAGTCTTGCCCCGAAACCCAGCTGCGCCACTTATGTGTATCAAAGAAGACGAGATACTCACGCTTGCGCTGCCATTTCTCGGCGTGCTTGTACTCGGTTGGAGCCGTAATGCGGCTGGCTGCCTGGTCATAGGCTTCCGTTGTGTCATCACCGACCATGTTCATGTTGTAGACGATCACTTCGTCCTGGATGACATAGCTCGCCGTGCTGTCCTTGTGCAGGAGTACATGGGCATCGACGATCGTATCTGGGACACTGCCGAGATAGCCACCAAAAGCGATTTTTTGCGATTCGGCGAGCTCGGGATCGGCAAGGCGACTAAGCGAGCGTTTCATTGCGTCGGGCGCAAAATACAGAGATGGACAGCCCGTCGGGCGAACGTATTTCATGCCTTCGGCCTTAAGGAACTCTGCCGTGAAATGACCTCGGGTCAGGAAGAATGTTTCTTTCTTCTTGAGAACGTTGAGAAAACGATGGGTGCCCTCAGGCAGCTCGTTCTTCAGGTTTTCCTTCTTCTGAATACCGATCCCCATGATGACGATAGGCATGTTGAGGCGCTCGAATACGTAAGACTCGGTCATGGCTGCGTAGCCCGGGCGGAGCAGGTTGGCGGACGCAAACAGGCAAAGATCGAAACTCTCGTTCAACCTTGCATAGGTTTCAGGAGAATTGAGGCTATTCGCAAGATGCCAGAAAGGAATGTAGGTAACATCATGACCGCGAACGCTGTTGGCCGCGCCTTCGCCGATGAGGTAGTTGCCCGTGTTGGCGATTTTCTTGACCTGGTCAATGACATCCTTCTTTGTGCGGACATTCTCGAAATAAGGGCGGTGCTTCACGGCTGCTCCGGAAACACTGTCGACGGTCCGCATCAAATATGATGGGATGCCTGTGATCATAATTCTCATGTTTGTCCATCTTGGGTTTAGAGGTTCGTCAAGGCACTGGGTTGGGATATCACCCGATGCCAATCTCGGTTAGAACCGACCGGAAATTGCGCTCGCGGTCAGAATACTTCTCAATGACCTGGGGAATATTCATGCTTGCCAAATGATCAGCAACGAATGCCGAGCGATCATTTGCGGCATTTAGGTCATTGGCTTCAACTTTCGGGAGCCCGGAAAAATTCAGCATCTCGCGCATGCGATCATCGACGGCAACGATCAGACTCGGTACACCGGCCTGAAGCGCTATAACGTTGCCATGGAAGCGCCGGCCGAACGCAAAATCCATGGACGATGTCCAGGCACGCCACTGGTTCGTATCAAAAAATGTATGAACCTTGATCTTCTTTTTGAGCTCATCGGAACCCTTGAACGATAGCTCGCCGATCATCTCACCGGAGGTAGAATCGTATACACGGCCATCCTCGTTTGGCTCTACCTGCATATCGAAATGCAGAAGCTCGTCCTGGATGACGTAGGATGACCGACCGTCATCGGACGAAAGCGAATTCATGTCGCCGATCGTGTCGAGTGCGGCGCCCATATAGCCAGTGAAAACTGTACGGCCCTCCCCCACCTTTACATCTGGCAGGCGGCGAATTGCGCGGCGGACGTTCGCGGGCATGAAATACATGGAGGGGCAGCCGACGGGCCTTACGAACGAGAACCCCTGGCTTTTCAGGAACGCAGCTGTTTCCTCGCCCCGGGTCAAGAAGTAATGCTCCTTCTCCTTCAGGATCTGCAGGAGTCGCTGTGTTCCTTCTGGCAGTGATTCTTCAAGATCGGGCCGGCTCTGAATGCCGATACCCAGCATTACGACTGGCATATCCAGTTTGGCCAGGACCTGTGCCTCCGCATCAGCCGACAAGCTCTTTCGGAGAAGATTGGCGCAGGTGAAGACGCAGATATCGAACTGTTTGTTGATACTGTCGAGACCAGTTCCGTTGTTTACGGCATTGTAAAGATGCCAGAACGGAATGTGGGTGGCGTCTGGAGACAAAGCGCGCAGTGCGCCCTCTCCGATCAAATAATTGCCGGTGTTGCTGATATTCTTGAGTTCGCGCAGATAGGCTTCCTTGCTTTCTGGCTGAGGTTGCTTTTCCGAGTAAAAAACGTGCGTGTCTTCAGCCCTTTGAACGAGGCGTGTAAGATGACCCGGGATGCCGGTGAGGAGAATTCTGGGGCTCATAGGGTTCACAAAAACCTTTCTAGTGGTGGTCACGCAACAGCACGGCTCGAAAGCTCGGCGGCGGCATTAAACTCTGGTGCGGGTGCGATCGCAGCCGCAATACGTTGTGGCGGGTTTGCTACGTCGATCGTATTGCTCCATGCAATGAAATCGGCGAATGACGCGCTCCACGAGCGCCGGTCTGCCGTTGCGAGCGCACCTGCGGCCGTCCGGGCGAGAGCGGTACGATCTTGCGCCAGGATAGTGAGCAACCGCGCCATGTCTGCCACGATCTGAGCATCGTTGCCATTCTTGATCAAAATGCCGTCCTGGCCATGGGCTATTAGTTCATCGACCGCGCCAACCGCAGTTGCTACCGGAACGCAGCCAAGTTGCTGCGCCTCGGCAATCATCAAAGGTGCCCCTTCCCAGCGCGATGGCATCAGCAGAACATCGGCCCAGGCAAGATGTGCGGCGATGTCCTTGCCGCCAAAGACTGGCGGCGAAACCTGAACACCTACGTCCTTCAGACGCGTCATCCAGGATGAGCTGGGATCGTCGGCGAGAATCTCGCCGCCAATCGCCTGCGCCTCGAAAGCGATACCGCGCTCCCGCAGCTTGACGATTGCGTCGTATAGCCGGTCGATACCCTTTTGCCGGTCAAGCCGCCCCATATAGAGGATACGAATTGGCTCACCTACGCGCCCGGTTTCCCGTGCCTCGGTCACTTGTGCCCGAACTTTCTCGTCAATGGAGAAACTTGCGGCGTTCGGTACGGCGAATATCTTCTCGAAAGGAACGCCGAAACTGTGCAGGTAGGTCTTTAGCTGCTCCGAGCAGGTCAGAAATGCATCATAAGCGTGCTCGAATGCGATTGCTGCGTAAGGCTGTCCTGCACGGCGGCGGAAGACGGTCTCGTCCACAACGTGAAGATAGCATGCGGTACGCGTCCCCTCGGAACGAAGCTTGGCCATAAGCGGGTGAGCGGCCATCACATGGTTGTTGACAATGAGGTCAAAACCAGAGAGCTGGCCCCGGAGGCCGGCCCAATCCAGGTCGTGATCCTCCGTGATGAAATCCTGGCCGAGAAACCGGTTCGTGTCGCCCCACGCCGGTATGCCGTCCTTCCAGAAATGAACGTAATCGAAAGCTTGATCGAACTCGTCAAGCACATCCATTCGAGCTGAACCGAGCACGAAAAGGTGGGTTTCAAACCCCTCCTGCTTGAGTTCGCGCCCGGCCGCATAGGCTACTTTCTCAGCTCCGCCGAATGAAGCGTTCGGTACCAGTACTGCAGCTGTCTTTCGCTGAGCACTATTGTGGGCAAGCGGAAGCACCGGTGATCCGCCAAGTTCTGTCCTGAGGACCTGGTACATCTCGGACAGGCCATGAAGTCGCCGCGGCCGCCACGTCCAGCGCGTATTGGCAGCCTGTTTGAGCGGACTGGTCGCGATGGCGGTGACCAGGTTAAGCAGCGCCTGTTCGGGGCGCGCCAGTGAGCGGCGCTGTCGCGCTTTCGGGAATGGAAAGCGGACTTTAAGACGTGAGGAGGTCGGCCAAAGCTGTTGACTTCCAATCGACGAAAACCAATCGAGCGCATTGTTCTCGATAACGTTCTGAACGAGCTTGGTCGAAACGAAGATCAGGTCAGCCGCGCTTTGCCGTGCGCCGGAAGGCAGTATTTCGGAGTCGATGCGTCGTTCTGAATCCACGTTACCCAGCTCGACGAATACAATATTGGTCTTTTCTGCGAGCCGTTCGAGATGGCACAGGATATTTGGCCATAGGCGCGAGCGTGTGAGAAGCTTCAGTGTCTCAGTGCTGCATGCCGCCAAGAAGGGCGGAAAATGAAAATTGTCTGGCTCACCGACGCTACCCCAAAATGCGCGGATCGCATCATCGAATCCAATTTCACCGGGGGGCTGGGTCGGATCTGTGAACGTGCCGAGTGTCCCCTCACCGGTACGAATGACGGCATAGCGCGGGCATTCCTTGTGTTCAAATCCGACCAGCGTTGGTCGGCGAAACAGCGTTTTGTGACGCTTCCGCAAGAAACTGACCGACGCCGAACGATCACGGTTTGCTTCCTTGAAACGGCTTTCTGCCCGCAAGCGATATTCGAAGCCAGTGTCGTGGCAGGGCTCTCCAACGAACCCTGCTTCGATAGCTGAGAGCCAGAATTCCCAGTCCTCGAAACCATTCTGACGATTATCGTCGAAACGCACCCCGCTCTTGAATACGGCGACCGAAATCATCGAGCCCGTGTCGCAGATGTTGTCCGTAATGCAATGAACCAGGCGTGAGTAACTGTCGCCGTAATGGGCACGCCAGTTGACGGAGAATGTGTCGATATTCGTATAAATCCAGCCGGCTCCGCTCGAAACGAGGCGGCGGTACAGGGTGTCTACTGTGTGTGGCAGGATTCGATTATCCGCATCAAGAAAGTAGACAGCCTTCGTCTCGGGCAATTCGTTGAGGATATACTCGATTGCACGATTGCGAGCGCCGCCCGGGCCTGCATTTTCGCCGAAAATCACGTGGATTTCCGGGTGTGCTGCGGCGTAAAGCGCGAGCTGGTCAAACACTTCCTGACGCGGATCGCCATCGACCGATACGACAATCGCTGTGCGAAATGCAGTTGTCGACGCAAGTGCAGATTCCAGCGCTTCAAGAACGAGAGCCGCATGGCCATAGAGCGGCATTGCAATGGCAATCAAATCCCGAGGCTTATCGTGCATTGGCCATCTCCTGCGGAGGACGAGCCTCGAGATGCTTGACGAGCCTGAAATTGAAAACCTTAAGCCAGGAAAAATCGACCGAGTCCGTGGTTGCCTTACTGAGAACGACGAGGTCCATCGTCCGAGCGACCGGCGTATCCAGCATGAAGTTGATGTCTACCGGTTTTTGCGCCGTGATCTCGG
>NZ_JBBNAN010000344.1:0-43133 GCF_037994405.1 Phyllobacterium sp.
GTGATGGTCGTCCTGCGGCCCTTGCTGTAGTTGACGCCAGATACGGTTGCAACCGCCGCGACCGATCTCTCGCCCCGGGGCAGGCTCCTGATAAACGCGTCGTGTTCGCGCTCGTCGACAGCCGAAATGGCACAAGCCGGGTCCCCGAGAAGGTGCTTTGCCGCGCCCTGGCCGTCGGTAAGGATCGTCTTTGTGCCTGTGAGAAAGACGAGGCTTGGCTCGGCATAGCTCGCCGATGCGAGCACACTTTTGTCGCATGGCTTGGCCTCATTGAATGCGTTGGCAATGGCCGGGCTTACCCACATCGGGGTGAGCGCCGGGATAACACCCCAGGTGAGCAGCCCGAAGGTGATAATCGCAAAAGTTGCAGCAGCTTGCAGCGCACCCTTGAGATTGTGATTCAGGATGAGACCGCTGGCGAAGACGCCTGCCGCAAGAGCGGTGAAGAAGACAATGATCCCGGGTAACGAGAATGAACCGGTCATGATATAGGGGAGAACAAGACCCGCGCCCATGATCCCGAGCGTTGCCGCCGCGAGACCCAAAAGCGTCAACCGCTCCAGCCAGATTTGCCAGCGCCCGCGATAGGGCTGCGCAGCAATACCGGTGTCGACCGCCCATGCCATCATTAGCAGCAAGGCCGGATAGGCCGGCAGGATGTAATGCGGCAGCTTGGTCGGAACAAGCTCCGTCACGAGCCAGAATGGCACGTACCAGGCCGCCAGAAACGCAAGTCGAGGATCGTCGCGCAAACGGCCCAGAGCATGCAATCCGCCGCGAACGGCAAGCACACCAAACGGCCAGATGAAGAGAACGAAGATCAATGCGAAATAGCCAGGCGGGGCGCCATGGCTTTCCTGCGCGTCGCCCACCTTGGACAGGAAGTCCTTGTTGACGGATTCGTTGAAGAAGGCGCCACCGCTCTTCTGCGTAATCAGGACGATCCATGGCAAGACGATCGCAAGCAAGATGAGAATACCGCTCAATGGCTTCAGCCGTTTGAGCCAGCGCCATTCGCGATAGAAAATGCTGAGCGTCGCCATGGTGAGCAGGCTGACGAAAGGTGTGATCGGTCCCTTGATTAGGACACCGATGGCTGTCGCCAGCCAGAAAATCAATGCCGGTGCCCACCTCTCCGCTGCCTGCATGCGGCTTGCCATCCAGATCCAGGCGAGTGCGCCCTGCGCGAATACGACGGTTGCCAGCACCGCCGCATCGGTCTTTGCAACCCGCGCCTCAAAGCCAAGCATGACGATACTGGCCAGGGCGATGCCAGCGAGAAGGCCTGCACTTTGGCCGAAGAAGACCGCACCGAGCGCCGCAGTTCCCAACACTGCCAATGTTGCCCCAGCGACAGACACCAACCGGTACGCCCAGACCGGGGCACTATCATCGTAGCCTACCAGCTTTAGCGCGGCGCTCTGCAGCCAATAGATGCCGATGGGCTTTTTGTAGCGCGATGCATCCTGAAAGCGGATATCGACATAATCACCGGTCTCGGCCATTTGATGCGTGGCCTGGATATAGCGGGATTCATCGCGGTCCAGCGGCGGGATTGAGGCGATGCCGGGAACGAAGGAGACGAGGCAGACGAAGATCAGCAGCAGATAGTGACTGATGCGCAGCCGCCTGGCCCTGCCGAGAGCCGGATCTGAGTGGGTCATCAACACCCTCTCACGTATCCTGTGTCATTGCCTTCTTCTCATTGGCGATGAGCCAGAGATTGCGAATGTAGACAACGAGGCCGAGGCCCTGACCGGCAATGAACACGGGATCCTTGCGCTGGATCGCATAGACGAACAGCAGCACGCCGCCAAAGAGCGAGAAGAACCAGAAGGTGACGGGCACGACGCTGCGCTTGGCGCGTTCAGAGGCGATCCACTGAACGACGAAACGCATGGTGAAACAACCCTGCGCGAAAAATCCGAGCAGGATCCATGCATCGAACTGAGCGATGAAAACCGAGTGCAGCCAATTTGTTATAGCGTCAGCCATGGCTGATCTCCGTAATCGTTGGGACGGTCTTGCGACGTTTTCTCAGCCACCAGACACCATATAAATCGAGAATACCGCGCAGTCCGCGGTCAAGAATGCCGTAGTTGGATTTGCCGTGGCGCCGTTCGCGATCGACAACGTCGACGTGCACCACGCCATAGCCCTCGCGGAGCGCCAGTGCCGGCAGATAGCGGTGCCAGCCATCGAAGAATGGCAGTTCGCGGAACAATTGCGTGTGCACGGCTTTGAGGCCGCAGCCAGAATCACGAGTGTTGTCCTTGAGGATCGCGCCGCGCAGTTTGTTGGCGTACTTCGAAGAGAACTGCTTGAGCTTGGTGTCGGTTCGCTTCAAGCGCTGGCCGGCGGCTATACCAACCGCGGGCCCGGCCTTCAGCAGGGCATCGGCCAATTGTGGCAGATAAGCGGGATTATTCTGGCCGTCCCCATCCATGGTGACCACCACCTTGCCCCTGGCAGCAAAGACGCCGGAGCGCACCGCCGCGCTCTGCCCAGCGGATTTATCATGGCGAACGTGGCGTAGCGGCTTTCCAGCCTTGATACGTTCGCCGAGAACCTCCCCGGTCGCATCCGTCGAGCCATCATCAACGACGATAACTTCGTAGCTGCGGCCATCCATGGCTGCATCCACTTCATCAAGGAGAAAGGCAAGATTGGCGGCCTCGTTTCGGCACGGAATGACGATTGTGATTGCCGGATTGCTCAAGTCAGACGCTTTCGTAATGTCTCATCAGGCGCGCTCCATAACATTGAAAGCGCCGCCTTGCTATCCTCATTTATGTTACGAAGCTGTAATGGTCACCTTGTTGATTAACGCTTGTTGCGAATGTCTGTGAGGGTCTTCGCCGGAGTGATCGCCTCGGGATCGAGGCGGATTTCGATGATTGCAGGCTTGCCGCTCCCGACTGCACGCTGCCATGCGCCCTCGAACGCTTCCGTCGTCTCGACCGTCTCGCCATGGCCGCCATAGGCGCGGGCGAGCATGGCAAAATCCGGGTTGGTGAGGTCAGTCGCCGAAACCCGGCCGGGATATTCGCGCTCCTGATGCATGCGGATCGTGCCGTATATGTTGTTGTTGATCACAAGAACGATGATCGGCAGGGAATATTTGACCGCTGTCGCAAAATCCTGACCGTTCATCAGGAAACAGCCATCGCCCGCAAAGCAGACGACGGTGCGATCGGGATAGAGCTGTTTCGCCGCGACGGCCGCGGGAAGGCCGTAGCCCATCGAGCCGGAGGTTGGGGCGGCCTGTGTGGCGAAGCGGCGAAAGCGATGGAAGCGATGCAGCCACGTGGCGTAGTTGCCCGCGCCATTGGTCATGATCGCGTCTTCGGGCAACACGCTTTCGAGATAGGCCATGATCGGTCCCATCGCCACCTTGCCTGGACCTGTTTGTGGGGGTGTCGACCAGGCGAGGTAGGCCTTGTGCGCGGCTTCCGCTTCGCCCGGCCAATTGATGTGCGATGGCGGCGCGAGATGTTCGACCGCTTCGGCAAAAGCGTCGGGTGCCGCGTTTATGGCTAGGCTCGGACGATAGACGCGGCCCAGCTCGTCGGCGTCAGGATGAATATGGATCAGCGTTTGCTTGGGGTAGGGGCTGTCCATGAGCGTGTAGCCGGAGGAAGGCATTTCGCCGAAACGTCCGCCGACAAGCAGCAGCACGTCCGCCTCTTTCACACGGGCTGCAAGAGCCGGATTGATGCCGATACCGACATCGCCGGCATAGTTCGGGTGCAGATGGTCGAACAGCATCTGGCGGCGGAATGAGCAACCGACGGGCAGATGCCATTTCTCGGCAAAGCGCGTGATCGACTGAACTGCACGCTCATTCCAGCGTGAACCGCCGAGAATCATGAAGGGTTTCTTCGCACCCTGCAGGAGGTCGGCAAGCTTTTCGATGCTGGCGGGCGCGGGGCCGGTCTCGACCGGCAGCCAGGCTTGCGCTGTGACCGCGTTGACGGCATCGGTGAGCATGTCTTCCGGCAGGGCGAGCACGACTGGTCCCGGGCGGCCCGAGGTCGCGACTGAAAATGCCCGTGTGACGAACTCGGGTATGCGCCGCGCATCGTCGATTTCAGCCACCCATTTGGCGGTATCGGCAAAGAAGCGGCGGTACTCCACTTCCTGGAAAGCTTCGCGTTCACGCGCGTCACGCTGTACCTGACCGATGAACAGGATCAGCGGCGTCGAATCCTGCTTGGCGATGTGGATTCCGGGCGAAGCGTTGGTTGCGCCGGGACCGCGCGTAACGAAACAGATGCCGGGTTTACCGGTGAGCTTGCCCCAGGCTTCCGCCATCATCGCGGCGCCGCCTTCGGCCCGGCAGACAGTCACGCCGATATTGGCATCAAAGAGCGCATCCAACACGGCAAGGTAGCTTTCCCCCGGGACACAGAACAGGCGTTCAGCGCCATTGGCAGCCAAGGCTTCGACGATCAGTTCACCGCCTGTTTTCATCGGATGCATCCTTCAATTCGTTCAATATTTCGGCGCTATGTTCGCCAAGGCGAGGCGAGGGCCGGTTATAGCCTAGCGGAGTCTTCGACATGACGATCGGCGTGCGAACCGAGGGTATGGTGCTGCCATGCGCATCGTCGAGATCAAGCCGCATTTGCCGCGACATGATCTGTGGATCATCGAACATCTCGCCGATCTGGTTGATCGGACCGGCTGGAACAGCATTTTTAGCGCATGCATCAAGCAGGTCGGCGCGGGTGTGCTTCCTGGTCTCGGCCCGGATCAAGGCCGTCAACTCGGCGCGGTTTTCCAGCCGCGCTCGATTGGTCAGAAAACGCGGATCGCTGGCGAGGCTGCCCAGCCCGGCAAGGGCGCAGAACCGGGCGAATTGCCCATCATTGCCGACAGCGAGGATCATATGGCCGTCGGATGTCGGTACGACCTCGTAGGGAGATATGTTCGGGTGCGCATTGCCCATGCGATGCGGGCTCCTGCCGGTCGCCAGATAATTCATGGCCTGATTGGCCATCACCGCCGATTGCACGTCGAACAGCGCCATGTCGATCATCTGGCCTTCGCCAGTCTTGGCCGCATGCGCCAGTGCGGCCTGGATAGCGATAACGGAGTAAAGTCCGGTAAAAACATCGGCCACAGCGAGGCCAACCTTCTGCGGCTCGCGATCCGGTTCGCCGGTCACAGACATTAGTCCGGACATGCCCTGAATGATGAAGTCATAGCCTGCCTGCGCGGAATATGGACCGGTCTGGCCGAAGCCCGTGATGGAGCAATAGACGAGACGCGGATTGTCAGTGCTTAGAGATTCGTAGTCGAGACCGTACTTCTTCAGGCCGCCGACCTTGAAATTTTCCAGAACCACATCCGCCGTCCTGCACAGCGCCTTGACCGTTTCCTGTCCTTCGGGGGACGTAAAGTCGACCGTGATGGAACGCTTGCCGCGATTGCAGGAATGGAAATAGGCAGCCGAAAGGTTTTCGCCTTCGCTGCTGGTGATGAAGGGCGGCCCCCAGCCGCGCGTTTCATCGCCGCCTGCGGGGTTTTCAACCTTTATGACATCGGCACCGAGATCGGCGAGGATTTGTCCGGCCCAAGGACCGGCGAGGACGCGGGCCAGCTCGATGACACGGATACCTTTGAGGGGAGCATCAGGCATGATATCAGGCACTCTTCAAATTTATTGTCCGCTGCTCGATCGTGCGAGCAGCCCATTTGGCGAAATCCTGCGTGATCACTTCCCGGTTGATCTCGTTGAGGCCTTCATGCCGTGTATCCGGATAAATCGTGGTCGTGACATGGGTGAAGCCAAGCTTGCGCATACGATTTTCGAGATCCTTGACAGCCTTGCCCTTTGCCGTAGCAGGATCTTCGGCACCGCCAACGAGATTGAACGGCAGGTCGCGCCGTACCTTGGCCAGCAGCGTGTCGTCTGACCCGGTGAAGATAAAATCGAAAATATCGCGCCACATGCTCACCGTCGGGTTCCATCCCGACAGGGGATCCGCAAGATAGGCGTCAACTTCGTCGGGATCGCGTGACAGCCAGTCGGACGCTGTGCGTGCATTATTGATACTGCGACCCCAATCCTGAAAGGTGAGTTTCGGCAGCACCATGCTTGGAACGTCAGAGCCGAGGAACATGCGTTCCGCGCGCAGGATTGCCTGCGCCAAACGGCCGAGGAAACCTGCCGAGAAATTTGCATTCCAGATCGCAGCCGCATCCACCTTGTCCGGGTGTTTCAAAACGTAGTTCAGTGCAACGAGCCCGCCCATCGAATGGCCGAACATGATGAGCGGCAGACCGGGATGACGGTTGCGGGCAAGATCGTTGATGGCATCCATGTCGTCCAGCACATGACGCGGCCCGCCCGCTTGGGCAAAGCGCCCGGCAGGGGCGCCCGGAGCCTTGGTCAATCCATGACCGCGATGATCATGGGCATAGACGTGGAACCCCTGTCCGTTCAGGAATTGCGCGAAACGGTTGTAGCGCAGCGAATGCTCGCTGACACCATGATTGATCTGGACGATGGCGCGGGCTGTCCAGACAGCTGGTGAAAAGCGCAGGGCGAGCGTTGCGCCTGCGGCGGTTCCTACCAATTCTACATCGTCGAATGCCATTCGGTGCCTCCCGTTGCAATTGAAAGGGTGGCGCACGATTAGTCAATGCGGAAAAAAGCCGGCGAAATTCGCCTAAATTGTTTCGATGCTGCACAATAAATAATCATATGAAAATCAATGCAATTTTATTTTGCAAAACCTCTTGCAAACGACAAAAACATGCCGCAGAACTTCATTCCGAAAGAGATTGGATGCTGATCTTTTCCTGATTGTTACAACTGTACGCACGCTGTACGAGCGTTTGATTGCAGGCAAAGTAACGAGGGAGCTGACCGCGAATATCCAGACCTTGCAAGTTACATGGCCGTTCAAGGGAGAAGAGGACGCTCCCCGAATGCGGCACCAGAGGGGAAACCGGGTGACGGAAATATCCGCGCCCGGTTTCGCTCATTTTGGGGCGCACAATTCGTCTGCTCTTCTTGGGCTGACGCGATCACGTTCCTCATTGCTTAGCTCTGAAGAAAAATGCAGCATACCGTTCCCTTGGCACGACGGCAGTTTAGTCATGACGCGCGCGCAGCAAGTTGGTGTAATTATCGGCCTGGCGATCGTGGCGGCGCTCACGATCCTGCGAGCAAGTGATCCGCAGCTCTTGAAGCAGGCCCGCGACCTTACATTCGACGAGTATCAGCGCATGGCGCCGCGCGCTTTTGAAAAACTGCCGGTCCGGGTCATTGACATAGACGAAGCTTCACTCCAGGAGTTCGGTCAATGGCCATGGCCCCGAGATCGGCTCGCGACCTTGGTCGACAGGCTTTCGGAGATGGGAGCGTCCGCAATCGCGTTCGATATCCTCTTCGCTGAGCCTGATCGTCTGTCGCCGCGTTCTGTGGTTCGCGACGTTCCTGGAATCGATCCCTCATTGCTTGGGAAACTACCTGACAATGACGAGATTTTTGCCCGGTCGATCGCTGGCAAGCCGGTCGTCCTGGGTTTTGGTCTATCCAACGAAGGAAATTATCACCCTCCGGTGAAAGCCGGCTTTGCTTTCACAGGCGAAAGCCCGATTGGCGCGCCCCCCCGAATAAGGGCCGCGACGCCGTTACGGCCGCAGCTTGAAGCCAATGCTGCTGGCATTGGCCATATCAGCCTCAATCCCGGTGCCGCTTCGAATGTCGTTCGGGCTGTCCCGCTTTTCCTGAGCGATGGCGAGCAGCTTTACCCCAACCTCGCGCTTGAAGCGCTGCGTGTCGCGCAGGGCGCCTCCACCTATGTGCTGGCGGGCGCCGCGAATGTGCCCGACACACTAACACTGATCAAAATTGGGGAATTCGTGGTTCCGGTCACTGCGGCGGGCGAATTATGGCTTTATGTCAGCCGCGATACTGCTGAAAGGTATGTCTCGGCCAGGCAGGTGCTGGCGACGGGGGGCGCTTCTCCGGATGTAAGGGCTGCGATTGATGGCAGCATCGTGTTTGTCGGAACATCAGCTGCCGGGCTGCAAGATATTCGCACGACAGCTCTTGGACAGAACGTCCCTGGTGTCTCGCTGCACGCGCAGACCGTCGAGCAGATTTTATCGGGCCATTTTCTCGCGCGGCCGGACTGGGCTGATGGTCTTGAGATAATGTCCATTGCAGCGGCCGGCAGCGTTCTCGTGATGGTGACCACATTCGTCAGTCCTGCCGTCGCGCTTGCCTGCGGCTTGTTGATCACCGTGCTGGCTCTTGTCGCCTCCTGGCTCGCCTTCTTCTATGCGGGGTTGCTCTTCGATCCGCTGGCCCCGATTGTCAGCGGATCTATAACCCATTTCGGCGCCACGGCGTTTCGCTTCCTGGTTATCGACCGGGAGCGCCGCGAGGTCAGGCGCGCCTTTGGCCACTATCTTTCGCCGTCGCTTTTATATCGCATCGAGCATACGCCAGATGCCTTGCGTCTTGGCGGCGATGATCGTGAACTGACGGTGATGTTCGTCGATGTGCGAAATTTCACCCAGATCAGCGAGCAGCTGGCACCTGCCGAAGTTGTTGGGTTTCTAAACACGCTGCTTGATGCCCTCAGCCATCATGTCATTGCAAACGAGGGGACGCTCGACAAGTTCATCGGAGACTCGATCATGGCGTTCTGGAACGCCCCCGTTGATGTCGCCAACCACGGTGGCAAAGCTGTGAACGCCGCGCTTGCCATGCGGGAAACGCTTGCGCGCCTCAACGCCGAGGATGCATTCGGCTTTGGCAAGGAGCAAAAAGTCGGCATCGGCATCGGCATCCATACTGGACTTGCCTGCGTCGGAAACATGGGCGCCGAGACGCGGTTCAATTATTCGGCTGTCGGCGATGCCGTCAACATCGCTGCACGCATTGAGTCCTCCTGCAAGGAAGTCGGCTTCGATATTCTCGTGTCGGAGAGCACGGCAAAGTTACTGCCGAATTGGGCCTTGCTTGAGGCCGGAGTGCTGGCTCTGAAGGGAAAAAGCACGCGAACGCGGCTTTTTGCGGTCGTTGGTAACGAGCGTCTCGGAATATCCGCAAAATTTGCAGAACTGCAATCTTTTCATAGGCAAGTTGTCGAAGCGCTGCGTTCACGATCGGCGACGATCCGCAAAGATGTCAGCACGGCAAAGCTCAAGTCTGCCGGACTTGCGCCTGAGTTGTCGGAATTCTATCGCCGGATCTCCCGCCGGTCGGATCATTTTCTCGATGGGCTCAATGGAAGGGACGTTAGCTCGGCCGAGTAACTAGGCGAACGATATTTGCTTGCATTTGCACGCTCCGAAAGCGATGCCTGGCTGTGGTCAATTAGCGTTGTCCCCGGCCGGGTGCCCTGAGTTGTTCCGGCCGTCGTCGTGACCGCGGTGGTCCCTATCGTGGTGGCCGTCCTCGTCCTCACGGTCGTCGTCCCTGTCGTGGTTACTCTTTTCGTGGTGGAGCTCCTTACCTTTGTCTACATGCGGCTTGTCTGGCATATCCGGTGTGTTCGGCTGGTCAGGCGTATTCGGCGTATTTGGCTGGTCTGGTGTACTCGGCGCGCTCGGCGTATCAGGTTGCCGATCGGGTCTACCCGGAGCTGGACTGGCTGGGTGAGCTCCTGGAGCGGAGTTGCGGCCAAGCGGGTCCACTGCAGTCCTCGCGAAGCTGCAGCCAATGCCAACCGATCCCAATTTCCCGGAGAGCGCCTGGTACCCGGAAAGGAACGGCAATGCTCGCGTACTGCCGAGTGTTCTGAGAATGCTTCGGTCGACCCGGCGAACAGCGGTCATTTCGCCATTGCGTTTGGCTACCACGCAGTCGCAACGTTTTTTCAACTCCCGGCAACCACCTGGTCCGCATAACTGGGCCGAGCCGTTCAGCAAAACGACGGCAGTCGTCCCGTCCGGCCCGACATTGACATCGAACGCTGTTCCTCGGACTCCGATCGTTCCAGCCGGTGTCAAAATCTCATAGGCTGACGATTTCGAGTTTCCGCTGATCCAGCGAAACGTTCCCTTTGCGGCCTTTATGCTCAGCTTTTTCACCGAGTCGGAATCGTCGAACACAAATTTGTCGATAACGACAGACGATCCCCAACCCACAGCCAATTTCGTGCCGTCAATGAATACAAATTGTCCAAGCCCGCTCTGGGACGTACGAATGCGCTCGTCCCGATGAACAGGGCCATTGACTACCAGCGGACCGCTCGCACCCGTAACTTCAGTCTTGATCAGGACAGCTTCGCCCACCGGCTCGGCGGCCATTGTCAACACGGGATTGTAAAGCGTGACGCTGAGCGCCGCGGTTGCGGCGACACGCAGATACGACATCGCACCCTCCAAGCCTGGTATAGTAACAGTGACTGTAAGCAACGTCGTGTCATTCATTTGGGTTAGGCGAATGCAATCGAATTTGGCGAGGTCGGGCGCGCAAGGTGCCGTGATCTCCCCCTACGAGCACAGCCGCTGCCGCCTTGACGCGCAACGGACGGGATAAAAAGACGCCGGAAGAGGCGGTCTGCGGATCGCATCTTTTTCTACCAAGACGCACTTCGACGACCGCCCGTCTTCCCCACAAGAGCAATGGCCAAACGCGACAATCGGGCATGACAAAGCGATGGGCTAAATCAAGGAATGTCCGAAATGAGCGCCAATGCATTGCCACCAGAGCCCCTTTCGCCTACATACGGCGCAAATTCATGTCCCTAAAATCCCGAACACCGGAGTGACGCGCGTTATGGCACGCCAATTCATTTATCATATGGCCGGCCTGAACAAGGCATATGGAACCAAGAAGGTTCTTGAAAACATTCACCTTTCCTTCTACCCCGATGCCAAGATCGGTATCCTCGGACCGAACGGCGCTGGCAAGTCGACGATCCTCAAGATCATGGCTGGCATGGACAAAGAGTATACCGGCGAAGCCTGGCTTGCAGATGGCGCGACCGTTGGTTACCTCGCACAGGAGCCTGTTCTCGATCCGACCAAGGACGTGATGGGCAATGTCATGGACGGCGTTGCCGACAAGAAGGCGATCCTCGACCGCTACAATGAACTGATGATGAATTATTCCGACGAGACCGCCGATGAAGGCGCCAAGTTGCAGGATATCATCGACCACAAGAACCTGTGGGATCTGGAATCCCAGGTCGAAATGGCGATGGAAGCGCTGCGCTGTCCTCCAGGCGACAGCGAGGTGACCAATCTCTCCGGTGGTGAGCGCCGCCGTGTGGCGCTGTGCCGCCTGCTGCTGTCGCAGCCCGACCTGCTGCTCCTCGACGAGCCGACCAACCACCTTGACGCGGAAACCACTGCCTGGCTGGAAAAGCACTTGCGCGAATATCCGGGCTCCGTGCTTCTGATCACGCACGATCGCTACTTCCTCGACAACGTGACCGGCTGGATTCTCGAGCTCGACCGCGGCCGCGGCATTCCCTATGAAGGCAATTATTCGGCTTATCTCGGTGCCAAGGCCAAGCGTATGCTGCAGGAAGGTCGCGAGGACGACTCGCGCCAGAAAGCGCTCGAGCGTGAGCGCGAATGGATTTCCGCCAGCCCCAAAGCCCGTCAGGCCAAGTCCAAGGCGCGTATCAAAGCCTATGACGCACTCGTCGATGCCGCCAACAACCAGCGTCCGGGTGATGCGCAAATCCTTATTCCAGCAGGCGAGCGTCTCGGCCAGGTTGTGATGGAGGCAGAGAACCTTACCAAATCCTTTGGCGACCGTGTTCTTATCGAAAACCTCACCTTCAAACTGCCGCCCGGCGGCATTGTCGGCATTATCGGCCCCAATGGAGCCGGTAAGACCACCCTGTTCAAGATGATCACCGGTCAGGAAAAGCCGGATTCCGGCTCCATTCGCATCGGTGACACGGTGCATCTCGGCTATGTCGACCAGAGCCGCGATCATCTGAAAGCGGACAAGAACGTCTGGGAAGAAATCTCCGGTGGCAATGAAATCATCAAGCTCGGCAAGTATGAGATGAATTCGCGTGCCTATGTCTCGGCGTTCAACTTCAAGGGTGGCGACCAGCAGCAGAAGGTTGGCAACCTTTCCGGCGGTCAACGTAATCGCGTGCATCTTGCCAAGATGCTGCAGGCCGGCGGTAACGTCCTGCTGCTCGACGAACCGACCAACGACCTCGACACCGAAACACTGGCGGCACTCGAAGACGCGCTGGAAAAATATGCGGGCTGCGCCGTGATCATCAGCCACGATCGCATGTTCCTCGATCGGCTGGCGACGCACATCCTCGCATTCGAAGGCGACAGCCATGTGGAATGGTTCGAAGGTAATTTCGAAGATTACGAGAACGACAAGATCCGCCGCCTCGGACCCGACAGTGTCAATCCGAAGCGCCCGACGTATAAGCCGCTGACACGCTGATGTTGTTGGGAGGGTGGCAACGCCCTCCCATCACCATTTTTGACAGACCCATCAGTCATATTTGCTGGTTTCCGCGGTCGATTTTCCTAAGATGCGGCGAATCTAATGGAGCTTGCAATGACTGGCCTGTTTGGACCAAGAACCGAGATATTTCCCGCCCGCAAGATTGGCGGAAGGGTGAGCGGTCTGTTCGAAGCCGTCGCAGGGGACTTCGTTACGACGCGCGCCAGTTCGCTCGAACTGACGTTCGACGGCATCGTTGGCGATTTTCACGCCGGCGCCACGCGCAAATCCGGCGGGCGCGAACCCTGGTATCTGCGCGGCACTGAAATGCGCAATGAGCGCCAGCTTTCCATCCTCGCGTCGGACGAGTTGAAGGAAGTCGCCACCGGTATGGGCTTGGAGGAGCTCAAGGCGGAATGGATCGGCGGCAACATGGTCATTGACGGTGTTCCATCGCTGTCCATGCTTCCGCCGCGTACGCTGCTGTTTTTCGAGGGCGGCGTAACGCTAAGGGTCGACGGGCAGAATGCGCCCTGCAAGGTCGCCGGGCGCTCGATCGGCGAGCACGCCGCTACTGCGGACCACACCACCACGGCGTTGGATTTTGTCCGGGTATCGCGGCGTTTGCGCGGGATTGTTGCCTGGGTTGAAAAGCCGGGCACTATAGGCGCCGGCGAAATGGTCGACGTGCGTGTGCCTGAGCAATGGATTTATCAGCCCTGAGGCTTGCGCCGAAGAATTTTCTATGGCCAATAGATTGAAGGTCCGGTGCCCGTTGATTGCGGGAGAATCGGGAAGCCGGTGAAAGTCCGGCACGTGCCCAACGCTGTGAAGGGGATGGGCCGCGCAGATGCCACGGATATGTCCGGAAGGCGCGCGGTTCAGGCGAACCTCAGTCAGAAGACCGGCCGGACCCTATTGCTCGAACCGCGCGGACGGCGGGGAGGGTTTCAAGCGTTGTTGGGAGCAAACAATGCACGATGTTTCGTATGGTCCGGTCACCGCAGCTGGCTTTTCCGAGGATGAGCGCGCCGCCGTCTACAAAGCCATTTACACCCGCCGCGATGTGCGCGACCAATTTCTGCCAAGGCCCATCCCTGATGATCTGCTGATACAGCTCCTCGATGCGGCACATCATGCTCCGTCGGTCGGATTCATGCAGCCGTGGAATTTCATCGTCATTCGTGATGAAACCCGAAAGGCGGAAGTGCACCGCGCCTTCACTCGCGCCAATGAGGAAGCCAAAGGCTTGTTCGCCGATGAGCGTCAGGCGCTCTACGCGTCACTGAAGCTTGAAGGCATCCTGAAGGCACCGATCAACCTCTGCATTACTTGCGACCGGACCCGTGGGGGCAAGGTCGTGCTTGGGCGCACGCACAACCGGCAGATGGATATCTATAGCACCGTCTGCGCCGTGCAAAACCTCTGGCTTGCGGCGCGGGCTGAGGGAATCGGTGTCGGCTGGGTCAGCATTTATCGCGATGAAGACATGCGGCAGATCCTTGGCATTCCGGATCACGTGAAGATCATTGCCTATCTCTGTATTGGCTATGTCGATCAGCTCTACGATGCACCGGAACTGGAGAAACGTGGCTGGCGCCAAAGGCTGCCCTTGGAGAGCCTTATCTTCGCGGAAGAATGGCAGGGCGCCGCCGAGCTCAGCTCGGATCGTCCTCGTGCGGATCCAGCAAACGCGTCGCCCGCCATTCCGTAAGTTTCCGATTGATGGCATCGAGCACGAAGAACCGCGCACAATCCTTGTCGTAGCCTTCGTCGCGCAAGGCGTCATAGTCGGTATGCTGGTGGCGGACATGGGCCACAGTCGCGAGCCATACCGCGATTGGCGGTGGCAGGGTCTTCATGTGCGATGCGCCGGCGGCGGCGCGTATCGGCTCCGAATCCGAATAGGGAACCGCGGGTAGAAGCAGCGTCAGCGCTTTGTTGATGGCACGCTGGCGGTTTGTTCCTGTACTCATGCGGATTTTCCTTCAGATCGATTCTACGACCTATTTCAGACGCGCCAAAATTTGTCGTCAATGGCAAAAACGAACTTGCCAAAACTCCATTTCTCACATAAACATATCTTTATGTCTTTTGAAGGTGGAATGATGGACAAGCGTGATCTCAATCTTGATCTGATGGTCGATACGCTGAAGGCAGCGGCGGAGCCAAGCCGACTGCGTATCCTTGCACTGCTTTCACGTGGCGACCTGACAGTTTCTGACCTTACCTCCATTCTCGGGCAGTCACAGCCGCGCGTGTCGCGCCATCTCAAGCTGCTGTTCGAAGCAAGCCTGATCAACCGGTATCAGGAGGGCTCGTGGGCCTATTTTCGCCTCGCGGATTCGCTTATCGTCGGCGATATCGCACGCTCGCTGCTGGACCGGCTTGATTGTTCTGATCCGTTACTTGAGCGCGACCTTGAACGTCTTGCCTCGGTTAAATTGCAGCGTCGCGAACGGGCCGCAGCCTATTTCAGTGCGAATGCCTCGAGCTGGGATGCTATACGTTCGCTGCATGTGCCAGACGGCGCCGTGGAAGATGCCCTCTTGAAGATCGTTGGCCGCAAGCCGTTCCAGGCCATGCTCGATGTCGGCACCGGGACCGGGCGCCTGCTCGAGCTTTTCTCGCCGCTTTACGTGCGAGGCGTTGGCATCGACATCAATCGCGACATGCTGACCATTGCCCGTTCCAATTTGGACAAGGATGGCATCACCAATGCGCAAGTGCGCCATGGCGACGTCTATTCCCTGCCGGTCGACCGGGAATCGTTTGATCTTGTGACCATTCATCAGGTTCTGCACTTTCTCGACAATCCGGCGGAAGCCATTCGCGAGGCTGCACGGGCACTGCGTGCAGGCGGGCGTATGCTGCTCGTCGATTTCGCGCCGCATGAACTTGAGTTCCTGCGTGACAACCACGCCCATGTGCGCCTCGGTTTCAATGACGAGCAGATGCGTGAGTGGTTGACTGAAGCCGGACTGATGCTTGAGGAAAGCATGCAACTTGAGCCGAAAGACAAGGACAAACTGACCGTTAAATTGTGGCTGGCACGCGACCCGCGCTTGCTGATTGCCGACCCTGCTTTAACCTCCCGCATCACGGAGAGCGTATAATGAGTTTCTTCCGCCAATCCCGCCGTCCCGATCTCGGTACCAATATCCGGGTTTCCTTTGAATTTTTTCCGCCCAAGACCGAGGTCATGGAAGAGCGCCTATGGGAGACAGTGACGCGCCTTGCGCCGCTCACACCCGAATTCGTCTCGGTGACCTACGGCGCTGGCGGCTCGACCCGTGAGCGTACTGCTCGCACGATCAAGCGGATTCTGACGGAAACCGACGTCAATGCAGCCGCGCATCTGACTTGCGTCGACGCGACGAAGGAAGAAGTCGATACGGTCGTGCGCGAGTTTGCCGCCATGGGCGTCAAACGCTTTGTGGCGCTGCGCGGCGATCCGGCGGGCGGCGTCGGCGCCCATTACAAGCCAACGCCGGGCGGTTATGAGAATGGTGCTGATCTGGTCGCTGGTCTCAAGGCTTTCGCTGATTTCGACATTTCCGTCGCCGCCTATCCGGAAAAGCATCCGGAGAGCCCGGATTTCGCCACTGACATCGACATGTTGAAGCGCAAGGTCGATAACGGCGCTACGCGGGCGATCACGCAGTTCTTCTTCGAAAACGATCTCTACGAGCGTTACGTCGAGAAGGTCCGCCGCGCGGGAATCTATATTCCGATCCTGCCGGGCGTCCTTCCGATTCACAATTTTACGCAAGTCACCAATTTCTGCTCGAAAGCCGGGACACATATTCCCGGCTGGCTCGCAGAACGGTTTGATGGTCTGGAAAACGATGCGCAGACCCATCAGCTTGTTGCTTCCGCGGTTGCCGCTGAACAGGTGCTCGATCTCGTCGAACGGGGCGTACAGGATTTCCATTTCTACACGATGAACCGTGCTGATCTTCCTTTTGCCATCTGCCACCTGATCGGCATTCGTCCGGGCAATGGTGCGTTGGAATCCAGCCTCGCCGGTGCCGCCGCCTGACGGCATCAAGAGTATTGCAAAATGGGAAACGGCCCGGTTGCTATAACCGGGCCGTTCCATTTTGTTTCACTTCACTAACGGTCAGAGACCATCTCCGTAGCGCTCTTATTTCACCTCAGGGTATCAGTCCTACGACCATTGCACCGATAAATGCGAACGCTGCACAGATCATGAGGACATTCATCGAACGAGTTAGTCCCATCGTTTGTCTCCTGCAGTTAACCGGTTTAGCATAGCGCAAATTTGCCACAGAAAAAGCCCAATTATTGCGATCGTGTGACAACGGGCGTAGAATTTTTTTGCCTTTGAACCCTAAGTTTTTGAAATAAAACGGATTTACTTTAGCAAAAAAATTCTAAATTTGCGATAAAATACCTCGAAAGCCGGTATATTTTTGCACTGCAATAAGGCGATTGTTGCCCGCGGCATTTTCCATATTTTGCCACAATTGTGCCCGGATCGAGCCAGCGAACTTTATAATACAGGGTTAAGCAATTATTGAAAACTTTACGCTTTTTGCCGATCTTGCAGCGCTGCCATCAGGCGTCCGTCGATCGTCAACAGGCCAAGGGCGATCAACGCCATTCCCATGAAGTCATGAGCGGCTAGATGCTCACCAAGAAATATTGTTCCAAGCAGGATCGCACTGACCGGTACGATGAGGGTGACGAGCGATGCGTTCGTCGCGCCCGCAGTCCGGACAATGGAGAAATACAGGATATAGGCAAATGCCGTCGACAGGAGGCCAAGGCCGAGGATAGCGAGCCAGATGCCGGTGTCGATGCTCGCTATGTCAGGAACGCCGTCATAGAAAAGCACGAGAGGAATCATGATCAGCGTAGACGCAGTCATCTGGCCTGTTGACGTGACGGTCGGTGGCACGCCTTTGAAACGCTTGGCGAGAATGCCGGCAAAAGCGTAGGACAAAGTCGCGCCGATCACAGCCAGCTCAGCCCAAAGAGGACCACCGAGGCCTGTCAGTGCACCGGGTCCGATCATGACGATAAGCCCGAATATTCCAAGAAGAATGCCAGCCAGTTTGTTTAGCGTTACCTTTTCGTCGACCGTCAATACGGCCGCGACGACGACCGTCCAGATTGGCGTCGTTGCGTTGAGAATGGATTCGACGCCTGCGCCGAGAACAGTCTGGCCGATGAAGAGCAGGGAAAAGGGGATGACGTTCATCAGCAGCCCCAGCCCGGCGAACTCAAGCGCATGCTGCCGATAGTCCCAGAACCGTATGCCGCGGCCAAGCAGATAGAGATGCAAAGCCAGTGCCGCTACCGCCACCCGAAACAGAACCAACGTCAGTGGTGGTACAACCTGAACTGCGACACGTGCAAAGAAGAATGATCCACCCCAGATCGCGCCAAGCAGGAGCAACTGCAGCCAGGCAAAGCCTGTCATTGCGAGGGGATTCGATGTCGTCGTCTCGGCAGTGGACACAGATCACAATCCTTTAAGAACAGCGCAGCACAAGCATCGTTATTATCCGCTCACGGATATAAAGCCACCCGATTCCTGGCGCAAGAAACTGACTTTCGTCTGTCACCTGTCCTTGATAAGAGTTTTGCATGACGCAGAACAAATCGATGCAACGATTCGCCTCGGCCCGTGAAGCAGCGCTCACCCTGCGGCCGGATCAACCCGTCTACTGCTTTCGGCCAGAAGTTCTGGTGGAGGATGCGCACCAGTTCATGAAGATGTTTCCTGGTGAGACTGCCTATGCCGTCAAGACCAATGGCGAACATCTCGTTCTCGATACACTGGCGCGCAACGGCATCAATACGTTCGATGTGGCATCGCCTGGAGAGTTCGAGGCGGTTCGCAAGGTGGCGCCAAATGCCCAGATGCTCTTTATGCATCCGATCAAGGCGCAATCTGATATACGCCTCGCCCTCGAAACCTATGGTATTCGCGTTTTGGCGGTCGATCATGAGGATGAGATCGCCAAGGTGACCCGCATCGTACGGGCGCTGGATATCGACCCCGCCAGCATCACACTCTATGTGCGCCTGCAGACCAAGGGCCATGCCGCCTATGAATTGTCCAAGAAATTCGGCGCAGCGCCAGCCCACGCGGTGGAGCTTTTGCAGCGGGCCCACAAGATCGGATATAATGTCGGGCTGTGCTTCCATGTTGGCAGCCAGATCGAGCATCCCGACACATACGAACACGCGTTGCGCTCGACCGACTGGGTGCGCAACCGCGCGGGTGTGCCATTGGCCGGTCTCGACGTCGGCGGTGGTTTTCCAGCCGAATATGGCCATGATCCCAAGCGCAAGCACGTGGAAATGCCTTCACTGGGCCAGCTGATGTCGCGGCTGCGCGATGATATCAACGAATATGGCTTTGGTGACTTGCCGCTTGTGGCCGAGCCCGGCCGTGTCATCGTCGCGCGGGCGTTTTCGCTCATCGTGCGCGTGCTCTTGCGCAAGGGCAGGCGGCTTTACATCAATGACGGTATCTGGGCGTCGCTTTCGGATTCATGGACAGGCAAGATCACGCTGCCAGCGCGGTTCATTCCCGACCCGGCCAAAAAGCATCGCAATGGCGATCCAAAGGAGATCATGCCCTTCAAGGTGTGCGGGGCAACCTGCGACTCGGTCGATATCCTTTCCCGCCCATTCTGGCTGCCAGAAACGGTAGACACCGGAGATTGGATCGAAATAGGCCATATCGGCGCCTATTCGCTATCCCTGCGCACGCGCTTTAATGGCTTCTATCCTGACACTTTTGTAGAGGTTGAAACCCCATTCGATGCGGGTGAACGTCCAGAGGGCTTTGCCTCGCTCGAGACGATGGCAGCGGCGCAGTAAATTAAAGTTTGCCGAGGAGTTCGGGCGTTGGCCAGGAATCGGCTGGCAACCCAAGGCGTACCTGCTCGTCCCGCACCGCGTCGCGGGTGAGAATACCGAACACGCCGTCGATCTTCGGACCCATATCGTGGCCGCGCGCAGCAAGCTTGCTCTGCAATTCCTTCATCTGTTGCGGATTGAGACCAGCTTCAGGATTGGTCGGTTCCAGCGGGCCTGCACCAGCAAGACGTGTGGCGAAATAGGCGGCGGTCGTGGCGTAGATGATGGATTTGTTCCATTCGACGAAAATGTCGAAGTTCGCATAGGACAGGAAGGCGGGGCCCTTGCGGCCCATCGGCAGTAGCAGCGATGCATCGCCATTGTCGGGACCGAGCGGTCCGTTCATGCCGGCAACGCCCCATTCAGCCCATTTTGAGTGGGGCAGGCGATTGGTGCGAATGGCGTTTTCCCAAGGCAATTCCTGCGTAAGTTTGATTTCTTCCAGCCACGGCTCGCCCCTGCGCCAGCCAAGATCGTGCAGCACGCGCGCTGCTGTCATGATCGCGTCGGGGGCACTGCGCTTCAGATCAACCTTGCCATCGCCATCGCCGTCAAGGCCACGTTGGAGATAATCAGTCGGCAGCATTTGCATCTGGCCGATTTCGCCCGCCCACGCGCCGGTCGTCTTGGCATCCACGACACCACCGTCGAAAAGCTTTAGGAGAGCGATCAACTGTGGACGGAACAGCTCCGGCCTGCGGCAATCAAACGACAGAGTGAGGAGGGCGTTCAGTGTATCGAAATCGCCCTGAACGGCACCGAAATCGGTTTCAAGACCCCAGAAGGCGGCAATTACCGGGCCAGGCACGCCATATTCGGCTTCAGCCTTGGCAAAGGTGTCGGCATATTTCTTGAGATTGGCTGCGCCCTGTTTCAAACGGTAATCAGAAACCATGCGTGAGGAGAAAGTCAGAAAGGTCTGGTTGAACACGCCTTGGGCGCGGTCACGCTCCAGAACCTTGTCGTCCATCGATGCCTTGAACAATTCGCTGATGCCCTTGTCGGTAACTCCAGCAGCTCTTGCTTCATTGATCAATCCATTGAACCATGGCTCCAGTTCGCCACCGCAGGCGGGCTTTGCAGCCACGGGTTGCGCTGGTGCCACCTGATCAAGCGCGTGGGCGGCGCTGGACATGACCAAAAGGCTGGCGGCAAGAGTAATCGACAATCTGTTCATCAGGGAGATCTCGTTGACAATGGGCGTACCTGGAGCGCGTGCCGGTACGCGGAATTTTCCTTGCTAATGCACGAATATAACGGCGAGGTGAAGACAAAGAATTGCGAGAAGAGGCAGAGTTTGACCTTTATCGCACCTTGTTGCGTACCAGCCACTGTTTCCAGGCCGTTTCGCTGCCCGCGAAAACATTGATATCGGCGTCACCGCGCATACCGGGGATCGATCCCGTCCCCGTGTATTGCCAGAACGTCCAGGGGTGCGTGCCGTATTTCTCGTTGGGGTGGCCAGCAACTGAACGCAGCCAGAACGGGTATCCGACAAACTGGCGCAAATCGTTGCCGTCGAAGAAGTCGACCGTCGTGTAGATAATCGGGCGCTTGCCGTAGTGGCGCTCCACAATATCCATGAAGGTGCGCATTTCACTGCGCACGACCGCTGCATTCGGCCGGAGTTTGCAAGTCGGCGACGCCGCATTCCATTCCATGTCGAGAACAGGCGGCAATGCATCCGGATCTTTCGGGACATGCCGGATGAACCAGTGTGCCTGTTCCTTTGCGCTGCGGCAGAAATAATA
This sequence comes from Phyllobacterium sp., assembly GCF_037994405.1. Lineage (GTDB taxonomy): Bacteria > Pseudomonadota > Alphaproteobacteria > Rhizobiales > Rhizobiaceae > Phyllobacterium. The sequence continues at coordinate 21,055 of NZ_JBBNAN010000344.1, forward strand.
GAAATGGTATGCGCCACGCGGAACTCCGGCAGCCCGAGCCGTTGCCCAGTTCTCGGCGAAACGATCATCGACACGATCGCCGCCTTCGGTGGCCTTGATGAAGGTGAAGGAGATACGGTTGCCGCGAACGGTCGGCCAGTCAACCGCCGATTGATATTTGGAAACGTCAGTTCCGTGCACCGGATAACCCCAGGGCGTCTTGCCGGTCCAGTCATGCGGATCGCGATCCTTGAACCGCGGGGCACTCACATTGCCGGATGGTGCCGCGATCTGCTGCACGGAAGAGGGGCGTTTTGCTTCGGAAAAATCATAATCAACCGTTGTGCAGCCGGTAAGAAGGAGGGTCAGCAAACCTGCTGCAAGACGTTTCATGAATGGCGGTCCGTATTCGAATAGTGGAAAGGCATCTGGTACCTGCTTATTGATGCGTCATTATGCTTAACAAATTGCGCTTGCTGTCTTATCGCAGCAAATTTTTGCTGGAAACATCAAATTTGCGTCTGCGTGCTTGTATCATCGATATGGGCTATTCTCCTTAGTTGCGATCGCACCAGGTAGCTGAGCGAATCTAGATGCTTTCGACGCCGGTACGTGCGCTGGGAGGAGGACGATGATGAAGATGATTATCCGAGTAGCAGCAATCGTTACAGGGTTGGCGTTGCCGCTGTCCGCACAGGCGCTCGACACGAATGCCCGGGTCGACGTCGCGCATTGTCAGCACGCACTGGATGGTTTCAAGCGGGCTCTGAGCGACTACGGCGCAGCGAAATTTGGTCTCGATCGTGCCATACAGCTCCTTGGATCAGCGCGTTATGCGAGCCGTGTTGGAAAGATGAAGATCGATCTGGCGAGCCGGCAAGCGCAAGCCGAGGCTGCCCTTTCGCCGTACATCCATTCGATTGGACCCGCATACGGCGCTGTTTGGCTGGTGAATGCCAGCTGCGAGGCCGAGGAACTCAGACAGTTGCCCTATGTATCGTCCGTTGATCAATTCAAGAAAAGGGTTGACGAGAATATCTCGAAGCTGGTGCATGGCGGCGTTGACAAACTTGCCGACGAACAGATGGCTGACATCAAGGAAATGTTCGACGAGATGAAGGCGAGGCAGAAACAATAGCTGCGATTGCTTGCCACACGTTGACGCGTTCCCGCCTGTCATTTTGCTAGCTGTAGGAATTTGAGAGCCATGCTACTCGTTGCAGTTAGAGTCTAGGGCACTGGCTACAGCACTGCCATTTGATCGATCGGGGGAAGCGTAATGATCCGAAGACTTGGCTTGCTGGTGCTTTTCGTTGGCCTCGTCGGTCTAGCAAATGCGTTCTTTGCGTCTTGGGTGACAATTGATCGGGATGACCTCGGCATTTCAGTCAGTCAGTCGGGAAATTGCGTCCGACCGACCATTCCCAGCTTCTGGCGAAATTATCGCGGTTTTCCCGATTACGACAACGAGCTGATTTCTGATTATTTCGGAATCTACGCGGCCTACGCGTCAAATGTTTATCGCCCCATTCCACGTGAGCGGTTCGACCTGAAACCGGACTATTTTGGCTGGGCGCCACAGGGTGAGCCAATTGTTAGGCCAGGTGGATTCTACGCCGAAGTCTATTACCGGCGAAGCGCCGATCGCATGTCAGTTATGATGGTTTTCAGAGGAAAGGACAGTTTGACAAGCATTACGGACCTCATGAGCGAAGACACCTATTTCACCCAGATTATCAATCCATGGGATCAATATCGAACCGCGCGCAAGGAATTCGCCAAAGTCAGAAAAGAGGCCCAGGCCAACGCGGGAAACCTGCCGGTCGAATATATCATGGTCGGTCATGCGCTGGGTGGTGGTCTTGCCCGCCATATGGCGGCGGCGTTTCCGTGCACTGCGGCGATCACGTTCAACTCGACATTCGTATCAAACAACCGCCGCTTGGCGGAGCCTTACGACGGCCAGGTGGTCGACCTTTTTGCTGACAATGATCTCTTTTCAAGAATTGCGATCTTACCCAATCCGCGCGCGTTCTTCCGTATTTCACGCCAGCATCAGTGGTATCGTGTGCGCAGCGCCGGGGATTTTGCAGGCCAGCAAGGCATGCTCAGGGCCGCGATTGCCATGGCGCGCATACCCGTCATGTGCCTGCTTCGCTCTGATTGCGAACTCAACCAGAAAACCAGCGGCGATGCGGTCGAGCCCAATCCACAAAGCACGCGTTCAGCCGCCGAAATGTCTCTGCTTTACTGCCTGGCAGCTCCCAATTCGGAAGGCTCCAGGGCTGATCTGTGCAAATAGCTTGCTTATGCCTTGCGGCGAATGACCGATATCCAGGCGAAGCCACGATAGAGCCGCTGAACTTCCGCTTCTGATTTCGTCTCGACGGCGATTGTATCAGCCACGTTGAACAAATCGTTGCGCGGGGTGACGTGGTACCACTCCAGCCATTTGTAGAGTGCGGCCCTGGTGAAGCCGGGCAGATCCTTGAGATCACCGAAATCGACGATGTGCAGTGCGCCGCCGGGTGTAAGATGGCTTACCGCTTCACGCATCACCGCCTGCCATTGCGGGATCATCGACACTGCGTAGGAGATGAAAATCCGGTCGAACTGGCGCCGTCCGAAAAGTGTTACCGGATTGAAATCAGCGGCATCGGCAAAAGCAAGGTGCGCACGTTCACCAAGTCCCGCGGCAGCAATTTTCTTATGTGCCGTGGCTAGCATTTCATTCGATATATCAATGCCGTAGAGTGAGGTCTTGGGGTAAGCTTCTCCAGCCAGAACCAGATTGCGGCCGGTACCGCAGCCGATTTCAAGAATGCTGCCTCTTTCCGGCGGATTGAGGCCCGCGATCATTGGGTCGCGGCCGAGAAGATAATATTTGCGGGTGGCATCGTAGACGTGACGCTGATGCCGGTAGACGCGGTCCATCAACGGTCCATGTTCAATCTTCGCAAACATCCAGCTTAGTCCTTAATCCTTGAGCAGATAGAGATGGAAACCGCCATAGATCGACGACCGGTCACGGGCGTGGAGCGCGAGCGACTGTTCTTCCTGGTAGGCCCAGCGATCCAGCAAGGCGCCGTCGATACGGCCGGGCAAGATTGTCGGTTCGGCGGCGGTGCGGAAAATGACGCGCGCCCCTGGCGCGGCAGTGCGGGTGATTTCACCCCAGAGATCGTTGAGCTGCACATCATTCATCCAGTCCTGCGCATCAAGAAGGATGAACCGGTCGACGGATGCAGTGGGCTTGGCGGCGAGAAACTCCGTCAAGGATGCATTGACGACGCTCATTCGACCGGCGCGCTCGCGAACGGTCGCGAAATTATTCCGCGAGAGATAAGGCGGCAAGGGGCCGGTTTCGGCGTCGTCGCTATAGCCACGTCCGAACGCCTGCCAGGCGAAATAGTTCTCGGAGAGGGGGAACCCGCAGGCAAGCTTCTCGAGCCGTCCACGCAGAACTTGCGCCATGTTGCCATTTCCGGCGGTCGCCAGCGCATCATATTGCTGCGGCGGGATACCGAGACCGAACAACGAGGATTTGCGCTTTGTTGCCCAACGGATCATTCGTTTGTCAAATAGCGGAGCGAGGGCGCGATCGAAATAGGCGCGCTGCTCTTCTATAGTCGATGCTTTGAGGATGTCGCGCGGATCGATGCCATAGAGTTTTGCCACACGGTGGCCCATGCCGATGAATACGCCGAGCAACCCATGGCGATAGAGGTCGCGCGAGAAGATGGTGATGCGACGGCGGCCGGAGAGCATGCGCTTTTCCCAGTAGGCTCGGCTGGTCATGTCCAAATGCGGCTGGATGAAACGCTCATAGGCCGCAAGGTTGGTCTTGTCGTCGGCCGTGCCGTAAAAGCGGTAGAAGGCATCGTAATTCGGCAGGTTGGCAACGGCTGCCAGCTTGAGCCGGTTGAAGGCGACATGGGCCGTGTTGAGATCGACGGCTTCAACACTGGCGGGGTCAGCAGTCAGATATGACATCGCGTTGCAGCCGCCGGATGCGATGGTGACGATGCGGTGACCGGCGCGGATCTGCAGCGCCTCCATATCCACTTCCGGGTCTTCCCAGATTTGCGGATAGACCAGTCCCTTGAAAACATGGGCGAAAAGACGCTCCGATAGTCCGGCGCGGGACATTAGCCGGTTTTGCCGGACAGCCTTATTCAGCTTCTCGTTGCGCGGGAGAGGGGCAGTGTCTGATTGTCTAGCAAACGGCATCTAATCGAATCCCCTTTGTTGGAAATTCCTGCCCGCCTAACATTCTGATGTAACAAACCGGTGACGGTAAAATGAGAAGAACTTGCCAAATTGATTCAACTCTAACGCGCAAGCCCTTGTGCTCACTCATTTGCGCTGTGTGACGGTCTTGCAGCAGAATGATAGAATTCAGGCAACCGCCTGGTTTTCCAACCTTCCACGAACGCAACTACCGGCGTGGTGCCATCTATCCTGGCCCCGCCTTATGCTCCGTTTCGTTCGGTCCTGACCACGACGGACATTCCAGGCGCCAGCAACTTTGCCTGTTGCTGATCCGGATCCACTGCTATCCGAACGGAAATGCGCTGGGCGACCTTGGTGAAATTGCCCGTCGCATTGTCGGGTTTCAGGATGCTGAATTCCGAGCCTGCAGCGGGTGCGAAGCGTTCGACGTGGCCCCTAAGGCGCTGGCGGTCCAGCGCATCGACGGTGAAGGTTACAGGCTGGCCGAGTGCAATATTGCTGAGCTGCGTTTCCTTGAAATTGGCGACGATCCACACATCGGGCGGTACGATCGCCATCAACTGCGTGCCGGCGCTGACATATTGCCCAAGCTTGACGCCGACTTCGCCAATGGTCCCATCGCGTGGCGCAACGATCTTCGTATTGGCGAGATCGATTTGCGCGAGTTTCACAGCGGCTTGCGCACCGGCCACGGCAGCTTCTAGCGATCCGCGGCTCACTCTGATCGTCTCAAGATCCTGCCGCGAGACCTCGAGAGCGGCCTTTGCCTGCGTGACCGAGGACTGCGCCTGTTGCAGCGTCGTCTCGCTCTGTTCTGCATCGCTCTTGGTCATGACGCCCTGACGTGCAAGTGGCTCGATCCTGGCCCAATTGGCCTGGGCGCGCTTGAGGCCGGCAGCGGCGCTGTCGAGTTGTGCCTGGCTCGAACCGATACGCGCTTCCGCAGCGCGTTGCTGCTGGGTAGAGTTATCGAGTGCTGCCTGTGCACTTGCCAGCGTGGCTCTCGCCTGATCGAGCTTTTGCGCAAAAATCCTGTCATCGATCTTCGCCAGAACCTGACCTTCCTTGACGGGGCTGTAGTCCTGAACCGGCACATCCACGATATAGCCGCTGAGCTGTGGACTGATCAGGGTCACGTAGCCTTTGACATAAGCGTTTTCTGTGGTTTCGATGCTGCTGTGGAAGGGCGGCAGCCTCCATGCATAGAGCACCAGCACGAGGCCGACAATGCCGACGAGGATTGCAACAAGGGTTGCGGAATGGCGAAGATATCTGGTCATGATGGCAATCAACTTACTTGGATAGCTGCGGGCGTCGTGCGAGAGCGCAAGAGCCCTCCAATGGCGACATGCGTCAGGAGTGCGATAAGGGCACAGAGGGAAATAGCGGCGATGAGCAGGAAGGCGTCGTTATAGGCAAGGATGTTTGCCTCGCGCGTAGCCTGCTGGGAGAGCAAGGAAATGCTTTGCGCGTTGAGCAAAACCTTGTCAGAGATCACCCTGCCATAGGCGTTTGCGAGTTGCGCGGCACGCTGGATGACAAGCGGATCGGACATGACGATGTGTTCGGCAAGAATATTGGAATGGAATTTCTCGCGGATCGTGATGAATGAGCCGAATGCCGACTGGCCAAGAAGGCCACCGAGACTCTGCGTCGACAGGAACACGATAATGAAACTCAATATGTAGTTCGGGCCGCGTTTGAGAGCAGAAGCAAGGCCGACGGACATTGCAGGAGGCAGGAACAGGGCGGTTGCCGCAGCAATAAACGCCTGGCTGACATACATGTTCGACGGCCTTGTAAGATTGGTCGACTGGCTGTCCATGTACGAGCCAATGATGAGGAAGACCAAAGCAACCGCATGGATCGCCGGAACACGTTCGGGCGACATGACTGCGGCGCAGCAGAGCCCAGCTGCGATCATCGACAACATGCTGATGATGTAGAGCAGCGATATCTGGTCGTTTTGTAGCCCCAGGTTCTGAAAGAAGGTGTTGGCAACAGATGATTGCTCGGAGACGGCCAGCCGAAAGAGAAGAATGGTCCCGGCAAAATGCACAATCTCCTTGCTGGCAATCCATCCGATATCGAGAAGGGGTTTTTCGCGATTGAGTTCGATCACCACGGCCGCAATAACGGTCACGACAGCGATCGCCAACAGGACGCCAAGCCAGGGCGCCTGCCTCCACCAGTAGAGACGACCGGTTACGAGGACGACAGCGGTGCAGCCAAAACCAATGGCAATCAGCAGATAGCTTACAATATCGAGCTTTTCGATCACCTTGGCGCGCGGCATTGGCGTTAGCGGGAGAATGTAGATCACGCCGAACGCAATAAACGCCAGCGCTATTTCGAACATGTAAAGGCCTTGCCATTGGCCTATGTCGAGTAATGTCGGCGAGAGCAGCCGCGCCAGTGGGGAGGCGAGAGAGATATTGGTGAGGACGAGGCAGATGCCAATCGTCATCTTGCGGGCTGGTGTGAAGGCTTCGAGCATGTAGAGGAATGCCAGGCTCGACAGGGGAGCTGCAGCAATACCGCTGACGAAACGGATCATGATTGCCGACTGGAGATCCGTGACGAACAAATGCAGCAGCGAGACCAGAACGAATATAGCCAGGCTCAGCTCGGCGAAATTCCGGAGTCCAAATTGGTTGCGGATCTTTATCAACGCAATCGAAAGGCTGACATTCGGCGCCATATAGGCGGCGATCAGCCATGTTGCTTCCGTATTCGTGGCACCCAGATAACCTTGAATTTGCGGGATGTTCGTCGCAATCAGGTTCATGCCGAGACCTTGCGTCATCGACAATAGTGTCGATGCTGCGATATAGGCCGCAGAGCGGAGTGGATGCATGGGCAAGGAGGCCGGAGCGGCGGTTGCAACGGCCTGCGGTTGCTGCGGCTCCTTTTTGATGGGATCGTTGCCGACAAATTCCGCTTCAGGGATCATGTGCTAGCCCCTCTCGATCAGATCGCCGAGTCTGAGATTGACTGCGCGCAAGACGTCGATGGTCTTCAACAGATCCTTGTCGTTGATATCGCGCAGAAACTCCGCACGAAGCTCCTGGGCCAGATGATTGACATCCTTGGCAAGCTCGGCACCCTGCGCCGTCATGACAACCTGCTTGACGCGACGGTCGCCTTCGACGCCGCGACGTTCGATGAAGCCCTGCTTCTCCAGACCGTCGAGCAAGCGCACCATGGTCGGCGTTTCGATTTCAAGTTCTTCAGCCAGTTCCTTCTGGCTGAGCACTTCGCGCCGGTCGAGGAGCATCAGCGTTCTCGCCCGCGCAAGCGTCAGACCCAGCTGCTTGACTCGTGCGTCGAACAGCGTGCGAAGCTTGCGACTGGCTTTGCTCAGTTCATCGACAAAGTGGAAATGTGGAGTTTGATGGGGCATATCATAGCCATATAATGAGTAGCATGCTAACTATTATCATGCGATATAACTTCAATCGGCTCGTTTTTCAAGATGGCTTGGGCCGTTTCTTTGTTGCTTGCTTTTTTCAGCGCAGATCGAGCCGCAGCAGCTCGTCGTCATAGGATTGGCCGTTGATGCGCAGAGCGTCCTTCTCGAAGCCAAAAACGGTGAAGCCGAGCCCAAGATAGAGTGCGCGCGCCGACGTGTTTGCTGCCATTACCGTGGCATGGAGCGTGTCAACGTGCCGGCGTGCGTGGTTGATGACGGCCTGCGTCAGTCGCTTGCCAAGGTCGTGGCCACGCCAATCGGGATTAACGTAAACGCCCCAGAGCAAACCTTTGTGTTTCTGTTTGAGCTTTGTGTTCATGGCAAATCCAGCCACGCCGACAAGCCTGTCATGGGCGAAGGCGCCAAAAACAGCATTCGGCCTGGCGCCGAGGCGTCGTCGCACCTCAGCGATGTCCAGATCGCTCTCTTCTTCAAAGCTCGACCCGAAAGCTTCGGGAGCGCTGCGCAGACCATGCAAACGCAGTGCTTGAAAGCTTTCCGCATCGCCGCCATCCAGCATTCTGATGAGAATGGCGGCGTCCATCGGATCAAGCTGCGTATCCGCCAGGCGTTGGGGTGGTGAGGATCACGGCCTCGCCTGCCTCGAGCACCGTTTGGTCGCAGGCTTTCAGGGTCTCGACTGTCCCGTCGTTGCGACGAATTTCAGTTTTGCCGACCTCACCATTGCCGCCGCCGTCGAGCCCTTCGGGTGGACGGTTGCGATGCGACGACAGGATAGCGCAATCCATGCGTTCGAGGAAACGGATGGTGCGTTTGGTGCCTGCGCCACCGAGAAATTTGCCCTTGCCGCCGGAGTTATCGCGGATGTGAAAATCCTCCAGCAAGACCGGGAACCGCATTTCGAGAATTTCGGGATCGGTCAGACGTGAATTGGTCATGTGGGTGTGAACGGCGGATGTTCCGGCAAACCCGGTTCCATTGTTGAATTGGCCCGCGGGCGAGCCTGAGCAGATCGTCTCGTAATATTGGTACTGATCGTTGCCGAAGGTCAGGTTGTTCATCGTACCCTGCGAGTTAGCCATGGCGCCAAGGGCTCCGAAAAGCGCATTGGTGACATGCTGCGATGTTTCGACATTGCCGGCAACGACGGCTGCCGGGTAGGAGGGCTTCAACATGCAACCATCCGGAATGATGATATCAATTGGCCGCAGGCAACCGGCATTCATCGGGATTGCGCCCTCGACCATGACCCGGAAAACATAGAGTACCGCGGCCCGTGCCACCGGTTCCGGCGCATTGAAGTTGTTCTTCATCACCGCCGATGTGCCGGTGAAATCGACGGTCGCGCGGCGCTCCCTGCGGTTGACCGTGATCTTCACCTGGATCGTCTGGCCGGTATCGGTTGCGTAGGAATACTCGGAATTTTCCGGTAAGCGATCGAGAACAGCGCGAACGCTTTCCGCTGCATTGTCCTGCACATGGCCCATATAGGCCTCCACGACGTCGAGACCGAATTGCCCGATCATCTTCTTCAGTTCCGCCACGCCCTTTTCATTGGCGGCGATCTGCGCTTTCAGATCTGCAATGTTTTGATGAACGTTCCGAACGGGCCACGGGTGGTTGGTCAAGAGTTCCATCAATTCCTTTTCGCGAAAGCGGCCACGCTCGACGAGACGGAAATTGTCGATGAGAACGCCTTCCTCGTCCACCGTCGTTGCCAGCGGCGTCATCGAGCCCGGCGCCGATCCGCCGATATCCGCATGGTGACCGCGCGACGCCGAATAGAAGAGGATGTTGTTGCCCGCCTCATCAAAAACCGGCGTGACAACGGTGATATCGGGAAGGTGGGTGCCGCCATTGTATGGAGCATTCAGAGCAAAAACATCGCCCGGATGTATATCACCTTCGTTTAGCTTGATGATCGTTTCAACTGAGCGGTCCATCGACCCCAAATGTACCGGCATATGCGGTGCATTGGCCACGAGCGCACCATTGCGGTCGAAAACGGCACAAGAGAAATCCAGCCGCTCCTTGATATTGACCGAATAGGCGGTGTTCTGGAGCGTCACGCCCATCTGTTCGGCGATCGACATAAACAGGTTGTTGAATACTTCCAGCATGATGGGATCGGCTTCGGTGCCGAGCGCCGATGCCCGCGCCTTTTTCTCGACCCTGCGCATCAGAACGTGGTTGAGCGCGGTGATTTCCGCCTGCCAGCCAGGTTCGACAACAATTGTCTGGTGCGTTTCGATGATAAGCGCCGGGCCGCTGACCTTATGCCCGGCCTTGAGATTGGCGCGAGGATAGCTTGCGGCATCGTGGAATGTCCCGCCCGAATACAACCTGCATGTGTCACCAGGCTGAGGCGCTGAATTGTCCTGTTCCTGCTCGCTTTCAACCTGGCTGCGTCCGCGTGCGTCGGCGCCTTCGACACCCACGGCCTCAACAACAATGCCTTTGTTTTCATAGATGAAGCCGAATTGCGCCTTGTGCGCTGCCTCAAAGCCAGCTCGCGCGTGCTCGATCGAGGACGCACTGAAGTCGATCGGGATCGTCGTATCGGTACCGTCATAACGCAAATGCAGGATAGGGCGCGAGGTGATGTGTTCGCGTGGCACGCCTTGCTCTGCGATCTCGGCGATAACAGTCTCGGAAAGGCGTTCGGAAAGCTGGCGGATTTCCCCTAGTGTTTCGGGTAGAAAGGCTTTGACCAATGCCTGTTGTCGTGACGCAAAAATCGACGACAGGCCAATTCCATAGGCGGAGAGCAAGCCGGAGAAGGGATGGATCAGCACGGCTTCCATGCCAAGCGCGTCAGCGACGAGGCACGCATGCTGCCCTCCGGCACCGCCGAAGCAATTCAGCAGGTATCGCGTCACGTCATAGCCGCGCTGGACCGAAATCTTTTTGACCGCATTGGCCATGTTTTCGACGGCGATGGTGATGAAGCCTTCCGCGATCTTTTCCGGCGTTTTTCCGTCACCGATCTCGGCCGCGAGTGCCGCGAATTTTTGTGCGACGATGTTCCGGTCAAGACGCTCGTTCTGCCCCGGTCCGAAAATTGCCGGAAAATACTCTGGTCGCAACTTGCCCAGCATGACATTGGCGTCTGTGACAGCGAGAGGCCCGCCACGGCGATAGCAGGCCGGGCCGGGATTGGCGCCGGCGGAATCGGGGCCCGCGGACAAGCGTCCGGCACTGTAATGCAGGATCGAACCGCCGCCCGCAGCCACCGTATGGATGCGCATCATGGGCGCGCGAATGCGAACACCCGCGACTTCGGTATCGAAGGCGCGTTCATATTCGCCGTCATAATGTGCCACATCGGTAGAGGTGCCGCCCATGTCGAAGCCGATCACCTTGTCGAAACCGGCGAGTTTTGCCGTTTCGACCATACCGACGACGCCGCCTGCCGGTCCGGATAGTATCGCATCCTTGCCCTGAAACAGGTCTGCTGCCGTCAATCCGCCAGACGACATCATGAAGGAGAGGCCCGGGGAGACTCCAGTCTTTTGCGCGCCAATAATCCCAAGCTCACGCGCGACGTGCTCGACGTATCGGCGCAGGATGGGTGAGAGGTAGGCGTCGACGACTGTCGTATCACCGCGTCCGACAAGCTTGGCGAGCGGCGAGACCTCGTGACTTACCGAGACCTGACCGAAGCCGAGCTCGCGTGCGATCCCGGCAGCCATCTGTTCATGCGCCGGATAGTTCCAGGCGTGCATGAATACGATGGCAACAGCGTCGATCCCGTCGCTCTTTGCCTCGGCCAACGCCGCGCGGATATTATCCGCGTCCGGGACGACCTCCACGGACCCGTCTGTCCTGACGCGCTCACCCACTTCGATCACGCGTTCATAGAGCTGTTCGGGTAAGATTATCTCCTTGGCAAAAATATCCGGTCGCGCCTGATAGGCGATTTTGAGCGCGTCGCGAAAGCCCTTGGTAATGACCAGAACCGTCCGGTCGCCTTTACGCTCCAGTAGCGCGTTGGTGGCAATTGTTGTTCCCATCTTGACCTCGCCGATACGATGCGAGGGTATCGGATCGCCTTGTCTGACACCGAGCAGTTCGCGAATGCCCTGGATGGCCGCGTCCTTATAAGCTTCAGGATTCTCCGACAGTAGCTTGTGTGCAATAAGGCGTCCCGCTGGGTCGCGTGCGATGACATCCGTGAACGTGCCGCCACGATCTATCCAGAAATCCCATGTGTTGTTCATATTATTCGTCCGATCTCAATAATTTGGTGATTCGTAAATTCGGCGGACCGCTTCCGCCATTCCAACAATAAGCAGGACCAGGTGGCGAGCGCAATCAGTGGAGCTATTCACTCCAAAATTTCTGCGAAAATGATGATATCCACATGAAATTTAACCGAAAACAAAAACAAAACCCAACTCTGCCATATTTTGGATAATGTGGAGTCTGAGGGGCCACTTAAGTACTATGGAGAGAAAAAATCATGAAGAACAAATTCGTTGTTTCACTCGCGGCGCTTTCGCTTCTGACGCTTGCCGCGTGCGGCAAGAGTGAAGAGAAGACGGAAAAGGCTCCAGCAACAACCGAACAGCCAGCACCGGCCCCAGCGCCAGCCCCGGCCACAGCGCCAGCCAAAACGGAAGCCCCGGCGGCACCGGCTGCGCCGATGAATGCCCAGGACACGTTGAACAAGCTGAAAGAGCAGGCCGCGACCATGACGGCCGAACAGAAACAGGCCGCTGTCGCCACTGCCCGCAAAGCGGCTGAAGATGCAGCCAAGGCTGCAGGGCAGACTGAAGACCAGATAAAGGTCGCTGCGGACGCAGCAGAAAAGGCTATCAAGGAAGCGCTCGGGGTTCAGTAACCGGGGCTGGCTCTCAGAGAAATGGCCGGCCGTTGGGCCGGCCTTTTTGTTGGTTGATAGTGGTGCGGCAACCGGTCCGATCAAACTGTACCTTCGACGCGATATCGCTCTCGCAATTGCGAAAGAATTTGAATAAAACGAAGTCATGTCGATTTGGCGCCGCATCAGCGATTTCATTACAAGTACCGCGATCGATGCTTTCTCCAGCATCATCGAAGCGGTGCGGACGGCCTTTGAGGGCGATCCGGAAACGCGCCGGCGCGTTGCCTTCTCGATCGCCATGATTGCGCTGTCCGCAAAAATGGCCAAGGCCGATGGCGTTGTGACGCAGGTGGAGGTCAACGCCTTTCACGAGATTTTCCACGTTCCGGCTCAATACCAGGATCAGGTATCGCGGCTCTATAATCTCGCCAAGCAGGACGTTGCAGGCTATGAAGCCTATGCTACCCAACTTGCTTCGCTGTGTGGCACAGGCAAGCCCAATTGCAAAATGCTGGAAGACATCCTTGACGGATTGTTCCATATCGCCAAGGCCGACGGCGCGTTACACGATAAGGAACTGACGTTCCTTGGGACAGTGGCCGAAATCTTTCAGCTGGACGAAGAGCAGTTCGACCGCATTCTTGCCCGGCATGTCGGTCGAGGTCAGGCGGATCCATTCCTCGTTCTGGGCCTTCCCCGCGACGCTAGTTTTGAAGAGGCGCGCAAACAATATCGGGCGCTCGTCCGCGAGAACCATCCGGATATGCTGATTGCACGCGGTGTGCCGGAAGAATTTATCGCCATTGCCAATCAGCGCATCGCCGCGATCAATGCGGCCTGGGAAAAAGTCGAAAAAGACCTGAAGGCATATGAGCGCGTTTGAGTCCGACCATCTGCGCGCCGAAGTCCGTGTTTCGCCGAATTCTGGCCCGCGCAAGGATGGCAAGCGCCCGTCTCTCCTGATCCTCCATTATACCGGTATGGAAACAGGCGAAGCTGCGGAAAGCTGGCTCGCCAACCCGGCAAGTGAAGTGTCGGCCCATTACATCGTTCATGAAGACGGCCGTATTGTCCAAATGGTGCCGGAGAGCGAGCGAGCCTGGCATGCCGGTCAGAGCTTTTGGAAAGGCGAGGCTGACATCAATTCCAGTTCGATCGGGATCGAGATCGTCAATGGCGGTCCCTTACTGGATTTCCCCGAATATGTGGGTGCACAAGTCGATGCAGTCATCGACTTATGCAAGGGTATCATTTCGCGCCATGGCATCAGGCCGGAAGGCGTCCTTGCCCATTCGGATATTGCGCCTGCACGCAAGATCGATCCGGGTGAGAAATTTCCCTGGCCGGTACTCTACGATGCAGGCGTGGGGCACTGGGTCACCCCCTCACCAATCAGGGGAGGGCGTTTCTTCTCCATTGGCGATCAGGGACAGCCAATTGAGGCGCTCCAGTCCATGCTGGCGCTATACGGCTATGGCGTGCCTATCGATGGTGTGTTCGGGAAGACGACAGAATTGGGCATTTTGGCGTTTCAGCGCCATTTTCGCCCGCAGAAAGTCGATGGAGTCGCAGACCTGTCAACCATCGAGACCCTGCATCGATTACTTTCTGCACTGCCGGTGCTAAGCGCATAACGCATTGAACAAGAAAGTCTTTTTCGACTCATTTTGTGCAGTGCACCCTATATATTTCAATGAGTTACACAAAGTTATTTGGCCGATCAATATTCGGCTGCATTGGACCGTCAAATCCTTGGCCAGTGTTCCGGCTCTGCTCCTTTGTTTTTTGGGCGACGGAACGATCCCGGCGTGCACGTTCGTGTGGCCCAAGCATCTAGACGGAAAACGATGACAAAAAAAATTGGTATGATTTTCGCCCTTCTTGGGGCGATGGCTCTCTATGGCTCGAATTCAGCGCTCAGCGCTCCCGCGGAACCGACAAACCTCGCTGACTTGATCAAGGCGAAACGGGCCGCAGCCGAAAAAGAAAAGGCCAATGAAAAGTCAACAAAGGCTGATCAGTCGAAGAGCAAGAGCAAAGTTAGTGCAGCCAAGGCGCCTGTCGTCAAGAAAAGCGCCGCTCGATCCCAGCGTCTTAACAAGAAGGTCTCCGTGCACAAGCGCCCGGTCGTTCAGGCCAAGGCCCGCGTAAAGACGGTTGTGACCAATACGACGACAGGCAATGTCGATACAATGACCACAGGCAGCATCGCCTCCGCGATGGGATCGACGACGTATTCGACAATCATCAATTCCTATGCAGCGTCCTATGGCGTGCCGGTAGCTCTGGCCAACGCCGTTGTGCGCGTTGAAAGCAATTACCAGCCGAACATGACCGGAAGTGCCGGGGAAATCGGCCTGATGCAAATCAAGCTCGAGACCGCCCGTGGTCTCGGCTATACCGGTTCACGCGAGGCACTCTACAATCCGGACACGAACATACGTTGGGGCATGAAGTATCTTGCCGGAGCACACAAGCTTGGCAATGGCACGACGTGCGGCACGATCCTGCGCTACAATGCCGGACACGGTGCAACCCGCATGAATCCGGTCTCTGCCAACTATTGCGCCAAGGTGAAGATGGAAATGGCTTCGATGTAAGGCCCTTTTAAAATCTGCCGCTGAACAAGGGTCGGACAGTTTGTCCGGCCCTTTTTCATTTGCGTTTTTCCTCAATTGCGCATTTATACGGGTCGCCAGCTGGCCGGGCAGCCGCGCATGTCATAAGTCGAAAGGCGGCATGTGAGGAAAGTCCGGGCTCCAGGGAAACACGGTGCCGGATAACATCCGGCGGGGGTGACCCCAGGGAAAGTGCCACAGAAAGGAAACCGCCCCGTCTTTCGTTGCGCCTGATCCGGAATCGATCGGACGCAAGGAATGACGGGGTAAGGGTGAAAGGGTGGGGTAAGAGCCCACCGCGCAACTGGTAACAGGGGCGGCATGGCAAACCCCACCGGGAGCAAAACCGAATAGGGACGGCGTGCCAGGTGAAAGCCTGGCGACCAGTTTCCAGGTCAGTCGTCCGGGTAGGTTGCAGGAGGCGGGTGGTAACATCCGTCCAAGATGAATGGCTGCCGCGCTGGACGAAAGTCCGGCCATACAGAACCCGGCTTACAGGCCAGCTGGCATTTCAGTTTACCTCGTTGCTAGGGTAAGGACCTGTTAATCTGGTCGAAATGGTATGAGGCTTTTCGTTTGGATACGAGGAGCAGAGGCGATGGCAATGTTTATCCATTGTCGAGCCTTTGCGACAATGTAGCCGGGCGAAAAGACCATATCCTGCGGACGCCGAAACGGCGGCAAGCTCAAGTGTCGAACCATTCGGCCGGGGGGAAGACCCCGCCCTTCATGCTTCTCCTCGCATCTTTTTGCCGTTCCAGGTGCCATTTCGATCATATTAATATGTCCTGACCCTCGCTCTCGCTCTAGGTGCGGGGGAGGGCCGGCATCGAGAGTCCTAACCCTTCATTAAGCTTAATGAGCGATAAATTCAGAATCGCCGGTAATGGGCTGGAATCATGGCCCATTCCCATCCTGTACCTTCTAGTCCCATTGACGCCCATAGTGCCCCATGATATCGATTGATTTCATCAGTAGCGTTCAGTCGACACGGTGTTTCCCGAAATACGATTTGGCATGCCAAGGCTGGCAGGCGGCATACATTGCCGGTGCTGTGACGTCTGTTGATGGCGCTTGCGCTTCGAAGAAATCGAGCGGCCGAGCAGAGGTGAGAATGATCGACGCCCTTGGGGCGGAAACGGCGGTGTTGCGTTTTGAACCGGTACCTCGGACATGTGACGAACAGGATCGATGCGAAGGGACGGGTCTCCGTTCCGGCGCAGTTCCGTTCGATCATCCAGAAGGCCGGGCACAGCGAGCTCTACGCACTGCGTTCCTTACATTTGCCTGCACTCGATGTGGGCGGGCCGGAACTGCTGACACGGTTCGACAAGCGTCTGGAGCAAGAGGATCCCTTTGCCGAAACAGCGGACGACATGTCGTTCTATCTCCACGCGGATGGTGGCTTTCTGAAGCTGGACGGGGACGGGCGCATAACAGTCACGGACTTTATTCGGGAACATACTGGGGTCTCGGTGGATGTGACCTTTGCGGGCGCCAACACACATTTTCAGATGTGGCACCCGGATCAGTTCGAAGCGCATCGTACAAAAGTTCGCCAGCGGCTGGCGGAAAAGCGTCGTCAGGAAACCATGAGCGTTCTTGCGGAGGGCAGCTGATGGCAGGTTCCGGCGGCAATGCCACGCCAGATACCAATGGTGACGACCGCCACATCCCGGTTCTGCTCGACG
Source organism: Phyllobacterium sp. (assembly GCF_037994405.1). Lineage (GTDB taxonomy): Bacteria > Pseudomonadota > Alphaproteobacteria > Rhizobiales > Rhizobiaceae > Phyllobacterium. The sequence goes on from NZ_JBBNAN010000344.1 coordinate 37,834, forward strand.
AGGTGATCGCGGCGCTCCAGCCGGCAAAAGGTCAGCTGATAATCGATGGTACCTTCGGTGCAGGGGGCTACACAAAACGCATTCTCGAAACTGGCGCTTCGGTTACTGCGGTCGATCGCGACCCGTCGGCCATCGAAGCTGGCCGCAAGATGGAAATGGAATATGCCGGTCGCCTGGCCCTCGTGCAGGGTACTTTCTCTTCCCTGGACCAGGTCGCGCTGCTCGGCGCTCCCGACGGCATTGTTCTCGACATTGGTGTATCGTCGATGCAGATCGACGAGGCAGAACGCGGCTTCTCCTTTCAGAAGGATGGTCCACTTGATATGCGGATGTCGAGTGCGGGTCCAAGCGCGGCTGACGTCGTCAATCGGCTGAAGACCGGCGATCTGGCGCGCATTTTCAATTTTCTCGGTGAGGAGCGCCATGCCGGGCGCATTGCCCGCATGATTGAGAAGCGTCGCGCGACCGAGCCATTCACGCGCACCCGCGATCTTGCCAATGCAATCGAGGCGCTCGTCGGCCGAAATCCGAAAATACCGATCCATCCGGCGACGCGGGTGTTCCAGGCACTGCGCATATTCGTCAATGACGAGCTCGGCGAGCTGGTGCGTGCGCTGCATGCCGCCGAGCGGGTTCTGAAACCTGGCGGACGCCTTGTCGTTGTCACCTTCCATTCGCTGGAAGACCGCATCGTCAAACGATTCTTTTCCGACCGCTCGGGCACCGGGGGCGGTTCGCGTCATCTGCCGCAGCTCGAACAGCGTTTGGCCAGTTTCACACCTGTCGGCAAGGGTATCGTCGCACCGTCCGAGGCCGAAGCCGCACGTAACCCGCGTGCGCGTTCGGCCAAGTTACGCGCTGGAATCCGCACGGACCATCCGCCGCTTGCCGAAGATCATTCGATTTATGGCCTGCCCAATCTGCCCATATTCCATGAAACGGCGAGGAGCTGATCCGTGCTGCGTACCTTCGACATCATTTTGATCGGCCTGATGATCGCGGCGGCTGCCGTGACCTACAAGATCAAGCACGACGCTGAAAAACAGATGGCGCAAGTGAGCAAGCTGGAGCGCATGATCACTGACGAGAAAGATACGATCGATCTGCTGAAGGCCGACTGGAGCCTGCTGACGCAACCGAACCGCCTGCAAAAGCTGGTTGAGTCGTTCCAGGGTCAGCTCGACTTGAAGCAGGTCGAGGCGCAGCAGATTGTCAACATCAATGAACTGCCCCAGCCAAAACCTGCGTCGGAAGGTTTCGATGATGTCGCCAACATCATCACGCAGGCAAATGCCGGCCAAACGATCAAGCCTGACACGACAACGACGGGCAGCATCGACAAACCAAAGGCGGCGCCAAAGCCAACCAAGCGAATTGTCCCGAATGCAATGCCAAAGGGAGCGGGGCTTTATTGATGGCTGCGATCTGGATCAAGCGGAAGAAAGCTCAACTGGAATCAGGCACCGCGCCCGCCTTCGAGCTTGACGCGAAGAGGAAGAAGTCCGGCAATCGCGCACGCAACCGCGTCGTCATGGCCATAGCCTGTTTCATGGGCATTTACGGCGTCATCGCTGGCCGGCTCGTTTATTACGGCATGCAGGAAGATACGTCCGGTTACAATGGCCCGACTGGCGCGGTGCTGGCGTCGCGTCCGGATATTCTCGATCGCAATGGCGAAGTCCTGGCGACAGACATCAAGACCGCTTCACTTTATGCCGAGCCGCGCAAGATCATCGACCCGGACGAAGCGTTCGAACTGCTGTCAACCGTGCTGCCCGACCTCAATTTCGAGCAAACCTACAGCCGTCTGAAGAGCAACGCCGGCTTCGCCTGGCTAAAGCGCGGACTAACGCCACAACAAAAAAGCCAGATCATGGCGCTTGGCATCCCCGGCATTGGTTTCCGCACAGAGAAGTCCCGCTTCTATCCGGGCGGCCCGACCGCATCGCATATTCTTGGCCTCGTTAATATCGACAATCAGGGCATTGCCGGTATGGAGAAATACATCGACGAGCAGGGACTGTCCGACCTGCGCGATGTCGGTCTTGCCGACAGCCGCTCGCTGGAACCCGTGCGTTTGTCGATCGATCTGCGCGTGCAGCACGTGGTGCGCGACGTTGTCGTGAATGCAATGCAACGCTATCGCGCGATTGCAGCTGGCGCCGTCGTCCTGAACGTCAATACGGGCGAAGTGCTTGCCATGGCCTCCGCCCCGGATTTTGACCCGAACAATCCCTATAATGCTCTCGACAAGGATCATCTCAATCGCATGTCGGCGGGCCTGTTCGAGATGGGGTCGACGATCAAGAGTTTTACGACCGCTATGGCACTTGATTCCGGCAAAGCGACGCTGAACAGTACCTTTGACGCGTCGCATCCGATCACCATTGGTCGCCAGACCATTCATGACTTCCACGGAAAGGGCCGCGTTTTGACCCTGCCGGAGGTCTTCGTGTTCTCGTCCAATATCGGTTCGGCGAGGGAAGCGGACATGGTGGGTATCGAAAACCATCGTGAATTCCTGCATCGCCTTGGGCTTCTCGATCGCATGCAGACAGAACTGCCGGAAGTAGCGCGTCCATTCGAACCGAAAGTCTGGAAGAAGGTGCACTCGATCACGATCTCCTTCGGTCACGGCATGGCGACAACACCGCTGCAAACGGCGGTTGGCGCGGCCGCCTTGATGAACGGCGGCAAGCTCATCGAGCCGACGTTCCTGCCGCGCACAGTCGAAGAAGCCAGTAAGGTCGCCAAACAGGTGGTGAACGAAAAGACCAGTGACGATATGCGTTATCTCTACAAGCTCAACGGCGAAACCGGCTCGGGACGGAATGCGGCCGTCAAGGGCTACCGCGTCGGCGGCAAGACCGGCACGGCCAATAAAGTGGTCAATGGCAGATACGCCGATAATGTGCGGTTCAACGCTTTTGTCGCGTCATTTCCGATCGAAAAACCCGAATATGTCGTTCTGACCATTATCGACGAACCAAAGCCGGCTGAGGGCCAAAGCAGTGGTATTGCGGCCTATAATGCGGCGCCAATGGTTGCCGAAATCATCCGCAGATCTGCCTCATTTCTCGGCGTGAAGCCCGATTTCGGCCAAGAAGTGGCGCCATTGCAGGTTTCTTATGATGGTGACGAGTAAAGCGAAACGGCCATGAAACTAAAAGATTTGAACGGCATTCCCGCCCTGGCCATCTCCGAAATCGGAGAGAAGGAAATCCGTGGTTTGACGTCGGATTCCCGGCAGGTCGAACGCGGTTTTCTGTTCGCAGCGCTCAAGGGCTCCAAGGCCGACGGCGTCGCCTACGCTGCAGATGCTGCGGCACGCGGTGCGGCTGTCATTGTCACCTCCAAGGGTGCCAAGCTTGGCAAGATTGCGGTCCCGATCATCTATGTCGACGATCCGCGCCGAACCCTTGCACTGGCCGCGGCCAGTTTCTACAAACTGCAGCCGGATGTGATGGTCGCCATTACCGGCACGAGTGGCAAGACCTCTGTCGCCTCATTCACGCGCCAGATCTGGGCACAAGCCGGTTTCGCGTCTGCCAGTATCGGTACCACCGGCGTTGTTTCACCCAAGCGCGACGATTACGGCTCACTGACGACGCCGGACCCGGTTGAATTGCACAAATTGCTGCGCGAACTGGTCGAGGAAGGTGTGACTCACACGGCGATGGAAGCTTCGTCCCATGGTCTCGATCAACGCCGGCTCGATGGCGTCAGGCTTTCCGCTGGTGCTTTCACCAATCTCGGCCGCGACCATATGGACTATCATCCAACGGTCGAAGAGTACCACGCGGCTAAACTGCGTCTCTTTAGGGAACTTTTACCGAAGGGAGCGCCTGCCGTCATTTTCGCCGATGATCCATTCTCCAAGCCGACGATTGCTGCCGCCATTGAAGCTGGTTGCAAGGTACTGACTGTTGGCCGGAAGGGCGATTTTATTACACTCAAGCGTGTCGAGCATGAGCGGTTCCGCCAGCACGTCGAAGTGCACATTGCCGATGAAATCTATGAGATCACTTTGCCGCTGGCTGGTGACTTCCAGGTTGCCAATGGCCTGGTCGCTGCAGGTCTTGCCATCGCGACCGGTGTTCCCGCTGCCGCTGCGATGCGCGGTCTGGAACGGTTGAAGGGGGCCCCTGGACGCCTTGATCTGGTCGGCGCGACAGAGGAAGGTGCCCCTGCCTATGTCGATTACGCACACAAGCCCGATGCTCTTGAAAATGTTCTTGCATCGGTTCGACCCTTTACAACCGGTCGGGTCATTGTCGTCTTTGGCTGCGGTGGCGACCGTGACAAGGGTAAACGCCCGATGATGGGCGAAATCGCCACCCGTCTTGCCGATGTTGTCATCGTGACCGATGACAATCCCCGTTCGGAAGTGCCCGCGACGATCCGTGCCGAGATTCTGGCCGCGGCGCCAGGTGCCCGCGAAATCCCCGACCGGCGCGAGGCAATCCGCGAGGCTGTCGCCATGATGAAATCGGGTGACACGCTGATTGTTGCTGGAAAGGGCCACGAGGAAGGCCAGACCGTTGGAGATGCCGTGTTACCATTCTCTGATCACGCCGAGGTTGGACAAGCCTTGAAAGACCGGTTAGCGCGCCAAAGCACCCAGGAGAGCGGTGCATGAGCCTGCTCTGGACTTCCGATGCGATGATCGAAGCCATGAATGGCAGGCCCGTCGGCAAATTGCCGGACGGCATTACCGGGATTTCAATCGACACCCGCACTCTGCGCAAGGGCGAGGCGTTTTTTGCCATTAAGGGGGATGCGCTCGACGGTCATGATTTTGCTACGGCTGCCGTCGCGGCGGGTGCTGCTCTTTTGGTTGTTTCTGAAGCGAAATTGCCAGCACTCGGTAAATTGAAGGCCCCGATGATCGTCGTGGATGACGTCCTGATGGCGATGACGCGGCTTGGCGTCGCATCACGTCAACGGTCTCACGCACAGATCATTGCGGTTACGGGATCGGTGGGCAAGACCACGACCAAGGAAGCGCTTCGGCACGTGCTTTCGAATGCCGGCAAGGTCCATGCTTCGGTCGCATCGTTCAACAATCATTGGGGCGTGCCGCTGACGCTCGCCCGTATGGCGGAAGATACCGACTATGGTGTCTTTGAAATCGGCATGAACCACGCTGACGAGATTCGTCCTTTGGTCAAGATGGTGCGTCCCCATGTAGCGTTGATTACGCTGATTGCGCCGGCTCACCTTGGCCATTTCAAGAACCTTCAGGAAATCGCGACTGCCAAGGGCGAAATTTACGAAGGCTTGGTGCCGGGGGGCTACGC
>NZ_JBBNAN010000345.1:0-21533 GCF_037994405.1 Phyllobacterium sp.
ATTTTGTGCGGCCCGGAGCGCTTTGCCAACGTCGCCGCACAAGGTGGTCTTCCATGCGATGGCTCTGCCTCTACTCCCGTCTCGCTCAACGTTCCCGAAACCGTGACCATATGATTTCTCTCGTCTCTGCTGGCAAAGTTCTTTGGGTCGCTTTTGTTGCTAGCTGGTATTTGCTGCGCCGGCCCTTTGATCGGCGAGCGCGTCGGGCAAAGCTCACGGTTGACCGGCGCAAGGGCGCCGATACGCTTCGCCTCGCCGTCTCCCTTACTGGACTAGGCGTCATACCCGCAATCTACGTCGCCACAGGTCGGCCGCATTCAGCATCATATCAGCCGAGCCCATATCTTTTCATCCTCGGAATTGTCACCGCAATTACGGCGCTGGTGCTTTTCCGGCTGACCCATAAGGCCCTTGGCCAGATGTGGTCCGTCTCTCTGCAACTCAAGCAAGACCACAAGCTCATCACCACAGGTGTCTACAAGCACCTCCGCCACCCCATGTACACGGCCTTCTGGCTCATGGCATTGACCCAGGCACTGCTGCTACCCAATTATGTCGCTGGACTGGCTGGCCTTGCTGGATTTGGTTTCTTGTTCTTCTCCCGCATTGGACCCGAGGAGGCGATGATGGAAGAGGCATTTGGGGAAGAATATCTTCGTTACTGCGGCCGTACTTGGCGTGTCCTGCCCTATGTTTACTGATCTCCGAAAATCGATGGACGAAGTTTGTCCGCCTCTATGGCGGCAGCACCGTTGGTCTGTCAGACGGCGGTGACCGGCGCCGGCCCTGCACCAGTCATGTGCCAGAAATCCCGCAGCTCACCTGTGCGGCTCATGGAAATCCCGATGGTGTCGCAGCAAAGCTGACGGCCGACCATACGCAATCCGGAGACCCCGCCTATATCGAATTTCGCCAGCGCTTCTCATCCAGCATACCAAGCGGTCACGTCTATGTGGTTTTTGGAAGGCTGGATGGCGATGGCAAACCGGTTACACGGCAGTCTATCGGCCTCTTTCCAAAGGGCAGTCTCATCGGGCTCTATGGTGGGGCGATTGTTCCCATGCCGGCAGATCTTGTGCCAAGCTTCGAAGATTGCCATTTTACACCCAACGCTGCCTATCGCGTATCGCTGACCGAACGGCAGTACCAGCAATTGCTGCAAAAAATCCGGGCTGATCTCGCCAATCCTCCGATGTGGCGGATGGTCGGGTTCAATTGCAACAATTATGCCGCCACACTGGGGAGCGTCGCGGGCCTTGTCGAGCCTGCCAACCGGGCCCAGCCGTCATTCTCGTATATCTACGCCTATATTGAAGCCAACGGTGACGAGCGGCGGAAGGGTTAGAGCAAATTTCCGTGACAGCAACCGGGCTTTCATAATTTGGTCCCAATCCGATAGGTATCTATGCGGCGCACCGGCCATGATATCTCAACCAGCACGCCAGGCTGGTAGCTGCGTCTGGTGCATCCTATTACAATTTGAAAGTCGGTCACGATGAGAACAATTAGCGCCATGCTCTTGCTATCGGTCGCCTTGGCGAGTCCGGTAAGGGCTATGGACAATGGCGCCGCTGAAGAGTTGCAACGGCTTGACCCGCAAACCAGGCTGGAGCAGCGCTGCGATCTTGAGGCGATGGAGCGTATCCATAAGGATCCTGCCAAGCTCGTGCCTGACGAACTCGTGGCATACGCGTTCGAGGAGCCGAAAATCAAGGGCGATAAAATTCGTTCGGCCGGCGCAGCATTCCGCAGCAAGGGCGAATGGTACCATCTATCCTATACCTGTTCGACCTCGCCTGATCACATGTCCATCCTGACATTCCAATACGCCATCGGGCAGATTGTCCCCCACGACGAATGGGCGCATCACTATCTCGTGCCGTAGCCGCAAACGGCCCCGGTTACATGCCCGGGACGACAGCAATTCTTGATACGTTAATATTCAGAGGGCGTTTGGACGATCCTGCGCCAGCAGCATTTTGCCGATCGCATCGACAGCTTTCCCGTTCGGCGTTTCATAGGCAAGCACGCCTTGTTCCGCAGTCGTCTGGGTTGCCTGTACCGGCTGGGCGACCTGCACGGTCTGGATTGTCGTCGACCTGTAATCCATCGCCTGCGGCGGCGGATCCATCGGCACTGCTACTCTGGTGCTGTTAAATGCCATGGGCTCAATGTCAGCCTGCGCAACAATGATAGGTTGCTCGTTAATCACGCGACCAGAAGTAGGCGTTGAGGTTGTTGCAGGTAACCGTTGGGAAGCGCTGGCAACGAACACGGTATTTGCGCGCTTCGCACCAGCCATTCTAGTGCTGGCGATATAGGCGTTGGCAATCGCCCTGCTCGCCTCATTCGAGGCGATGTCAGCTGTGTGGTAACGGTCACGCTTTTCGTAGAAAGCGTTACCGCCCGCGACAACCGTGTAGTGCATGTTCCTGTAGGGAAAGCGAAGGCCGGCGGTGTGGAAATACATCGCGTTCTTCACCTTGGGGTTGCGTTCACCCTTGAGGACTGCGTCCGCCGCAGCCTGGACATCGGGCAGCGCGGTAGACTGCATTGGGCGCGACAGTACGCCGGGAGCAAATTGTCCCCTCTGGCCGACCACACCGCAAATCGAATTGCCCCATTTGCCCGAATCGAGCCGGTTCATCACCACCGTACCGACTGCCAGCAATCCCTCCTGACTGGAGCGGTTGGATTCAAAGAACATCGCCCGCTCGAGGCATTCCTTGTCCTTGGGGGTATAGGCGTAAGTCTTGCTGCCGCTCGCATGCGACGATGTCAGATTAGCCGAAAGCTTGGAGTGCTGGCCGGTCTGCGTGCAGCCGCTGACAAGCCCGGCGGCTGCGATTATGCCCGCAATAGAATGGATTTTCCACTTAGCGAAGCCGATCACGAAGCAATTCTCATCGCTGTTGTTCCTGCTGGTGAAGGTGCTCACAGAATGATGTCATTTGGGGCCAAACAATGGCAAAGATGGTAATTGTGTCACACCACACTATCATCCTTTTGAAATTATGGGGTTATTTTATTCGGTTCGACAGCAAAAAAATTTCAATAATGGCAGAATTAAGGATTTGTTTACCGTATTTGCCTTAAACTCGATACAACTGCTCAAGCTCAAAAGGCAAGACTATGCGCCCGCAATCCGCCAGGTACGATAGCCGCGAATCGCTAATGGAAGCGCTGAAAGAACTAATGGCCCTGCAGGTTCCGCCCGAAGAAGTCGCGCCGGTTCTTTGCACGATCGGCCCGGTCGATCTCGACCTTCTCCGCGACTGCATGAACGATGTCGGCCTGAACGACAAACACCCGATCGCCGCCTGATCTTCATAGCGCCAGCGAGGGCTTGTCCCCCACCCTTCGAAGAACTATCAATCGGTCTGACCCAGCATAAGGATCTGCCGTGACCGAGAAGAAGGATGTCTTGCGCGAGATTGATGAGGGCGCAATCCGCCTTGCGCGTACCTTGCTGCGCACGGCCCGCCATGGGGTCATCGCGACGCTCGATCCTCAGTCTGGTGCTCCCATTGCAACACGCGTCGGTCTGTCGACTGATCATGACGGCACGCCCGTCATTCTCGTTTCAGCCCTTGCCGCACATACGCCGGCGCTGCTTGCCGATCCGCGTTGCTCGCTGCTCGTCGGCGAACCCGGCAAAGGCGATCCCCTCGCCTACCCGCGCATGACCATATCCGCAACGGCCCGCGAGATTCAGCGCGATGCGCCTGAACACGCGCGTATCGAGTGGCGTTATTTGTCTCACCTGCCCAAAGCAAAACTCTACGCCAGCCTCGGCGATTTCCGGTTCTTCCGGCTCGAGCCGGATCATGCACGGCTGAATGGCGGGTTTGGCCGGGCCTATCAATTGGCTGCAACTGAATGGCTGAGCCTCAGTCCGGTGAACGACGAGCTCGCAGCCGCCGAACAGGGCGCGGTGGAACACATGAACAAGGATCACACGGACGCGATTGGCCTCTATGCCCGCTTTTTCGCCAAGGCGCCCGAAGGCAACTGGCGCATGACCGGCATCGATGCCGATGGCTTCGGTCTTGCCGATGGCGATGAGGTACTGCGTATCTTCTTTGCCGAGCCGCTGACTTCCACCGAGAATATGCGTCAGACGCTCGTGCGGATGGCAAATGAAGCGCGTGCCGGACTCCAATCGTCGCAGACATCCCAATGACCTTTGCACCCGCAGGGAACGACTGGCTGAAGCGCCGCGTAACCCGCATCGCCGAGGCTTCCGATGAACGCCTTGCACCCTATCGCAATGTGCGCGAGCGCGATCTGGTGGGCCGTGAAAGCCGCTTCATCGCCGAGGGTAAGGTCGTCCTTAATGTCCTCCTCTCCAATCCGGCATTTGCAGTCGAATCCATACTCATTCTGGAAAACCGGCTCGCCGGATTGACCGAACAGCTGAGCCTTTGCCCCGATAGCATTCCCGTCTATTGCGTGTCGCGCGAGACAATGGATGCAATTGCGGGTTTCCCGATGCACCGGGGTATTCTCGCAGTCGGAAAACGCAACGCACCCCGCTCGCTGGACAAGCTCGTCGAGACAATGCCGGAAAATGCGCTGGCCGTCGTGCTGTGCGGCATCGCCAACCATGACAATATGGGCTCGATCTTCCGCAACGCCGCCGCCTTCGAGGCAGATTGCGTTCTGATGGACGAGACCAGCTGCGACCCGCTTTACCGCAAGGCGATTCGCGTTTCGGTCGGAGCGGCACTCAAGGTGCCATTTGCACGGGAAGGTTCGATCGAGACGATCGTCTCGAAGCTGCAGAACAAGGGCTTCGAGCTGTTCGCCCTCAGCCCGTCAGGGACGCGAAGCATCTATGACGTCAAGCCATCGCCCCGCACAGCACTGTTGCTCGGTACGGAGGGCGAAGGCCTGCCGTCGCAACTATTGCAAAGACTCCAAACAGTGAAGATTCCGATGTCCAGGGAGTTTGACAGTCTCAACGTCGCGACCGCTTCGGGAATTGCCCTATCGCGGTTCAGCGGCTTTTCCGGCATCTGACGAATTGGCTTGCAGTGCGCGAATACGCTGCGCGAGACTTACGATCACCTTGCCGTTTTCATCGTATGCCCGAGGCATGTCGTTGCCTGCCTTTGCCAATAATTCATTGACCGGCGAGGCCGGACCTTCCAGCCGGGCGACCATGGCGACAACCTGCGCAGCAAGTGTGTTCATCTCTTCGCGCAGCAGCCTGGTTTCCTGCGCCTGAACCAGCGCTTCCTTGTCGCGGGGAGCGTCGAGTACCGACGCGCCTCGCTTGCGACCATCCGCAAGTACCTTGCGCAAGCGCTCGTTGATCCGCTCGATTTCCTTCTCGCGGCGCGACAATCTTGCCTCGGCATCGGAAAGTTTCGCCATGAGAGCGTTCGCCTGTTTCTCGAATTCGGCGCTGCGCTTCGTTTCCTGTTCCAACGAGTGCTGCAATGCCTTCATTTCAGTCTCGGCCTTGCGACGCAGTTCCTCGCTGTCGCGTTTCGCCTGACGCGCGTCTTTCAGTTCGTTTGAGAGGTTCTCGATCCGCGCCGAATGCGCCGCCAGCTCGATCTGCAAACTGTCCGAATTGATCGCAAGGTTCGACATCCGGCGGTTAAGCAATTCAAGTTCCGCCGAACGCTGTTCCAGCGTCTGTTCAGTCCCGGTCAGATTCTTGGCCGATTTCTCGAGGTTTTGCTCATGCGCTCCAAGCGCCGCGCTCAAGGTTGCAATCGTCTGGTCGCGAGCCTCAAGTTCGCCAGCGAGATTGCGCGCGAGGCGTTCTTTCTCACCAAGTTCCGCCAGCAGCAATGCGGCCTTTTCCCAAGCGCTTTCCAGAGTTAATTCCAGTTTGCGTTCGGCCATCGCATGTTCAGCCCGCAGGCCATCCCGCTGGGCTTGAATCTCGTTGAGGGTCAGCGGCGTTTCGGCTTCCACATGTCTGCGGGTAAGCAGCATTGCCCGGCGCCAGATAGGCGGTGCAATCAGCAGCGCCAGCAGTACGGCGCTCAGAAATCCGAGGGCAAAATATAGCGCAGACTGGATCACGATTGGGGTCCTGTTGGATATCTATCCTGGTATGTCTTAGAGCAAAGGGCCCAAAACAAAAAGACGCGAACTGAAGCGTCCGCGTCCCGTCGCCAAATAGCAACCTAGTCGATCAAAACGGATTCCACGTGGCAGTGTGCGTCAGTTTCAGATAGCCGACATTGACGCCAAGCCGCGCGCCAACACCTGTCCTGATTGGCACGAGCAGTACCTGATTGCGCTTGAGCACATTGAAACCAACTCCGGCGAACAGATAGGCCGAGCCGGCAACGCCTACGAAACGCCCGTAAAGATTGTCCACATCGTCAAGATTATAGACAAGCATCATGACGCGCGACCCCTGCCCGCCGAAATCCCAGCCGATGGAGGGTCCCTGCCAGAAAGTTTTGTGATCCCCGGCGTTCTTTGTATAAAGCGAACCCTCGCCGTAAGTCAGCCCGCCGATAAGCGCCCCGGACCCTTCCTCGCCAAGGACATAGCCGTTAGGCAAACCGTAACTCTGGAACACCTTCTCGACAGCAGTGGCGAGCCCGCCCGATGTTGATCCGAAAAACCGCTGGCCTGAATTGATTATTTCTTCCATCGAATAGGTTTCTTGCGCGCGCGCCGTTTGCGCCTGCGCAACGACGAGCGATACGATCGTCATGAAGAGAAGAAAGCCACGGTTCAAAGACAAGAGTAGAGACGCCATCACAATTCCTTTTGGCTGTTCGCTTCTTTGCCTGACGCCTGATACCGGTATGCGCAGATCTTGCGTCTGCTTATCCAATGAACTCTATTTAAGGCGGTAAACCTTGTATAAAAGTTTATGAATCGATCTGGGCATTTCAATGACTCATAAAGATCAGCAAAAACGCAAGAATTTCAGTATTTACAGGCTTTTTCCACGACGTTCTTGCCGATCCGGATCAGGCTATGTATCCAAAAGGACCAGAAACTCGAGTGATTCGCAGGGTTCACTGATTCGCTGCGACCTCTGAACCAACCCAGATAGTCTTCAGGAGATTCTCTTATGACATTGCCCGTTATTCTTTCGGCAACGGACCTTGGAGCGCTCCTCTCAAGCCGTATCTGCCACGATATCATTTCGCCGGTCGGCGCCATCAACAATGGGCTGGAATTGTTGGAGGAAGGTGGCGCTGATGAAGACGCGATGAACCTCATCAAGTCCAGCGCACGCAGCGCTTCGGCCCGGCTGCAATTCGCGCGTATCGCTTTTGGTGCTGCTGGTTCCGCTGGCGTCCAGATCGACACCGGCGATGCCCACAATGTCGCCAATGAATATATGAAGGGCGAAAAAGCCGAACTGAGCTGGGAAGGCACCCGTGTGCTCCTGCCGAAGAACAAGGTCAAACTCCTGCTCAATCTCGTCCTGATCGCCAACGCGGCCTTGCCACGCGGCGGCACCCTGTCGGTGGCTCTGGAAACGCCGGAAACGCAGCCGCGCTTTGTCCTGACGTCGCGCGGGCCGATGCTGCGCGTACCGCCGAAGTTTCTTGAACTTCACAGCGGCAAGGTTCCCGAAGAGCCGATCGACGCGCACGCGGTGCAGCCCTACTATACTTTGCTACTGGCTCAGGAAGCCGACATGACCATCTCGATTCATGCCACGCCCGAGGAGATCGTTTTCACCGCCGCGTGAGAACTTCCTAAAAGTTGCACTAAAATTTACCATCAACCTTGGGCATTTGTTCACCCAAGGCCTGTTAGTCTTTCGCCCGAACCAGCATAAATTTACCTTGCGACTCGGAGTGCGTCGATTGTTACGCTGCATGATTGTAGATGGATCGCCTGTGGTCAGAAAGGTTGCGCGCCGGCTTATCGCCAGTGGCACGACCGTCGTGACCACGGCCGACACCGGCTTTCAGACTGTTGCCGCATGCAGCGTCGAGATGCCCGACGTGATCATTCTGGACAGCGCCCTGTCCGACATGCCAGCGGTCGATATCATAACCCAGGTTCGCGCTTTGCCAGGTGGCGAGAACAGCAAGATCTATCTCTGCCTGCCCGAAATCGATGTCACCAAAATCATGCGCGCCAAGCGTGCGGGTGCTGCGGGATATCTTTTGAAACCCTTCAATCGCGCTTCGATCACCGAAATCCTGCCACAGGTACCGATGGAAGGCTGATGCCAACGAGCAAGTCTGACCTTCCGATCATGCTGTTCGTATCTGCCGAACAGTTCGAGGCATGGCTGGCCCAACAGCCGCCTGCCTCTAAAGGCATTTGGCTCAAACTTGCGAAGAAAGGCTCAAGTGTAGCAAGCGTATCGCAGGCCGAAGCGATCGAATGCGCGCTATGCCATGGCTGGATCGACGGCCAGATCGACAAATTCGACGAGCATCATTGGCTTATCCGCTTCACGCCGCGAAAGCCTCGGAGCAAGTGGTCCGAGAAAAATCGCAACAAGGCCCTGGAATTGATCAAACAGGACCGAATGAGGGCTGGTGGTCTCGCTGAAGTTGAGCGGGCCAAGGCGGACGGCAGATGGGACGCGGCCTATGCGGCGCAGAGCACCGCAACCGTACCAGAAGACCTCCAGCAGGCACTGGACGCCAATCCGGCTGCGCAGGCACTTTTCAACAGGCTCGACGGAACCAACCGGTTCGCGATTCTTCACCGTGTCCACACTGCGGTGCAGGCGAAGACACGCGCCAGCCGCATCGAAAGATACGTGGCGATGCTGGCGAAGGGTGAAACGATCTATCCGCTGAAGGCCAAATGCTAAAACGGACGCCATTGCGCTCCGGCCTTCTTTTGCACAATCGTACAAGATCAAGGTTTGTCACAGGCTTATAACCCCATCCGTTCCAATGATGAGGAGTTGAATATGCCAACGAACGAGGCCGCGAATACCTACAACGCAGTCAATCTTGCCGATAAGTTCGGACTGTTCTCGGAACAATGGCTGCCGAAAGTCGTCGCTGAGCTGAATGACTACCAGTTCAAGATTGCGCGAATTGAGGGCGATTTCATTTGGCATGATCATCCAGAAACCGATGAGGCATTCATCGTCATCGACGGTGAACTGCGTATTGATTTCAGAGATGGGTTCGTTCTCCTGAAAGCGGGCGAAATGTTCGTCGTCCCCAAGGGCGTCGAGCACAAGCCGTTCGCAAAAAAGGAAGTCAAGCTGATGCTTATCGAGCCGCGCGGGGTCTTGAATACTGGCCATGAGGGCGGCGAGCGTACCGCACGCAATGACGTCTGGATCTAATAGAAAAAGGCTCCGTCAAACGGAGCCTTTTGGTCTTCACTGCAAAGGGGTCAGGCGATCTCGCGCATTTCCGTCGCGTCCGGCTCGCGCAGGACATAGCCGCGACCCCAGACGGTTTCGATGTAGTTGATGCCATCCGATGCCGAATCGAGCTTCTTGCGCAACTTGCAAATGAAGACGTCGATGATCTTGAGTTCGGGCTCGTCCATGCCGCCATAGAGATGGTTGAGGAACATTTCCTTGGTGAGCGTCGTGCCCTTGCGGAGCGAGAGCAGCTCCAGCATCTGGTATTCCTTGCCCGTCAGGTGAACACGCTGACCGGCGACTTCGACGGTCTTGGCATCCAGATTGACGATCAGGTCGCCGGTGGTGATGACCGACTGGGCATGGCCCTTCGAACGGCGCACGATCGCGTGGATACGGGCAACAAGTTCGTCCTTGTGGAAAGGCTTGGTCATGTAATCGTCGGCGCCGAAGCCGAGGCCGCGAACCTTGTCCTCGATGCCGGCCATACCGGAGAGGATGAGGATCGGTGTCTTCACCTTCGACAGACGCAAAGTCCTCAGGACTTCATAACCGGACATGTCCGGCAGGTTGAGGTCGAGGAGGATGATATCGTAGTCGTAGAGCTTGCCGAGATCGACACCCTCTTCGCCCAGATCAGTCGTGTAAACATTGAAGCTTTCCGACTTGAGCATCAACTCGATGCTCTGGGCCGTTGCACTATCGTCTTCGATTAAAAGAACCCGCATATCATTCCCCTTTTCCCGCCGCTGAAATGGGTTGCCCAATAAACCTCAGTCAGGGCAATCCCGAAGTCAGGTCGCGAAACAACCCGTTTCCATAACGTTAAGATTGCCACCGAATGGTTAACAAAATCTAATTCCGCTTTGCAAGTGCCTTTGACTCTTAAATTAAGGATCGTGGGCACAGCATTGATTCATAAGGTCAAGTCGCCGGTCAAAACCATCAGATAGAGCTTCAGGTTCTGGCGCTAAGCGACTCATTCGACTCGATAAATTCTCTGCCTAAAAACTTCAGGTTTCGATTTACCGAGCTTTAAGTCTTAAGGCGTATGATTAATGCTGAACGTAAAGGAAAGGTTACCAGACAAGGGAGCCTTTAAGTTTTTGTTTCATTTTCCCGAAGTGATTCGGGTGAAATGTCGGCCGGGTGACCCCTCGTCAGCGTTTTTGGCGACGTCAGAGTGCCGGTTTGTGTGAAGGCGTTTAGGGGGTAGTACATATGAAGTCGCATGAAGGTTTGGTTCGGCTGAAACTCTTTCAGGTCAAGGAAAAGCGCCGCCAGCTCGGCCAGCTTGATCTCATGATGGGTGAGTTCGAACGTATGGCCGCTGAATTGGACACGCAGATCCTGTCCGAGGAAAAGAAGGCCGGCATCACCGACATTACACATTTCGCCTATCCGACATTTGCCAAGGCTGCCCGCCAGCGTCGCGACAATCTGTTTGATTCGATCCGTGATCTGAAGGCTCAGAAAGATGACGCCGAGGCTGCGCTTGCCGAATCGGAAGCCGAACTTGCCAAGGCCGAGGCACTCGAACAGCGCGATGGCAAGCCACGCGACGAGGAAATGCCAGTCGCCGACCGGCGCGCGATGATCGGCTAGCCTGAGATTTTTTGAGAATTCACTCGATCAGGGTGAAGTTATCAAAAGAACTCTACCGCTGCTGAATAACATCGGCCCATTCCCCATGCCGAAGCGATTGAGCGCGCATGAACGGGCAGAGCGGGATGATCTTCCATCCCCCTGCCCGTGCATCTTCCACCGCATGGAGGGCCAGAGCCTGCCCCACTCCCTGGCCGCGCAATGCATCCGGCACGGCCGTATGGTCCACTATGATCAGATGCGGGCTTGCACGCGAAAAGGTCATTTCGGCTTCGTGGCCTGATACGACCGCCACATAGCGCCCTCCCTTTTCTGTCTCCTGCTTTTCGATATTGATCTGACCTGCCATCGTTGCACCATTTGTTATTTATGGAACGCGCCAGCGCTCAACCCCTGGCGCCGACCACCCGTGTTGGATCAATTGTTCTTTGCCGTCCGGACCTTTAGGAGGTCGGATGTGTCGCTGAGAATATGTACGGTCTCGTCCAGGAGAACGTCTTTTGCGTCCTTCAGCGCCTTCTCATTCGCCATATCTGCACTCAAGCTGCGCTCGTTGGCCTGCAGTCCATCTTCCTGAAATACAGAGTCTGCCGGTGACACTGAACCCTTGCCGCCAGCTGCCTCGCGGGCCTTCAGGCGGTTTACCTGGCGATCCCTTTCAACGCGCCTCTCGGTCTCATTGAGTGAGATAACGCGCTTCTTGCGCAAGCCATTCAGCTCATTCACATCTTCCGCAAGACGCCTGAAATCCTTGTCCTTGTCGGCGCGGGCGTCGTGGCGGCTTTGAAGTTCCGGCAGCAACGGCTTGATATCACCAAGAGGTGCATAATCAGCAGGTTTCACCTGAAGCCATGGCAGCGCATTGTCGTAGCTCGACTCCCCCAGCTTTTCCTCGTCCGAGAAGCCAGGCAAGATGATATCCGGCCTTACCCCGCGAAGCTGGGTGGTGCCGCCATTGATGCGGAAGAACTGCGCAACCGTCATTTTCAATTCACCGAACTCCGGCTTCGCATTGCGTGCTTCCTCATCCAGATTGACCACGGTTTGAACGGTACCCTTGCCGAAACTCGGTTCGCCAACAATGACGCCCCGGCCGTAATCCTGGATGGCCGCGGCAAAGATCTCGGACGCAGAGGCCGATCCGCGATTGATGAGTACGGCAAGCGGGCCGGTCCAGCGAGCCGTGGCGCGAGTATTGCCATTTACCTTGACCTCGCCATCGCCATTACGCTGCTGCAGAACCGGTCCCTTGCCGACGAACAAGCCGGTCAGCTCGATGGCCTGCGGCAATGACCCGCCGCCATTGTTGCGCAGGTCGATAACGACGCCATCGACCTTATCTTTTTCCAGTTCGGCCAACAACCTGGCGACATCGCGGCTTGCGCTTCGATAATTCTTGTCTCCGCGACGCCGTGCATCGAAGTCTTCATAGAATGTGGGTAACGAAATCACCCCGATTTTGCGCGAGGTATCGCCATCCTTGACAATCAGGACGTTTTTCTTGGCAGCCTGTTTTTCCAGACTGATCTTGTCTCGCACCAGAGTGACCAAGCGATGCTTGCCGTCGAGCCCGGCGTCCGTCGGCAATATATCGAGCCGGACCACGGTATCTTTCTCACCGCGTATCAATTTGACAACTTCGTTCACACGTGTCCCGACGACGTCGACCAATGCGCCGTCCTTGCCTTGCGCCACTCCAACGATCCTGTCGCCGACTGCGAGTTGGCCCGATAGCTGCGCCGGGCCGCCCGGCACCAGCTCCCTTATTGTGGTGTACTCGTCGCGCTCCTGGAGCACGGCGCCAATACCAACCAGTGACAGCTTCATCGAAATGTCGAAGTCCGACGCCGCTGCGACACCGAAATAGTCCGTGTGGGGCTCGATCGAGGTCGTGTAGGCAGTCATGAACGTCTGAAATACATCGTCGCTCTTGTATTTGTAGGCCCGTGCCTGCGAGTTCCCGTACCGCTTGCCAAGCGTCTCGCGTATTGTTGCATCCGTCGTGCCCGCCAATTTCAAGCGCAGCCAGTCGTTCTTCACGCGCTTGCGCCATAACTCCCGGCTCTCCGCTTCGGATTTTGGCCAAGGCTCCTTGTCGCGCAAGACCGCGTATTCTTCGTTCTGACTGAAATCGAAGCCATTCTTCAGCAATTCGCGGGCGTAACTCAGGCGATCGACAAAGCGCTGCTCATACACATTGAAAATGGCAAAGGGGACACTGAGATCTTCGCTATAGATGGCGTCATCGATCTTGTCTTTGCTGGCCATGAACTGGTCGATATCGGATTGAAGGAAAAAGAAGCGTTCCGGGTCCAGTGAATCGATATATCGATCAATGATTCTGGCAGACAAGGTGTCGTCCAGAGGCACCTTCTTGTAGTGGTAATATGTCAGCAACTGCGCGCTCAGATGCGCGGCCTTAGCTTGGTCCACCTCCGGCGCCAGTACTGGCGGCGATCCGGTTTCCAGCGCCTGAGCCGGGGAAACAAAGGCCAGGAAAGCAATCAGCAGGGCGATTTTGGTACGCATAAAGGGCTTCAATCCAATTTTCCGTGTCATCAAGATTTCAAGTATTCACAATTCCGCCGGCAGTGTGCCGGCGCTTTGTAGCCTAACTATGGAGATCAGCCATGGGAAGCGTCAATCGGGCACAAGCGAATGTGATCCGGCGTTTCTTACCGTCGTTCTTCCTTGACGTGCACCATTTGTTTCCTTCATGCATTACCCGGATCAGCTTTGGTTTCAGGATCAGCATGTCGACGAGATCGTTCATTCCCATCTTTCTCTTCATCGCGACTTTCTCCCTCGCGCTGGGATTGACCATGCCGCTGATGAATATCAGCAAGCTGTATTTCTTCGATGAAAACCCGTCCCTCCTCGGTATTATCACATCGCTCTGGACCGGCGGCGAATGGCTCCTTGCCGTCATTGTTACGCTGTTTTCCGTTATCCTGCCGATTACGAAGCTGGCCGTCGCACAATTGGCAGCAGCTCAAGTCCCCGCCGCCAAGCATATTCTGCATCGCTGGATCGGTGTCCTGTCGAAATGGTCAATGCTCGATGTCCTGCTTGTTGCGCTGGTGATCTTCGGTGCAAAGACCAGCGGGCTGGCTACCGCGATAGCTCAACCGGGCCTGTGGTTCTTCACTGCCTCTGCAATCCTGTCGGCTCTGGCAGCACACTTCATCGTTCGAGAGGAAAAGGCGGCGGCATAAGCCGAGCAGCAAATATCGCCTGAGAGACACCGGAACCGTAGAAAAGCGCCATCAGATGCCCATCAGGGTGAAATTATCAAAAGGTCTAAATGGAAAAAGGCTGGTCTCGCGACCAGCCTTATCCGTAGTCATTTGCGACATCATCTAATGACGATATTGCTGTATCCGGGTCGTTCTGAGACCAGCCAGTCCATGATCGGAGATCGAGGATTGCCAGGACAAGAACTCTTCCACCGTCAAGGTATAGCGCTGGCAAGCCTCCTCAAGACTAAGAAGACCACCGCGCACAGCGGCAACCACCTCAGCCTTGCGGCGAATAACCCAACGCCGCGTATTTGCGGGTGGAAGATCGGCGATGGTCAGTGGGCTGCCATCCGGGCCGATTACGTATTTTACTCTCGGTCGAACAAGATCGGTCATTGTACTCTCTACACTAAACTTCAAGACCTATCGCGGCTGACATTACAGTGAGGGCTTTAACAATTGCCTAAACGCCGAGTCATTCTCTGGTAACTTCAGTTAATGGATTGGCGGTATTTTCATTAAACTTTGTTCCATCTTCCAGAATGTCTGCGTTTCCATGCCGAAAGTCTGCCCTTCGCACTGATCAAGAAAAGTACCATGGTTGCGACTTCCTGTTGGCAAGCGAAGGTCAATAACCTATATAGAGCCGACAAGAGCGCTGCGCCTTTATGCCGCTGCAAAGAACCGGATCCGCTTATGACACTGAATAATCTCGATCTGCCGGGAAGACCGGAAGACACCCGTATCGTCGTTGCCATGTCTGGCGGCGTGGATTCTTCTGTTGTGGCCGGGATCCTCAAACGCCAGGGCTATGATGTCGTCGGCGTGACTTTGCAGCTCTATGATCATGGTGCTTCCACCCATCGGGCCGGCTCATGCTGTGCCGGCCAGGACATCGAAGATGCGCGCCGCGTTTCCGAGCGCCTTGGCATTCCGCATTATGTGCTGGACTATGAAGCACGTTTCCGTGAGGCCGTGATCGATCCGTTTGCCGCAAGCTATGTAAGCGGCGAGACGCCGATCCCTTGCGTCTCGTGCAACCAGACCGTCAAGTTTGCCGATCTCTTGCAGACTGCCCGCGATCTCGGCGCCGACGCGTTGGCAACCGGCCATTATATCCGCAGCCACGCCAATGGCGCACATCGCGCGCTCTATCGTCCCGTCGATATCGACAAGGACCAGAGCTATTTCCTGTTTGCCACGACGCAGGAGCAGATCGACTATCTGCGCTTCCCGCTTGGCGGACTGACCAAGCCAGAGACCCGCGCCATTGCCGAAGCGCTTGGCCTCACCGTTGCCAACAAGCAGGACAGTCAGGACATCTGCTTCGTTCCGCAGGGCAAATATTCGGACATCATTGCCAAGCTGAAGCCCGAAGCCGCCAATCCCGGCGACATCGTCCATATCGATGGGCGCGTGCTCGGTCGTCATGAAGGCATCGTGCATTATACGATCGGCCAGCGACGCGGCATTGGCGTTGCCACCGGCGACCCGCTTTATGTTGTCCATCTCGATGCAAAGAATGCGCGTGTCGTCGTCGGTCCGCGCGAAGCACTCGAGACCCATAAAGTGTACCTGCGCAACGTCAACTGGCTTGGCGATGGCCCATTGTCGGATATTCCGGAAGGCGGCGTCGAAGTCTACGCCAAGGTCCGTTCCACCCGCCCGCCGCGCCCGGCCGTCCTGCACCATCAGGGCGGAGAAACCTGGGTCGAACTGGTCGATGGCGAAAGCGGCATCGCACCCGGCCAGGCTTGCGTCCTTTATTCGGACGACAGCAACACGGCGCGCGTCTTCGGTGGTGGCTTCATCGGCCGCTCGGAACGCGCTCCGCAGGCGGAAGCCATGCTCAAGCGCCTGGCCGAGCAAAGTCAGCACGCCTAGCGCCCCTTGTCTCTCCCTTAAGGGAGAGAAAGCGATTTCAGCACCTTAGCCTTGCTAAGTGCTGGAAATCGCAAGAGAGGGGAATTTCCGTCGTGACATTATCCCCTCTGGGGATTTTCTAAAGACATAGCTGCGCTGCCATTCTCCCCCCAAGGGGGAAGCTGATGGCCGGCATCAACGCCGCTTACTCTGCGTGGAAGTCGCGGATCGTACCGATAATCCGGCCCTGATCGGCTTCACTTAAATATGGATGCATCGGCAGGCAGAGAATGTTCTTCGGCAGAGTTTCCGAAACCGGCAAACCGCCCGGCGCGCGCATGTAACGCTCGTAAGCAACCTGCAGATGCAGCGGCTTCACATAATAGATCACTGACGGAATGCCGTTGGCCTGCAGGTGCGCCTTCAGCGCATCGCGGTTCTTCGTCTCGATCGCATATTGCGCCCAGGCCGAACGTGAGCCTTCCGGCATATAGGCCACCTTGACCACATCCCTGAGGCCATTGGCGTAACGCTTGGCCACTACCTGCCGCGCTTCCATCTCATCTTCGAGAATAGCGAGCTTCTCGATCAGGATCGCCGCCTGGATCGTATCGAGGCGTGAATTCAGGCCGATCCGGACATTGTCATACTGTGTCTCGCCCTTGCCGTGGAACAGCACCGAGCGCAGCACCTCCGCCAGCGCACCATCATTGGTGAACATCGCACCGCCATCGCCGTAGCAGCCGAGCGGCTTGGCCGGATAGAAGCTGGTCGCACCCACATCGCCGAAGGCGCCGCACATGGCATTGTCGCGCTTGCCGCCGATCGATTGCGCCGCATCCTCGATCACGAACAGGCCTTCCCGCGCCGCAATGGCGGAAAGCGAGGTGTAGTTGGCCGCGAGGCCGAACAGATCGACCGGGATGATCGCCTTTGGCCGCAGCCGGCCCTCGGCGCGCACGGCGGCAATTGCTGCTTCAAGCTGTTCTACGTTGATATTGTAAGTGTCGGCATCGACATCGATGAAAACCGGCTCGGCACCGGCCAGCGCCACCACTTCCGCCGTTGCGGCAAAGGTGAAGCTTGGAACGAAGACCGCGTCCCCCGGACCGATACCCTTCGCCATCAATGGCATCAATAGCGCATCCGTACCATTGGCGCAGGCAATCACGTGCTCGACGCCGACATAATCGGCCAGGCGTTTTTCGAATTCGGCAACTTCCGGTCCGAGAATATATTTGCCTTCGCGCACCACCTTGGCGATCGCCGCATCAAGTTTGCCGCTAATCCGTTCACGCTGTGCGCCGAGATCGATGAACTGCATCATTGCTCCAATATCAAATGTCGCCGCGAATCTGCCGCGGGCAACGGTCAAGGCCACTCTTTAAAAGGACAGCGGGAGGTCTGCCAGAGGTCGCCATTCAAAGTTTGCCTCATCCTTTAACAAGGCGTTGGCCTTGTAACAACGCTTTACGTCAAGAGCAATCAGTTGGGATATTACAGATTGATATTATGCGAAGCAGTGCCGCGTTATCCCTCCCTTGCGCGGGAGATAGGGGCGGCGTTACCTTTTGTTGTGCGCAACCGTACCGGCTGTGAGAATACGCAATACACGGATTGCCTCTTCGCCATCGGTTTTTGGCTGCGCGCGAGTCTCGATGCTTTCAATGAAATTCTGGCATTCTCGCGTCAGCGGCATGCCGTGTGCGACCTTGATATAGGTCGGCTCTTCCGTGGTTGAAGCCCACTGGCCGTTGTCTTGCCAGATCGAATGCTTGTAGACCGCGAGCTTCTTGTCCCACTGCTCCATATCGTCGAACACGGCCATGGCCTTGGTTCCGACCACGGCGAGCCGGCGTTCCCGATAGGGATTGAGCCGCGAGGCAAAGAGATGGCCGCGCACATTGTTCGGGAAACTCAAATGCAGGTGCGCGAAATCACTCAAATGATCGAGAACCGCAGCGCCCTCGCCGCGCACTTCCAGTGGCTCCGTGCCGGTGATGGCGAGGATCATGGAAAGGTCGTGCGGCGCGAGATCCCAGAGTGCATCATTTTCCGTATGGAATTTGCCGAGGCCAAGGCGATGCGAATGGATGTAGCGCACTTTCCCAAGATCCCCAGCCTTGACGAGGTCCAGCAATTTCTCGAAGGCCGGATGAAAGCGCAGCACGTGTCCGACCATGAAGATGCGCCCATTGTCATGCGCTGCCTTCACCGCGCGTTCCGCATCCGGCACGGTCAAGGCGATCGGCTTTTCGACCAGCACATCCTTGCCATTGGTCACGGCCTTGATCGCCGCTTCGGCATGGAACTGCGGCGGCAAGGCCATCACGATGGCGTCAACCTCGGGATGCGTGAAAAGATCGTCGACTTCGATGTGCAGCACGCCCTGCTCGGCCGCAAAGCCGGCAGCGCGGTCGCTATTCTGATCGGAGACAGCAAAAAGAGCCCCGAGGCTCTTCAGTGTACGGATATGATTGCTGCCCCAATAACCGCAACCCAGCACTGCAATCCGTGGAGCCATCTTTTCAGCCTTGTTCATGTCGGCATCCAATATCTGGAGCCGGAAACGATGACAAGTCCCGCGGTCGGGCATTTGCGTTTCAGCTTGGCAAAAACCTGACGCGTGGTTCTTTGGGCCCACGATGAGGAAAATTGTGTTGTGAAGGGATGCCAGGAAGTGAAAACGTCCCCGACAATCTTTACAAGCAGCACATTTCCCTCATGGTGAGTCCCATTCATGGCGAGCTTTGTCGAGCTACGAACCACGCACAACAAGTCCGCGGTCCAATATGCTCGCCCACATTCATATGCGATTGCGCCGGAAGATTGCTTGACAGGCTGTTGCTCCCCACATATATCCCGCCCCGTCCGTGTCAATTGACAGCGCGTCCCTCAGGTAACCTTTGCAGGCAAACCGTCTACGGGTCGCGATGACATATGGGGCGAAGTAGCTCAGTAGGTTAGAGCAGAGGAATCATAATCCTTGTGTCGGGGGTTCGAATCCCTCCTTCGCTACCATCGATCCCCCCACCCGCGATTTAGCGACTGGTTGGGATAGCAAGGCACGAAGCTTCCCCTGTAGCGTGATCTCTATTTGGCCGGGAGCTTCGCCTCGCCTTACGATCACGCCGTACACGAGTTCCCGCAGAGCCTCGCCGATCTTATGGTATACGGCGGCAAGCCGATTGTTTATCGCATCAGCGAGATGGTCCAGGCTTTCCTTGTAGGCCTTGATGGCTGCGGGATGCAGGCTGACTGCATTGAGGGGCTGAGGCTCTAGTGCCAGCTCGGCCTTGGCATCCTGTAGCTCAAAGCTCAGGTCCGCGTACCGTTGCTCAACCTTGTCCTGTTCGCCCATGCCCTTAGCAATGAACATCAGAACCTTGTCGAGCTCAACGTCGAGTTCCTTGATCCGTGTCTCCAGTTTGGCACGGCGCTTAAGCAACTTTGACGCAAACTCGATGCGTGCCTCGGTGTACGCTTTCACGTAATCCACAAGAAGTTTGGGGTGCGCCAGCTCCCTACGGAGGGCGTCCACCACGGTCTGTTCCACTTTGTCGAGATACAAAGTCTGCGGATCGGGGCAGGCTCGGCTATCGCGATGCCGTGAACAAACTGTCCGGTAACGATCAGACTTGTCTTTGCCTTTGACCGACATGCCGCCGCCACATGCCGCGCATCTGATCAGGCCGGAAAGCATCCGCTGCGGACGCTTCATGCTGCTGCGTTCTTCCTGGGTCCTTTTCTTCGGCGCGATCAGCTCTTGCATCTTGTCGAACAAATCCTGTGGCACGATGCGAGACCGGGACGTCTTGCCTATACCAATCCTCTGGCGGGTTCGGTCGGCTGATGCGCTTGCCGGTGTCAGGGTCTTTGATCATGCGTATCTTGTTCCACACAATCTTCCCTGCGTAGAGGTTGTTGCGCAGGATGCCACTGCCCCTCTCTGACCAGCCGTAAATCGCGGTCTGGTTCCAGTACGAAGAGGGTGGGGTCGGCACCTTCTCGGCCGTCAGATCATGGGCGATGGCGCGGGGTGATCGACCTGCCGCATACTCTTCAAAGATGCAGAGGACGATCTCGGCCTCTTCTGGCACGATGGTGAGCTTGCCCTTGTTGAGCGGATCGGGCTTATAACCGTAGCTTTGCCGCCTGCCGACAGACCGGAGCGAACCTTGCCCTGCAATCCACGGCGCACCTTGCAGATCAAATGCAATTAATTGCAAATGTTGAACGCTGAGCTGGGCTCGCGTGCGGATCGATTTCCACCGGCGTCTTGGCCGTTTCTTGTGCCAGTGCTCAATCTTCCCGGTGGGTGCTGGCCGCTTGACGTCGAGGATAAATATGCCACCCTCTTCGATGGCCTCTAGAAAAGCGATTCGCGCTGCACCTCCAGAGAGGTTGCCTTCTAGGGCGCCAAGGATGGCTACTTGAGCGGCTATGTGCTTCGGGCCGCGCTCCCCAGGCCATTCCTTTAGGAGGTACTCACCCGCCCGTGCGAGCGTGGTTATGGTCAGGAACTTGCCACCGCCCAACTCCACGGTGATCTCCTGGATCGAAATGTCCTTTGGGTCAGCCATTCCCAAATCCTAACAAAACGCGATCTGGGAATGCAAGGCATCCGTTTGGGGATCTGAACTGTAGCACCACAATCTTTGTCCCCCCTCATTTAGAGCCCGATAGCTCGCCCGAGATTGCCCCGAGAGCCTTTGTAAGTTCATCGGCGGCACGCTTTTTCTCCAGCGCTTGGAGGTCCTCCTCCAGCATGGCTATGATAGCTGCACGAACGATAGGGAAATACTTCTTGCAAGTTTCTTCATCTAGCTCGTGAATGCCTTTGCTGAGGATGCCATAGACACTCTTGTTTTTCACCAGCGTCGCAGGTAGCACTGACTTCAGAGCATCAATTTTCTCGTCCATTCTCAGGCCGTCGAAACCGTCGATTGGCTTGCCGGTGACCTCAGCCAGTTTGTCCCGGTGGGTCACGATCAGACGTTCAAAAATGCGCCGCAGGTAAACAAATGAACCGATACCTATGCCGTGGCTGGCGAGCCCGCCTGCACGATGGAGTTCGGAAAAATACTCTTTCTCTAAGACTGGCCGGAAGCGTTGTAGGTCTGATGCCGCGATGTCCTCCAATGAGGGAAATTGACCAATTTTAACGACTACATCCTCAGTGGAGATAAACACATATGAGTAAACGTGCGCCGCGTCACGCTGGCAGTGCATGTGCAGCGTAAAAATATCGTCCTCCAGAACATCATTGTTAGAGGCTCGTTTCCAGCCTTCATAGTGATCAGCTCTCCGCTCGGTCTTAAAAGGCGTCGTCTTTTTGCATTGGAGACAGTAGCAATCGAATTGGACATTTTTGTAAAGCATCCTATCTAGGACGCTCATATACTTTTTCGTTCTTCTTGTTTTCGACCGCTGAGTAGATAGGCGGTTTCAAACATATCTCTTCAATTGTTTCGTTGATTTCTACTATGTCCGACATGTTGCTAACGTCCCGCTATGGATAGCCTTACTTATCAGAGCCGGAA
>NZ_JBBNAN010000346.1:0-3433 GCF_037994405.1 Phyllobacterium sp.
CGGTTTGAACCATACCGTCAGGCCCGATGACGAGATCATTGAGCTTGCCTATGGATTCCGCTTTGTCACTATCTCCATTGTACACGGCTTTGCCGAGAAATCCGGCAGCAAGAATCTGGCCTTCCGCAGCTTTCGTCATGGCGGTAGCCTCTGGCGCTGCCGGCGCAGCGCCCGGCGCAGGTTTGAACAATTCCTTGTTGGTTATCGTTAACGGTGCGGGAGTTTCGGCCGGTGCCGGAGCCGTGGTCTGGCTCAATGCTGTACCGGACATCAGAACCACACATGCCGTGGCAGCGATAAGGTTTCTGATCATTTTACACACTCCTTTTGTTCAATGAGAAGTTTCGGCAATCCGAAAATTCTCCTTTAATAACTGAACAAAGAAGACCCGCCTGAGGTTCCATATGCTGGCTTTTCCCGAGCTAGGGATGCAAAAAGAGAAGACGCGAAGCTAACGCGAGGGCGCCACGCCGTTTGGGAAGATCCAAACGAAGCGGATGGCCGGGAGCGGTCAAGGCAGCGGTGAAATAATATGTAGAGGCGGCGCGATCAGTTGGCTGGACTGGCCCTATAGCAAACTAATCAGCGCGCGGAATTCAAACGCGGCGCCGGCGTATCTGTTCGACAGGATAAAGATCAGGAAGCTTGTCGCAGCTGCGAAGAACCCTATGCAAAATCTAACACGAGTACGCTGTACGCTGCTGTTGTGGGATTCCTTCCAACGCGATGCGCGTATCATCACCGAGTTGATTCGTTCATCGGATTTGGGGGCAAGCATGAATTGGCGTCACTCGGTTGTCGTTTCAGTGGCTTGTGGGACGCTGATTCTAGGATTGCCGATCAATAAGTCCAATGCCGCTGAAAAAGCCCCTTTTGTATATTTTGCCACGTCGGATCCCTTTCTGAAGCCCGGCGAAGTACCCAGGCGCAACGGTGGTCCGTTCGCCAAGGACCCATTCGGTGGGGCGCTCCGGATTTTTGGCGCTCATTACACACAAAACTATCTTCTGGGCGTCACATACGGCTGGAATTTCTATGACCTCGGTGCAGGCTTTCTTCTGGGAGGCGTCGCCGGGGCGGCAATTCGCTGCGGGACAGACGACGATACATCCGGCGAAGCATGGGCCGGCATGCGTGTGAAGCATCAGGGTCTCGTCATCGGCAACGTGGCGATTTCACCCGCGTTTGCGGCAGGCTTTAGAGCTGTGACCGGCGAAACGGAAATCGAGAAGCGGAGGGAGCAGATACGCGACGGCGACGCCTCTTTTCTTGGATTTCTCGGGCCAGAACTGTCAGTACGCTGGAGCGACGCCCCGAATCTTGAACTTGCATCACCGTTCGGGTGCAAGCGGAACATTTGGCAATATGGGTGAAGGTTCCAACGCCAACGTTTTCGGGATTCGCTACCGCTTCTGAATTTGACAGACGCGTACCGTCTGCGAAGTGACAAAGATTGGTACAGCTGCGCGTCGATCGCGGGCACCACGCGTGCGCTTTCCACCGGTCAAGGTATCAAGCAGATCGGCATTCCTACACCATGATGTCACACCGTCCTCTCCTCGAAATTTGAGCCTCTGACGGACGCGGTCTTAACCTTGAACGCGTGTAAGGTTGATGGGACCGTCGGAGTAATCCATATGACTATCCATGAGGGCAGGCGCCGGTTTCATGCTAGCACCCTTGGAAAGGATGTCCGCGAGGAATGCATATGATCGTGATCGCACGTTCCGACAGCTCACTCTCGCTTTCAGCCCAGACGTAGTCATCGCGGAATCTGAAAAGAAAGGACTATGCAATGCTGAACCTGTTGGAGTTCCCAGGACACGAGATGGTGGTGTTCGCGGGTGACGAGGAAAGCGGGTTGCGGGCGATCATCGCCCTGCACTCTACAGCGCGGGGACCCGCTGCCGGTGGTGTGCGCCTCAGGCCTTATCGGCGTGTCGAAGACGCATTACATGACGTCCTCGAACTCTCGCGGGCAATGACCTTAAAGAATGCGATAGCAGACTTGCCCCTCGGCGGAGGTAAGGCGGTAATCATCGCTGACCCAAACCGCGACAAGACGGAGGCCTTGTTTGAGGCGTTTGGGCGAGCCGTTGATCGATTAGGAGGCCACTATTGGGCGGCGGAAGATATGGGCGTCGGACCTGATGACATGGCGGTCGTGGCACGCACCACTCGCTACGTCGCCGGTTTGCCCACCGGACCTTTCGCGGGCGGAGACCCGTCGCCCGTGACCGCGGCTGGTGTATTCGAAGGGATCAAAATCGCGCTGCGACATACGACGGGCTCGGAGGCTTTGGCAGGTCGCACGGTAGCCGTCCAAGGTCTCGGCCACGTCGGGTCCAACCTCTGCGCTCTGTTGCGGGAAGCGGGCGCCGATCTGATCATAACCGACCTAAACGCAGCGCTTCTGGCGGAGACGCAGCGTGAGTACGGCGTGCTAGCAGTTTCGCCGGAGGAAATCTACACGGTCCAGGCCGACGTCTTTGCTCCCTGTGCCGGCGGCGGGATCCTGAACGAAGCGACTATTTCCAGACTGAACGTGCGCGTCGTCGCAGGCGCGGCCAATAACCAGCTGGAGACGTCCGCGTGCGCCAACCACCTGGCAAACCGAGGCATCCTCTACGCTCCGGACTTTGTGATCAACGCTGGAGGTATTATCAACGTCGCCGCCGAGATCCTTCGGGTGCGCAATCCGGACGACTATGTCACTCAGAAACTTAACGGGCTAACCGCAACTCTGGACGAAGTGCTCGGCCAGGCACTACGTGAGGGACGTTCGCCTCTGGCGATTGCAGAGGAGATCGCCACTAGGCGAATCGGACAATTGCCCAACTAACTTGGATGGCCTTCCCGCATTCTCAACCAAACCCGCGCAAACTCCGGACGCGTTTGCAAGATCACGGGTTTTTGGGACGTCTGTCCGAAGTGACGGTGGCAACACCAACTAATCACGTGAATGAATCAGGCAGGGGATCAAGTCCGGACTTGCCGCTGACGCCGTGCGCAAAATCGCTCGCATCAGCCCTAATTCGGATGCCCACTGGTCGCACCTACCGATCGGCGGCGAAGGCGCGTCCGGTTTGGTCGACATGAATCGATGCTTTTACGGCGCTACCAAACAGGTCATCGATTATCCAATCGCCAGGCGATTGGTCGCGGGAAAGCATCTCCGACGGCAAGAAGTGACAATCTGATAGTGCCCATTCAATCGATCCAACGGTTTCGATAAACGAACACTGCATGAGCTGCACGGGCCTGCGACCGATGTTGGCGAGCGCCAAGTCACGCGGTTAGGATTCGGAACAATTGAACCCCTTACCTCGTTGTTTGAACTGACAGACAATAAGTTGGTCCTTTATAGTGGAGGCCTATCATGGATTTCACCACGCTTCTGATTATCCTCCTTATTATTTTATTGCTTGGAGGG
>NZ_JBBNAN010000347.1:0-18061 GCF_037994405.1 Phyllobacterium sp.
ATCGGCAAGCAATTGTCCCGCTCGCTTGACCGGCTCAAAACCGACTATGTTGATCTTTATTTCATGCATCGTGACAACACCGATATTCCGGTTGGCGAATTCGTTGATGCCATGGATGCGGAGGTAAAGGCTGGTCGTATCCGCGGATCATTTGGCGGCTCGAACTGGACGCGCGAACGGATGGATGAGGCAATCGTCTATGCCGCAAAAAATGGAAAGACAGCGCCCGGCGTTCTGTCGAACAATTTCTCGCTGGCTGAAATGCTCGACCCGATCTGGGCTGGTTGCGTGGCAGCTTCCGATGATCAGTGGAAAACGTGGTTCAACACGAGACAGATACCGAACTTCGCCTGGTCAAGTCAGGGCCGCGGCTTCTTCACGGAACGTGCTGGACGAGACAAGCGGGACGACGAAGAACTGGTGCGTGTTTGGTATTCAGACAGGAATTTCGGACGGCGTGACCGGGCAATCGAACTTGCCAGAACGCTTGGCCGCAATCCGATCCACATCGCGCTTGCCTATGTTCTGGCGCAGCCCTTCCCGATCATTCCCTTGATCGGCCCGCGCACGCTGGGTGAACTCGAGGACAGTCTATCGGCTCTCGACATCAACCTCACGCCGGATCAGGTGAAATGGCTGGAAGGTTAGTTGATATTGCGCGGGACCGCAGAGCGCCGCGCGAGATATCTAGCGTGTATCGAGGGCTGTTTACTAAAAGTGGACGGGCAAGGACATGGCCGCGATCAGCAGGCGCTCGAGGCGACGGCTCTTGGCGCACCCCGTAGCCGAGCCAATGATATGAGCCCTGCTGGCCTACGCCTCGTCAGAACCGGGTGCGCGGTTGGAAATGCTGGCATACATGCCGGTCGTTCGAAATTCGGTCGGACTGGCTCCATAGATGCGCTTGAAAACCTTCGAGAAATAATTGGCATCGTCAAACCCAGTCATGATTGCGACCTCCTTGACCGGCAGAAAGGCGGCATTGGTCAAGAGTTTCGTCGCACGCTGCATCCGTTTTTGCAGAACGAATTCGGCCGGCGGCAAGCCTTCGCTTTCGGCAAAAACCCGGGAGAAATGCGCGCGGCTCAGACCAGATACGCCTGCAAGTTCTTCAACGGGAAGCGGTTTGTCGAGATTGGCGCTGATGTGATCGATAACCGGCTGCATGGCCGTCCGCTCATTTGGCGCAACAGTGTGCGAACCAAAGGTGCCGTCATAGAGAGCCATGGCAGCTTCATAGGCAATTGAAGAAGCACGCCCCGCTGTTTCGGCGTTCTGGATGAGCCGTAAACTACAGTCGGCGAGATGTTCTATCGTTTCTGCCGGCAGCTTCAGGACCGGGCCGTGAACGGCCAGAACCGAGCGATGGATGCGCAGCGCCTCCTCGCCATTCATCGAAATCCAGAAATATTCCCAATGCTCTCCCGGCGCTAGCCAATAGCGATGATTATGTGGCACCAGGACCAGCAGAGTTTCACCCGAACGCACTTTGTAGGTGCGGTTTTCATAACGCAGATTACCCGTTCCGCCGATCGTGTGCTGCAGGACAGTGAAGGGCGTCTGGCCGCGTTTTCGTCCATCCCAGTCATATATCTCATCGCGGCGAACCTCATAGCCAGTGCTAGTTGGCATCGTATGAAGCGAATGCCGCCCGCGCGGTAGCGAAACCGTCTTCATGACCGGTCCGGACGCAATCAATTTCTGCAGCACAAAATTACCCTCAAAAGCACAATCCCTCTCTATTCGACCGGGGGAATATACGCATAATACGGGCAAAGAACAGTAGATGAACTGTTGCGAGACGTGTCAAAGGAGGCAAGCCAGGACAATCCTGGTCTTTGAAAGCATTGGCGTTTGGGCGTCAGCGCATACCCTTTTTTCACTGCTCCAGCCGGTTCTCATATGATCGAGGTCAGCATGAGCAGTTTCAAGATCGCCATCATCGGCGCCGGCAGCGTGGGTTTCACCAAGAAACTGTTCACCGATATCCTTTGTGTCCCTGAGTTCAAGGACATCGAGTTTGCCCTGACCGACATCAGTGACCATAACCTCAAGATGATCAAAGCCATTCTGGATCGCATTGTCGAGGCCAACAAATTGCCGACGCGGGTTACAGCGACGACGAATCGGCGAGAGGCGATGGAAGGTGCCCGCTTTGTTATCAGCT
This sequence comes from Phyllobacterium sp., assembly GCF_037994405.1. GTDB lineage: Bacteria > Pseudomonadota > Alphaproteobacteria > Rhizobiales > Rhizobiaceae > Phyllobacterium. Next base: position 2,168 of record NZ_JBBNAN010000347.1, read on the forward strand.
GTGTTCGTGTCGGCGGACTTGAGGCCTATGCCGACGACATAGCCATCCCTTTGAAGTACGGCATCGACCAGTGCGTAGGTGACACGATCTGTGCCGGTGGGATCCTCTACGGGCAGCGCAATATTCCCGTCATCCTCGATTTTTGCAAAGATATCCGCGACGTGGCGGAACCCGGCGCAAGGTTCCTCAACTATGCCAATCCGATGGCAATGAATACCTGGGCGGCTATTGAATATGGCAAGGTGGATACGATTGGCCTTTGCCACGGCGTCCAGCACGGCGCCGAGCAGATCGCCGACATTCTCGGCGCACGGTCCAAGGACGAACTCGATTATATCTGTGCCGGGATCAACCATCAGACATGGTTCATCGATCTGTGTTTGCGTGGCCGCAAGATTGGCAAGGACGAACTGATCGCGGCATTCGAAGCTCATCCCGTCTACTCACAGCAGGAGAAGCTTCGCATAGATGTGCTGAAGCGGTTTGGAGTCTATTCGACCGAAAGCAATGGCCATCTTTCTGAATATTTGCCGTGGTATCGCAAAAGGCCCGACGAGATCGCAAAATGGATCGACATGTCCGACTGGATTCATGGCGAGACAGGTGGCTATCTGCGATACTCGACCGAAACCCGCAACTGGTTCGAAACCGAGTTCCCGCAATTTCTCGAGGCCGCCGCCAAGCCGATTGATCCGGCCCGCCGCTCCAACGAACACGCCAGCCATATTCTTGAAGCCATGGAAACCGGGCGGGTTTATCGCGGCCATTTCAACACGAGGAACACCGGCATCATCACGAACCTGCCGGCCGACGCGATTATTGAATCGCCGGGATTCGTTGATCGCTTCGGTATCAATATGGTCGCCGGCATCACGCTGCCAGAAGCCTGCGCGGCAACCTGCATTTCATCCATCAATGTACAACGCATGGCCGTGCATGCGGCGGTCAGCGGCGATATCGATCTGCTGAAACTCGCCGTGTTGCATGACCCGCTCGTTGGTGCGGTCTGCACACCGGAAGAGGTCTGGCAGATGGTCGACGAAATGGTGGTCGCCCAGGCGCGGTGGCTCCCGCAGTACGCACATGCGCTTGATGGAGCCAGGGAGCGCTTGCGCCACAAGACCGTGGCAACACGCGACTGGAAGGGCGTCGCCAGCCGTTCGGTGCGTTCCATCGAGGAACTTAGAGCAGAAAAAGCACTGGCGAAGCAGGCAGCAGGTTAGTTTCCATACGGATTTCTTTGTCTTGGAGGAGACGTCGAAATCTCGGGCGAAATGAAACAAGCGGCAGCAATTTGCTTCATTGCTGCCGGGAGGAGTGGTCCGGCGTAACCGGTCAGAAGCATAGAGGGAGAGACGATGAGCCATTTTCGCTACTGGAGCAAACTAATCATTGGCGTTTCGATGCTGGCCTTTCCGGCCCTGGCATCAGAACCCACGGTTCCGCCAGAACCCGCGGAATTCAAGGCTCAAGCCCCGATCACCTATGTTCCGAGAGACTCCATCGTCGAATTTAAGGCCTTGCCCGAATATCATGAGCCAGGCTGGGTCACGCAAAAGTATGTCAAGACGGGGGAGCTTCCGCCAGTCAAGGACCGGCTTCCCAAGGAGCCTTTGGTCTTCAAGACCGGCAACATGCCCGACGGCATTGGCGTTTATGGCGACACATTGCGCCATGTCATCGGTGGACGTCCGGAAGGCTGGAACTACAGCGCTGGCCAATCGCAGGGTTGGGGTGGCATCGACATCGCAATGTCGGAGTGCCTTACACGGACCGCCCCGCTTTTCCAGGTGGAGGCCAAAGACATTGAACCGCTGCCGAACCTTGCGAAGGCTTGGGAGTGGTCAGCAGATGGTCACAAACTGACCATGCACCTTATCGAAGGCGCGAAATGGTCAGACGGCGTTGCTTTCGATGCCGATGACGTGATGTTCTACTGGGAGGACAATGTTCTCGATCCGAACGTTTCCCCCTTGAACGGCGCAACACAGGAAAGTTTTGGCCCCGGCACGACGCTCAGGAAAATCGACACCTACACAGTCGAGTGGACTTTCAAAGAGGCCTTCCCGCGCCAGTATCTCTACGCCATGGCCTATGGAACATTCTGTCCGGGCCCGGCCCACATTCTAAGGACAAAGCATCCAAAATATGCGCAGACAACCTACGACCAGTACAAGAACGGCTTTCCGCCTGAATACATGAACATTCCGGTTATGGGCGCCTGGGTTCCGGTGGAATACCGGTCTGACGACATCATCGTTTTACGCCGCAATCCCTATTACTGGAAGGTGGATGAGGCCGGCAATCAGCTGCCCTATATCAACGAACTGCATTATAAATTGTCCACTTGGGCCGATCGCGACGTGCAGGCTGTGGCAGGTTCGGGCGACTTCTCCAATCTGGAGCAGCCGGAAAATTTCGTCGAGTCCCTGAAGCGCGCGGCGCAGGACAATGCCCCGGCCCGCCTGGCGTTCGGACCACGTCTCATCGGCTACAATCTCTACATGAATTTTTCCGCCAATGGCTGGGGTCAGCCCGACGCCCGCGGGCAGGCTATTCGCGAGCTCAATCGCAACGAGCACTTCCGCAAGGCGGTAACCATGGCTATCGACAGGAAGAGGCTTTCTGAGTCACTGGTCAAAGGCCCGTTCACGGCGATCTATCCGGGCGGCATTTCATCGGGCACAAGTTTCTATGACAGGCAATCCACGGTCTACTATCCGTTCGATCTGGAAGGTGCCAAGGTGGAGCTCGAAAAAGCCGGGCTAAAAGACACTGACGGCAACGGTATCGTGAATTTCCCGGCGGACAAGGCCGGGGGCAAGGATGTTGAGATCACTCTCCTCGTGAACAATGGTTACAACACTGATAAGAACCTCGCCGAGGGCGTCATTGGCCAGTTGGAGAAGCTCGGCCTGCGGGTCATTATCAATGCGCTCGACGGCAATCAGCGCGATGCTGCAAATTACGGCGGGCGCTTCGATTGGATGATCATGCGTCATCATGCCGAACTGGCGTCGGTAGTGCAGAACACAGAACAGCTGGCGCCGACGGGACCGCGCACGAGCTGGCATCACCGCGCACCGGAGGGAGGCCAACTTGATCTCATGCCCTTCGAGCAGCAACTCGTCGATGTGGTGAACAAGTTCATCTCAAGCCAGGACAAGGATGAACGCGCCGAACTGATGAAGCAATATCAGAAGATTTACACCTCGAACGTCAACACGGTTGGCCTGACCGAGTATTCAGGCGCCCTGATAATCAATAAGCGCTTTTCCAACATTCCATCCGGCGCACCGATCTTCATGTTCAACTGGGCCGAGGACACGATCATTCGCGAGCGTGTCTTCGTCAAGGCCGAAAAACAGGGCGATTACGAATTGTTCCCTGAACAGTTGCCAGGAAAGCCGGGCGGTAATGGCCCGATGAACTGAGCCTCCCAAAGCTCTGACTTTCCGGCCGCACATTGGTGCGGCCGGAGGAGGGATTTCAGAAAGCCAATTTTAGCCGCGCAGCTGATTGCGTCGAATGTAAACCAGTTAACAAAGAGAAGCGAAACGGCCAATGTTACGATTCCTCCTGGTGCGAATTGCATCTGCCGTTCCGGTGCTATTCGTCCTTAGTGTAGTGACCTTTGTTATTATTCAGGCACCACCGGGTGACTATGCCGACTACATCCGATCGCAACTCATCAATCAGGGCGGCGCTTCCTTTGAGGCCGCCGATGCGCAGGCTAAGGCCTATCGCGTTGCCAATGGCCTCGACAAGCCCTTGCCGGTCCAATACGTCAACTGGGTCGTCGGCATGGTGACGCGTGGTGATTTCGGGCATAGCCTGTTCTTCAACAAGCCTGTTGCTGACGTGGTCGTTGAGCGGCTGCCTCGAACGTTGCTGCTGGCCCTGACCTGTCACATCCTCGCTTCAGTTATCGGCATCAGCTTTGGAATACTAGCCGCGACACGACAATATTCGTGGATCGACAGCCTGCTGTCGGGAATATCGTTTCTCGGCATGACAGTACCGCGTTTTCTGATGGCCTTGATCATTGTCTATGTGCTGGTATTTCACTTCAACGTCTCGGAGATCGGTAGTTTCCACTCGGCGCGTTACGGCGGTGCGCCTTGGTCCTGGGGCAAGTTTGTCGATCTCGTCCAGCACGTGTGGCCGGTTGTCGCCATCGCCACATTTGGCGGACTTGCCTACAATATGCGTGTGATGCGCGGCAATCTGCTTGATACGCTCAATGCCCAATATGTGGAGACAGCCCGTGCCAAAGGCTTGAGCGAAGGTGCGGTCATCATGCGGCATGCCGTTCCGAACGCGATGCATCCGCTGATCATGTATCAGGGCGTGGTTCTGCCCTACATGCTAACGGGTGAGATCGAAACCGCCATTATCTTCGCCCTGCCGACGGTCGGTCCGGCTATCGTCGGGTCCATGTGGGTCGGCGATGTCTATGTCACTGCCACCTTCATGCTGGTGCTTTCAGCGACACTCATTGTTGGCAACATCATTGCTGACCTTCTCCTCGCGTTGATGGATCCGCGTGTGCGGCAATATGGGGAGGCAAGCTGATGCAGATGCACATTCAATCAACTGCACCTTTGGCAAAAACTATTGATGCCAAACACGGTAATGAAAGCTACATCGCGCTAGTTTGGCGGCGGCTGAAACGCTCGTGGACAGGCATGACCGGTCTCGTTCTCGTCTGCCTCCTGCTTGTTATGGCGCTCTTCGCCGGCTTTCTCGCACCTGTCGACCCAAAGCAGACCGATATCGGGTTTGCACCACCGGAAATAGTCCGATTTTCCGACAAAGAAGGCAATTTCGCTTTCCGTCCTCGGACCTATCCCACAGCGGAGACTGAGGAGCTGGATCCAGTTACGTTTCAGCCCATCGTCGGACCGGATTATGACAACCCCAGGCTGCTCGGATTTTTTGTAAAAGGCTTCGAATACAAGCTGCTCGGCATCATTCCTTTCGACCGTCATTTCTTTGGCACTCGCGATGGTAAGCCTGTGCACTTTCTTGGAACGGACAAGTTCGGACGTGATGTCCTTTCCCGCGCCATCTATGGTTCACGTATCTCACTGATGATCGCGTTGATCGTGGTGTTCATAGTGACTGTCGTCGGTACGACTATGGGCTTGGTCTCAGGCTATTTCGGCGGACAGTTCGATGCATGGACACAGCGCTTCGTTGATCTGGTCCTGGCATTTCCACAACTGCCGCTCTATCTCGCTTTGAGTTCGCTTATTCCGGTGACCGCTCCGACGAATGTTTTTCTTGCCTTCGTAATCATCGTCATGTCGGCGCTCGGCTGGGCGCAAATGTCACGCGAAGTTCGCGGCAAGACACTGGCCCTTGCACGGATCGAATATGTGCGTGCGGCCATGGCCGTAGGGGCAACCGACCGGCGCATCATCTTCCAGCATATTTTGCCCAATGTGCTGAGCCACGTGATTGTCGCGGTCACTCTCGCCATCCCGCAGGTGGTTCTTCTTGAATCCTTCCTCGGCTTTCTCGGATTTGCCGTTAAACCACCGCTGATTTCCTGGGGCCTGATGCTGCAGGATACTGCGACCTACTCGGTCATTGGTTCCTATCCCTGGATCCTCACTCCCGTCGCCTTCGTGCTCCTCACCGTCTTTGCGTTCAATGCACTGGGTGATGGTCTGCGCGACGCCGTTGATCCCTATTGAGGCCTGAAGCGATGCAGATTTCCGATCTCGAAACAATTGCGCCACGTCAGCGGCAGGATCACGCCACACACAGCCACCCGCCGATCATCAGTGCGTGCAATATCGCCGTCAAATTCAGGGTTGAAGGTGGAATGATCGATGCCGTCAAGGACGTCTCTTTCCAGCTCTATAAGGGCGAAACCATTGCTATCGTTGGGGAGTCGGGATCCGGTAAATCGGTAACGGCCCGCACAATAATGGGTCTACTGACGAAGCGTGCTTCCGTCTCAAAGACGGCGACGATCAACTACAACGGCAAGGATGTGCTGAGATTCTCCGGACGCGAGCGGCGGAAGCTGCGCGGCGACCGCATGTCCATGATCTTTCAGGAGCCGATGAGCTCACTCAATCCGATCTACACGATCGGTAGCCAGATCGTTGAGGCCATTCGCGTGCATCGCCGCGTCAGCCGGCGCGAGGCACAAAAGCGTGCCCTCGAGTTTTTGGCCCAGGTACAGATTCCTGATCCGTCATCACGGCTCAATCAGTATCCGCACCAGCTCTCCGGCGGGCAGCGCCAGCGCGTGATGATTGCTATGGCGCTCGCCAACCATCCTGACGTGTTGATTGCCGACGAGCCAACGACGGCGCTGGATGTGACCGTTCAGGCGCAGATTCTCAATCTCATCCGGGACCTGCAGAAGCGGCTCGGCATGGCGGTGATCCTGATCACGCATGATCTTACCGTCGTGCGGCAGTTTTCCGACTATGTCTATGTCATGCAGCATGGGGAGGTAAAGGAACACAACACAACTGCCGCGCTTTTCGAAGCGCCGCGGCATCCCTACACACGCCACCTGCTCGCATCAGAACCGAAGGGGCAGGCCAATCCTCTCCCAACAAACTGCGATACTATTTTGGAAGGCAAGTCCGTTCGGGTTTCCTACCTATTGAAGCGCGGTGGCTTCTTCAGGCCCGAACTGCATGAGCTTGTTGCGGTCGATAGCCTTAGTTTGAAACTTCACCGGCATGAGACTTTGGGAATTGTCGGCGAATCCGGATCGGGCAAGACGACATTCGGGCAGGCGCTCGTCCGGCTTATCCATACCGACGCTGGCGAGATCACATTCGCTGGTCAGTCCATCCAGAATAAGACCCGCAAAGAAATGCGACCCTTGCGTTCGCGCATGCAGGTCGTCTTCCAGGATCCCTTTGCCTCGCTCAATCCGCGCTTGTCGGTCGGGCAGATTATCGAGGAAGGGCTGATCATCAACAGAATTGGCGCGAACCGTGCGGAGCGCCTTGACCGTGTGCAGGAAGCATTGGCCTGTGCCGGCATGCCCCACAATATCCTCTCGCGTTTTCCGCATGAATTCTCCGGCGGTCAGCGCCAGCGTATCGCCATTGCGCGCGCCATTGCACTCGAACCGGAATTCATACTTCTCGACGAGCCAACCTCTGCGCTTGACCTTTCTGTCCAGGCACAGATCATCGATCTGCTGCGCAAGCTGCAGAACGATTGCGGCTTGAGCTATCTGTTTATCTCGCACGATCTGAAAGTCGTCCGTGCTCTTTGCCATCGCGTTATGGTGATGCAGAACGGCACGATCGTCGAGGAAGGCACCGTCGACGATGTCCTCTTCCACCCCAAGACCGCCTACACTGAACGGCTTGTCAAAGCCGCCTTTGAGGTAGCCGCATAATCCTCCTGGAGACCGCCATGCCAAGCCATCCCAAAATCACCTTTATCGGAGCCGGGTCGACCGTCTTCATGAAAAACGTCATCGGCGATGTGCTGCAGCGCCCTGCCCTGTCCAGCGCAACGATCGCGCTGATGGACGTCAACCCGCAGCGCCTTGCCGAGAGCGAGATCGTTGCGGGCAAACTTGCAAGGACGCTTGGCGCCAAAGCCACCATCGAGACCTATTCCGATCAGCGCCGGGCGCTCGAAAATGCCGATTTCGTGGTCGTTGCGTTCCAGATCGGTGGTTACGAGCCTTGTACCGTCACCGATTTTGAAGTGCCAAAGAAATATGGCCTGCGTCAGACCATTGCCGATACGCTCGGCGTCGGTGGCATCATGCGAGGCCTGCGCACCGTGCCGCATTTGTGGAAAATCTGCGAGGATATGCTCGCAGTCTGCCCAAAGGCCATCCTTCTGCAATATGTGAATCCCATGGCGATCAACACCTGGGCGATCGCAGAGAAATATCCGGAGATCCGGCAGGTGGGTCTCTGTCACTCGGTTCAGGGGACGGCGGGCGAGCTTGCCCGCGATCTCGACATTCCCATCGCGGACATCCGATATCGTGCCGCTGGCATCAACCACATGGCATTCTATCTGCAATTCGAACAGCGGCAGGCGGATGGCGGCTATCGAGATCTCTATCCCGACCTTGTGCGCGGCTATCGCGAAGGGCGGCTGCCGAAGCCCAGTCACTGGAACCCGCGCTGCCCCAACAAGGTACGCTATGAAATGCTGACCAGGCTCGGCTACTTTGTCACCGAAAGTTCCGAACATTTTGCCGAATACACACCCTATTTCATCAAGGAGGGCCGCGAAGATCTCATCGAGAAGTATGGCATTCCGCTGGATGAATACCCCAAGCGCTGCATCGAACAGATAGCGCACTGGAAAAGCCAGGCGGAGAGTTATGCCAATACCGACACGATCGAGGTGAGCGAGAGCCACGAATATGCATCGTCGATCATGCATTCCGTGTGGACGGGCGCACCGTCGGTGATTTACGGCAATGTGAGGAACAATGGTTGTATTACCTCCCTGCCCGGCAATTGCGCGGTGGAAGTACCATGCCTTGTCGACGCGTCGGGTATACAACCAACCTATGTCGGGGCGCTGCCGTCGCAACTGACCGCCCTGATCCGCACCAACATCAATGTGCAGGAACTGACCGTTCAGGCGCTCGTCGCCGAAAACCGCCAGCACATCTACCATGCGGCGATGATGGATCCGCACACGGCCGCCGAACTCGATCTCGATCAGATATGGTCGCTTGTCGACGATCTCCTTGCTGCGCATCGCGATTGGCTGCCCGCCTGGGCAAGCATTCAAGGCGCTTAGGATCTTACTTTGTTGGGTACGATCGGCATAGGAAGCCCACTCGAGCTTGCATGCCATTGCCACAGTTAGTCGCTACTCAGGTGGTGGGATTTGTGTCGCCCGTGACAATATCCACATCCGCGACAGCCGAGGTACCGAACCTGGATTTGAGCCGGCCGGATGGCCGATCTCAAGATTCTCGCCCTGATGAGCTGGCCTGATGGCGAGGCCAATCATCACGGCAAAAGCTCAATGACGGGTTCTGTCGCGAACTTTTGCAAGCGAAGAGCGGCCTGTCGCCAATTTTAGTCAGAACAACACCGGTACCGCCGCTGCGACACCAGGGCCGGTTGGCAATCAGGGAGAGGCCTGACCACCGCCGTCTGATTATTGCTCGTCGTCAAGGTTCCCGTTTATGTTTGTGGAAGCGTCGTCGCCAACCCACTCACCGGCAATTAGGTTCTTGTGTATCATGCCGATTCGCGAAGTTAATGAAGGCCGAGATAGGCTTTGCGAACGTCTTCGTTGTCGAGCAGCGCAGCACTGTCACCGGACAACTGAATCTTGCCATTGACCATCACGTATGCCCGCTGCGAGAGCTTCAGCGCATGATTGGCATTCTGTTCAACAAGAAAGACCGTTTTGCCCATAGCGGCGATCTCCGCCAAGACCTCAAACACCCGTTTGACAACAAGTGGCGCGAGACCCAATGACGGTTCGTCAAATAGGATGAGTTCGGGCCGCGCCATCATCGCGCGGCCAATGGCAAGCATTTGCTGCTCACCGCCGGACATTGTTCCGGCCGTCTGATTGCGGCGCTCCTTCAGCCGGGGAAACAGATCGAACATCGCCGAACGATCCTCCTTGAAATAGTCCATCCCGATGGCTGTGGTTCCCATCATCAGGTTTTCTTCCACTGTCATGTCCTGATAAATCTGGCGGCCTTCCGGAACAAGGGCGATGCCTCGTTGGGCAATCTTGCTGGTGGGATATCTGGAAATATCCTCGCCACGATGCCGAATCCAGCCGGATGAGGCCCTGGGAACCCCAAAAATCGTCGAGAGCAAAGTGGTCTTACCTGCGCCGTTGGCGCCGATCAAACTGACGATTTCACCTGCGCAAACATGGACGTCGACGGTTCTCAGCGCTTGAATTGGACCATAGTGGGCTTCAACACCAACTAATTCCAGAAGCGGTTCACGCTGCGTTGTTTTGGTGCTCATGCTACTTCCTCTTCGCTCACGCCTAAGTAGGCGGCGATGACCGCTGGATCGCTTGCGACTTCGCTGGGGGTTCCGTCGGAGATGACTTCGCCGTGATCGAGCACGACGATGTGGTCGGAAATGCTCATTACCAGACCCATGTCATGCTCGATAACCAGAACGGACAAATCGTGTTCTGACCGCAGTATTTGAATGACCTGCGAGAGTTCACGTGTTTCCGAGGGGTTGAGGCCGGCTGCGGGTTCATCCAGGCAAATGAGCTTTGGCGATGTACACATGGCCCTTGCGATCTCGAGGCGTCGCTGGCGCCCATAGGGCAGTTCGCCGGCAAGGCGGTTGGCATCCTCGAGCAGGTTCATTTGAGCGAGCCAGTAATAAGCTCGGTCAACCGCTTCAATCTCAGTCTTATTGAAGCGCCGGGATTTGAAAATCCCACTTGAGAGGTTGTTCGTCGTCGACAGATGCTGGGCGATGAGGAGATTTTCGATCACCGACATCTCTTTGAAAAGACGGATATTTTGAAACGTCCTTGCGATACCGGCTCGCGTGACCAGGTGCGATCCGCCGACGATGGGTTTTGTGATTAGATCGCCGATATCGGTCGGCACCCCGTCCGACCACAGGCCAATGCGGCCTTCGCTTGCACGATAAAAACCTGTAATGCAGTTGAACAGAGTGGTCTTTCCTGCGCCGTTTGGACCGATCAGTGCTGTAATGGCACCCTCCTTCGCTTCGAAGCTCACATTCCTGTTCGCTACAATGCCGCCGAACCGCATCGTTACGTTCTCGACACTCAGTACAGCCCCGCTCATCGTCCCACCTCCAAGGCCTGATTGGTGCTAATTTCCACGACAGATTTTGACGACGGGAAGAAAGCAGGACGCGTGATGCGCACAAGGCCGCGCGGTTTCCATATCATCATCACGACCATCAGAATGCCGAACACAAGTACCCGATACTCAGCAAAATCGCGAAGAACCTCGGGCAGAATCGTCAGGACCAGCGCTGCCAGGATGACTCCGAACGTCGAGCCTAAGCCGCCGAGCACGACAATCGCGAGTATCAGTGCCGATTCAAAGAACGTGAACGACGTCGGATTCACGAAGCCCTGGTGAACGGCGAAAAAAACACCTGCGAGACCGCCGGTGGACGCGCCGAGCATGAAGGCCGACAATTTCGTGAAAACATGGTTCACACCCAGCGAGCGACACGCAATTTCGTCTTCCCGAAGGGCTTCCCAGAGACGACCGAGTGGCATGGCCCGCAGCCGGTGCACAGAATAGACAACACCGCTCACTACAAGGAAGAGGACGATATAGATGAACCAAAACTTGTAGTCTGCGCTGTACGGAATGCCGAAATACTCATGGAACGGAACGCCCCCTTGACGCGCCGTTCTCGTGAATTCCAGACCGAGGAACGTTGGCGCGGGGGCTGGAGCACCATTGGGGCCTCCGGTGAATTCCAACCAGTTCGTCAGCACAAGTCGAATGATCTCACCGAAGCCCAGTGTGACGATAGCAAGATAGTCTCCGTGCATCCGCAGCACTGGAAATGCCAAGATCATCCCACAGAAGCCAGCCAGGAACGGCGCTATCAAAAGCGCACTCCAGAAACCCAGTCCGATGTACTGCGACCCGAGCGCCAACAAATAGGCGCCAACCGCGTAAAAGGCGACGAAACCGAGATCGAGCAGACCAGCCAGGCCCACCACGATATTAAGGCCAAGTCCAAGCAGAACATAAATAAGAGCCAGGATCGCAACGCCGAGGATGTATTTGTCCGCGAAAAAAGGAAACGACAATCCAGCCATGAATACGAGGGCGATCACGGCATAAGGAAACTTCTCGTCACCTTTCCGGACCGTGACCCCGCCTCCGCTATTCCGGTTAAAGCGCTGAAGCGCCCGTGAACAGATGCGAGTGCCTAGAAGAAATGAAATGAGAACACGACCGGCGGCAACAACCGCCGCGAGCGAGAGCGCGCGAGCGAGCTCGGTGCGGAAAGAAAACCCTTCGAGAACCAGTCCAGAGATTGGGCCCAGAACGATAAGCGCGATAACGAACGTGAAGAGTGCTTCCTTCGCCAACTTCACAATAAGAACAGGCTTTACAGCGTTATCCATTGGCATCAGACCTTTTGAATTTCCGGCTGGCCCATCAGGCCATACGGCCGGAAGAACAAGATGATGATAAGCAGAGCGAATGCGAAAACGTCCTTGTAGTCGGTGCTGACGTATCCAGCGAAAAGTGCTTCGGTTAGGCCAAGAAGAAGTCCGCCCAGAATTGCGCCCGGCAATGACCCGATGCCTCCGAGCACGGCTGCGGTGAAGGCTTTGATACCCATCACGAAGCCGATGAAGAAGTTGAATGAACCATAGTTGATCGTAACGAGCGTGCCACCGACGGCGGCCGTGCCGGCGCCGATGACGAACACTGTCGATATGATCCTGTCGGTATTAACCCCGAGGATTGCGGAGATGCCCCGGTTCTGCTGTGTCGCCCTGCATTGCCGGCCGATCTGGGTGTGATTAATCACGTAGGTCAAAATTGCCATTGCAATGAAGGAAGCTGCCAGGATCACGACCTGCATGTATGTGATTTGTACAAAATCCCGATCAGATCCTAAGCGAAATGCGCCACTGATAAGGACTGGGACACCCTGATCGCGAGCACCTTGGGCAATCTGCACATAGCTCTGCAGCATCAGGGATATTCCGATCGCAGAGATGAGGGGCGCGAGTTTGGTTGAACCGCGCAGCGGGCGGTAAGCCACACGTTCAATTGACCAGCCGTAGAACCCCGTAATGACGCAAGTGATGACCAGGACAGTGATCAGAGCAAAAGGAACCGACTGGACTCCGAAAAAATGTAGTACTGCGAGAGTGATCGCGGCGATGTATGCTGAAACCATGTACACGTCGCCGTGCGCGAAATTGATCATTCGGATCACACCGTAAACCATGGTGTATCCGACGGCGATGAGGCCGTAAATTGCGCCCAAAGTGATGCCGTTTACCAACTGCTGAGCAAGAATATAAAAGTCCATGGCGAACCCCTTTGTGATCTTTGGAATAAAATAGGCCGGCCGAAAGTGAGTTCGGCCGGCGCGATCATCCAGAAATCAGTTCGAAAGGAAGGGGGTACCCTTGTCGTCGAAACTGTAGAAGACGAACTTAAAGCCCTTAACGTCGCCCTTTTCGTCCCAGCCGAGATTGCCGACCGCTGTCTTGACGGAATTCTTTCTCAACCAGTCGACCTGAGATTTAACGTCTGCGTCCTTCGTGGCCTCGAGGGCGGCAACAATGGTCTGCGCACTCGCATAGCCGAAGAGGGTATAGTTATCCGGTGCAATATTGGCCTTCTTCAAAGCAGCCTGAGCGTCGGCAGTCGCCGGATCCTTCAATGGATCTGCCGCGGAGGAGTAATAAACACCCCGTGAGATTCTTTGGGCCACCGGCGGCAGTCACAATTTCAGCCTGCGCAAGGGCGTCGCCGCTGATAAACTTCACAGCAAGGCCCTGCTCATGGATCTGTCGAATGAGCGGGCCAGCCTCGGGGACAAGCCCGCCAAAATAGACGGCCTCAGCGCCCGAGCTTTTTATCTTGGTGACGAGCGAATTGAAATCGCGCTCGCCGCGGGTGAGACCCTCGTAAAGCACTGGTTCAACGCCCCGCTCGGCAAGCGTTTTCTTCAATGCGTCGACCAGACCTTGGCCGTAGGTATCCTTATCATGAACCAAGGCGATTTTCTTGAGCTTCAAGGTGTCGAGTATGAATCCACCCGCCACGACCGCCTGTTGGTCGTCGCGACCGCATGTACGGAACATCGTGTCGAAACCACGGTCGGTGACAATAGGATTGGTGGAAGATGGCGTAACCGTGAGAATGCCCGCCTCGTTATAGATTTCTGATGCCGGAATGGTGCTGGAAGAGCAAAAATGACCGACAACCGCCTGCACCTTATCTTGATCGACGAAGCGATTTGCGACCGCCACGGCCTGCTTCGGCTCGCATGCGTCATCACCTTTGACCAATTCAATCTGCTTGCCATTCACACCGCCCGCAGCGTTCACATCTTTGATGTACGCTGAAACACCGGTAAAGACCTGTTCTCCAAACGTGGCGTTCGCGCCAGTCATGGGACCGGCGAACCCTCAAGGCTCAGGGTGTCGAGGTGGCTATCGTAACGGTCGACATTTCGGTCGGTGAAAGCGCGCATCGCGGCTTCGAATCCATCGTCCAGCAACTCGGTCGCGTCCACTCGCTTGTCAACAGCGCGGCCATCTATCCGCGCAAGCCTATTCTCGAGATAACGGACGCGGACTGGGATTTAGAGAACGCCGTGAATATCAAGGGTACCTATCACATGATGGTTGCGGCGGTCTTGCATATGCGCAAGTACGTCAATCTTGCGGAAGTAACGGGCCGCATCGTCAACGTCACCTCGGTCGACGCATTCAAGGCGCATCCGCAAAATGCCCACTATGCCGCCACGAAGGCAGCTGTCGTCAGCCTGACGAAGTCGTTTGCTCAGGAATGTGCAAAAGACCAGATCCTGGTCAATTCCGTTGCCCCGGCTGGCTTTGCAACCGATCGCGCTAAAGAGCTTGGCTTCCTTCCCGAATTGGCGAAGGCGAGCGCGTTAGGCCGCGCCGCCGAGCCGGTCGAGATGGCCGAGTGGATCGTCATGATGGCAAGCAGCCGCAATACTTACGCGACCGGTGAGAACGTCGTCATCAGCGGGGGATATATCTATGTCTGAGCCCCTACCTTACCGCGTCGCCGTCGTCACCGGCGCGACAAGCGGGATCGGCCGCGCCACCGTGCTGAAGCTGCGCGAACTTGGCTTGACCGTCTATGCCGTCGGCAGGCGTGAAGATTCGCTGCAGGAGCTGACGGCCCTTTGTGGTGCTCGGCCAGTCAAGGCGGATGTCCGCGATACAGCGGCTATTGTCGAGCAACTCTGCGGTATTGAAGTCGACATCCTCGTCAACAACGCGGGTATTCTCTCCACGCGCGCATCGTTTCACGAAATCGAACCCGCCGAAATCGACGCTATGATCGATATCAATCTCAAGGCTCCGATGCATATCACACGTGCGTTTCTCCCTGGAATGGTCGAGCGAAAGCGCGGTCACCTTGTCTATCTCGGGTCGAGCGGTGGCCGGGCACCCTACCCGTCGATGGGCGCATACGGTCCTTCGAAGGCCGGCCTGAGCCTCTTTTGTGACAATTTGCGCTGCGATTTGTTGGGCACGTCGGTTCGCGTAAGCGAGGTTGTTCCCGGCCGCGTCCAGACGGATTTGTACCGTACCGCACTGGCCGGAAACCAGGCGCAGGCACTGCTCTATAACGGCTATCGGCCAATTCAGCCGTCACATATCGCGACAATCATTGCCAACGTCATCGAGCTTCCGGCATTCGTGGATGTTTCACGCATCGAAGTCTTCCCCACCGATCAGGCGACCGGCGGCGGCACGATGGTCAAGTTTGAACAGCAATAGCGACGGAAAACACACTGATCGTGGAAATGTGGTCTATCTATTCCGGTTGCATCGGGCCGGACGCGCCGAGTCCGCAATCGCATCAACTCTGATGCCTCCATCATGCGTGCGGTGGAAGCATGGCGCCATCGCGTTTTGCAGCAAGCCAGTCCCGAACACGGTAGTATCGCAGCGCCAACTGCGGTCCGAAACTCATGTAGAAAGGTGCAGCTTTTAGTGGCTCGAGTTGTAGCGCCAGATCCTTTTCCGGCACGCTCCTTGCCCAGTCCGACAGGATACCGCCCAACATGCTTCCTGTCGGAACACCACGCCCGGAAAGGCCCGTAAGGGCAACAACACCCGGCGCGAGATTGTAGAGCCTGGGAATCGTTCGATATTGCATATCTAATTCACCAAACCAGAAATAGTCCCAACGGATTTCCT
>NZ_JBBNAN010000348.1:0-3346 GCF_037994405.1 Phyllobacterium sp.
GCTTCAAACAGGCGATGGCCCCCCAACCCGAAGCCCACAAAACGACACTCCATCTTCCGTTTTCCCACGCTGTCGATAAGTTCAGCTCGACAACCCGGACTACGCGGTGCCAAAGCCCCTTATAAAACCAAGGCTCGGCTTCCATTGCCAACCACGAGCGCACCTGCAGGTCGTGGGTTGACGCTGCAATTCCTCGGGCCATTGCTGCGAACTCCAGCGACCGCTCCAGCCTGCCCGCGCGGGCATTGTAGCAGCGACCCGCGCCTGCAACGAAATCACCAAGCTGTTCTAGGTCCCCAACGTGCTTGCAGAGCTCGACGGCCTTTTCGATCTTACCGAGCGATTCTTCGAGCCGGCCAGTATTACCCAGGAAATAGGCGTAACGGCGCGCGACCTGGGCCTGAAGCTCCGCGTCTGCGACACTGGCACGCCGCTCTGCGGTCGCCAGCAAAGACTCCTCCCGCCAAGCCATTCCCTTGAACGACTCCAGGCGTGCCAAAGCCGGGACATTTCCCTCAGCGAGTTCAATTGCCTTGTTGATCCGGTGAAGCGCTTCAGCGCGCTCTCCTTCAGTCGCGTATCCCTCCCCGCCGCTTGCGATTTGGGCCAGGACGGTTTGGAGGTAGGCTTGCCGGTACTCCGCGGTGTCGGGAAGGTGTTCCAAGGCATAGATGGCGCGCCGGTAATGCTGTGCCGCCTCCCAATCAGCAGAGCGGCTTTCGGCTTTCGCCCCAGCGCGAAGCCGGCAGTTCAGGGCGTCTTGCCAGATATTCGCACATTCGTAGTGATGCGCTAGCAATGACGGCTCATCACTCGACGACTGCTCTAGCGCACCAGCAATGCGCCTGTGCAGTTCTCTTCTACTATCGCGGAGCAGGCTGCTGTAGGCCGCATCCTGAAGAAGGGCGTGCTTGAAGACGTAACCCGGTCCCGAGGCGGTTTGGCGGGAGACCAGCAAGCCGGCGCCCACCAACGCGTCCAGAGCATTCTGAAGCACAGCTCCGTCCAGATCGCACATGCGCTCCAGGAGCTCGATCGTGAACTCGCGACCGATCGCTGCTGCGGTCTGAATCACCTGCTTTCCGGTGAGGAGCCGGTCGAGCCGGGCCATAAATAGGTCCTGAAGAGATGCGGGTACTTCGAGCTTCAACTCACCCGTGGCGCTTGCTTGGTTTTCTTGTGCCTCGATGAGGGTCCGAGCCATCTCCTCAAGAAAAAGCGGGACGCCATCGCTCCGATTCACGATCTCTTCGAGAATGTGAGCGGGCAGCAAGGCCGCATCTGTCACGGAATTTAGCATTTTCTCGCACTCACGCTTACTGATGCGATTCAACATCAGCGTCGTGACGTGAGGCTGATCCGACCACGCGACGCGGATCCCAGGGCGTGAGGTGACCAGCAGCAGGACCGGCAGGGTCTCCACCCTGTCGACGAGTCTGTTCAGAAATTCGAGCGTCGACGGGTCGCACCAGTGCAAGTCCTCGAAGACAAGAACCGCGGGCCCGTTTGCGCAGGATTCCTCCACAACGCCTGTAAGCACCTCAAAGGTTCGCTCCGCCTGTTGGACCGGATCGAGTCCCGACAGACCCTCTCCTCCATTCGTCGGTATTGAGAGGAAGGTAGCCAGAATCGACAATTGCTCCTCGGCAGCGGATATCGGCAGTATCGCCGCAAGCCTTCTCAGCTTTTCGCCAGGATCGAGGTCCGGTCGAATGTCGGCTGCCTGCTCAAGTTGCATGGCCAGAGGGTGAAACGCTCGGTCCGTGTGAGAGGGCGAGCACTGGTATGTCAGGCGCGTATGGGGCCGGTCGAGCAGCCTGGCCCGCAAGGCCTCGCAAAGCCGAGACTTGCCGATGCCGGGCTCGCCCGAAATGAGGACGACCTGGCCTTCTCCTGCCTCTGCCTGCTGAAATCGTTTCGTAAGCAGTTCCACCTCATCGTCGCGCCCGATCAGCGGCGTACGAAGTCCGCCGTGCAGCGCCTCAAAGCGCGTCTCCTTGGGATCATTGCCGGTCACGCACCAAGCGCGCACGGGCTCCGCAAATCCCTTCAAGGACTGCTCGCCAAGCTCGGTTGTCTTGAACAGATTGCCGAGCAGCTTCCGCGTGCTCGACGCGACCACCACAGTCCCAGGCTCCGCGACGCTTTGCAGGCGCGCCGCCAGATTCGGCGTTTCGCCGACCACAGCTTGCTCACGTGCCGTACCTGCGCCGGTCGTTTCACCGACCATTACAAGGCCGGTCGCGATGCCGACACGAGCTGCAAGGGGCCGTCCTATTGCGGTGTCCAACGTTGCGACTGCCGATGTCAGTTCGAGACCCGCCTGGACGGCGCGCTCCGCATCATCCTCATGGGCGCGCGGCCAGCCGAAATAGACCAGGACCCCATCGCCCATAAACTTGGCGATGTGCCCATTCCATCGCGCGACGGTTTTCGCGCAGCTTTCGTGATACACACGGATGGCGTTGGCCAGGTCCTCGGGGTCGAATTCCACCGAGAGAGGCGTCGAACCCACAAGGTCACAGAACATCACCGTGAGATGGCGGCGTTCGGCTGACACTTCCTCCGGGGACCTAGCACGTGCGACGGGTTCCGCGACAACTTCCTCATGCCGCGCATTGTGGGTCCGTGAAAGGACGGCGATCGCATCGAGAAGCCTCCGGCGATCGCCGACCGTGGCAACGCCCATCTCCTTGAGGTCCTCCCCCGTTAAGCTTGGCAGCACATCGCGATCGATTTTGTTCCTGGCGAACGCTTCCGCGTACTCCCCAAAACCTTGGCCCTCCAGCCACTCGGCGATATCGCGCATGGCAGTTCCTCGACTGGCTACGGTCCGTTCTAATGAGCGTCATTCCTGGGTTCGCGCTATGTCGGCCGCAAGTCAATTGTCTCCGTCGGACCGGCTCACTGTCAATTCCAAATTGGTGCTACCGTAACGCAGGACGAGGCCTTGAGTGCGCGTTGATGTGGTCCTCGTCTGTAAATGGGTCCGAGCATGCGATATGAACTTAGCGACTCTGAGTGGCGCGTCATTGGGCCGATGCTCCCGAACAAGCCACGGGTCATTCCCCGTGTCGACGACCGGCGCATTCTCAACGGCATCTTCTGGGTCTTGCGATCAGGCGCTCCGTGGCGCGATAATCTCGCAAGTCCCGCTTCAGCGAGAACTCGTGACAAATACGACCGGTAGTCGTTTTAAGAAAATTCGCCGCGACGCAGACATGACACTAGGGGCCTTTGCCGCAGAGCTGCAGATGACTCCCGCGACGTATCTCACCTATGGCATGGTGATCGGGAGATACCGTCTCGCTTGATTTTAACGCTATTTCACAAATTCGGTGTCGAT
>NZ_JBBNAN010000349.1:0-3238 GCF_037994405.1 Phyllobacterium sp.
GCAATAATGGTTGCGGATGGCCTCGTTTGCCACAGGAGCTTGCTTCTGTAATCCACCGCCTCATCCGCGCCAAGACTTCGCACATAGGCAAGGTCTGCGGCGCTGGCAGTCGCAACGACGCGAACACCGGCCCGATGCGCCAGTTGCACCGCGTAGGCACCGACACTGCCTGCACCACCATGAATGATGACGGTCTGGCCCGCGGCAAGTTTTCCGTGCTCAAAGAGCGCTTGCCAGGCCGTGACAGCCACGACCGGAACGGACGCAGCTGCATTGTCGTCGAGTGAGACTGGCTTCTTTGCGATCATTTTGGCTGAGGCAATGGCGTATTCGGCATAGGCACCAACGAACTGGCTGTTGGTTACGCCAAAGATTTCGTCGCCTGGCGCAAACTTCGTAACGTCCGGGCCGACCAACTCCACAATGCCGGACAGGTCGGAACCGAGGGTAAGCGGCAGGGGCTGCGGTAATGCACTCTTGCCGGCTCTGATCCAGCCATCCCAGGGACCGACACCAATGGCGCAAACCCGCACCAGCACTTCGCCGGGACCCGGCTGCGGCCGGTCGATCCTCTCCAACACCATGACGTTCGGTGGTCCGAATTCGTGAACCCGCCATGCCATCATGGATTGTTCATTGCTGCCCTTGCTCGGTGCAGCATTTTGGTCACTCATGCCCATTGTCGTTCCTTTCGTATTGAATATTGATGATTTTTCATTTGCCTTCAAAGAGTTCGACTGGATTTTTGAAGCCTTTTAATAGCCGAGTACCAATGGAATTCTCGATCCCAGAGCCATTCGCGATTACGAAAGGTGCCGACATCAGCAGTTCACGTCCCTCCTGGCTGCAGACGTGCTGGATCCTGCTGACCATGTTGACGTCAGGGCCAATCAGCGTGAAATCGAGACGGCGGCCGGAGCCGATATTGCCGTAGCTGACTTCGCCATAATGCAGGGCCACGCCCACGCTCACTTTCATTCCGGCGATTTGCGTCGTCTCTATTTTCTCCAGGATTTCCGTCGCTGCTTGACTGGCCGCAGCCGTCGCCCATGCGGCGCTGTAACCCGGAAAGAATGCGAGCACGGCGTCGCCCATGAATTTCAGCACTTCGCCTCCCTGACCCGTGATTGCCGGGACCACCGTGTCGAAATAGCCATTCAAAAGTTGCATGACTTCACTGGCGGGCAGTCGGTTGGAAAGCTCGGTGAAGCCGCGCAGGTCGCACAGCAACAGCGCCGCATCGATGGACTCGATTTCACCCTGCCTGATGCGTCCGCCGAGAATGCGCTGCGCCGTCAAAGGTCCGACATAGGTGTCGAGCAGGCTGAGCTCGACCTGACGCAGCGTACGCAACTCACAGGCATTGCGCAGCGCAGGCATGATGCGTTCGATGATCTGGCGTTCGGACTCGGTAAAACCTGTCGGGCGTTTTGTTCCGAAGGCGGCAGCACTTACAGGACCATCGGCATTGCACAGCGGCACAATAAACAGCTGGACGAGCTCTCGTGCGGCAAAGATGTCCATATATTGCCAGCTTGCGCCGGCTCCCTCGCGCCCGGCGATAATTATCTCCCGTGTTTTCATCGACTGGCGGAGCGCGCTGTCCAGGAAAGCGGGACTGACAGCGCCATGGAGCCGGTCATGAATCTCGACGGGTTCCTCTGGAGCCCAGGCAACGCTTCTGCCCAAATACTCTGGATGCAATGTCATCAGATGGAGAGTGAGGCGATCGACGGGCAGCCCTATTGCCTGGAGCTGGCGTCCGAGCCCGAAAATGAGACCGGCTTCATCCAGTGAATGGCATTCATCTCCGGAAAGCCACTCGATGATTGCGAGCACGGATCCTCCATTGATTGTGCGGCGTCTGGGCTGATCCCTCATGTCGGCGGAGATCGGGATTTGCGTAGTATATGTCGTGGAAGTCGCTCCTGTTGACATTTCAATGCGCGCCGCCGCCGGACAGTTGACCGGGCTTCTTGAGAAGCAGTGCGGCGAGAAGCGCGATCACCAGGGCAACGCCGAGCAGGAAGAACGTATCGCTGAAGGCCATGATGTTTGCTTGTTGGCGCAACCGAAAAGCGATGGCCACCAGCGCCTTATGGCTGGCGGTTGCGTGATCGGCTATGCCATGGTTCATGAAATATGCGGTCAGGCTGTTGATGCGATCACGTGTTGCTTCCTCGAATAGCGACACCGAATTGGTGAGCACATTCGAATGGTACTGTTCGCGCTTGGTCAGGAATGTCTGCAGGGCCGCGATACCAACAGCGCCGCCAAGGTTGCGCATCATGTTGAACAGGGATGAAGCAGAACCCGCATTCTCCTGTTCGATGCCAGCGGTCGCGATCGCCGACAGGGGAGTGAACACCAGTGCCTGGCCGATGGCGCGGACGATATTGGGCCAGAACAGCTGATCACTTGCATAATCACCGGTCATGTGAATGTTCATGAAGTTGCTGGCGGCGAACAGGGCAAAGCCAATGACGATCAGGATACGCACGTCGAAGCGCTTCATAAGGCGCGGAACCAGCGGGATCAGAACCAGCTGCGGCAGGCCGGTCCAGGCAAGCACCATACCAATCTGTTCGGCATTGTAGCCCTGGATTCGCGTCAAGTAGATCGGCAAGACGAATACGGAACCATAGAGGGCAATGCCCAGGAGGAAGTTGGCGACGATGCCGAAACCGAAATTGCGGCGCAGCAGCAGTCGCAGGTTCAACAGCGGGTGAGCGGTGCGCAGTTCGATCACCAGGAAGAGCGACAGCGAGATTGCGGCAATGATCGACAGGCGGACGATGAAGGTTGAGCCGAACCAGTCGTCCTTGTTACCCTCTTCCAGCACGGTCTGCAGTGACGCAAGTCCGATCGCCATGGTGATGATGCCTGGCCAGTCACCCTTTGCCAGCAGCGAAAGGTTCATGGGCGAGCGATCCAGCGAGACCCACAGCATTGCGACCATGATCGCCCCCGGGACCAGATTGACATAGAAGATGTATTCCCAGCCCCAGTTCTCCGTGAGGTAACCACCGATCGTCGGACCGATGGCCGGAGCAAATGTTGCCGACAGGGCAAAGAGCGCAAGCCCGATGGGCTGCTTGGCCTTTGGCAGCAGGGTGATGATGATGGTGAAGGCCATCGGGATTAGTACGCCGCCACTGAATCCCTGGACGGCGCGGAGCACGATCATCTGCTGCAAATTGGCAGCAAAGGCACAGGCGACCGAGAAAATCAGGAACAG
>NZ_JBBNAN010000350.1:0-4736 GCF_037994405.1 Phyllobacterium sp.
GTCGGAGCCTGCTGCAGCGCATGCAAGAGCGCATGCTCGGCCTATCCCGCGTGACGCACCTGTCACCAACGTCACTTTTCCTGCAAGACCGAAATCAGGTGCGTGTTTGATCTGGTTATCCACGATACTCCTCCAAGAATCGTCCGGCCCACAGCGCCGCGCTGGCGGTTTGACGCCTTACCAAGCCCACTCGCATAGCAAGCTTCGAGCACCCGCCGCTGTGAGCACAAGTACGTTACGGTTACAACAATCGCCGATGCCAATTCAGCGAGATGTTTCTGAATGTCCGTTACCGATCAAAACCGTCGCTTGGAATGTCCGCTTTGCGCCGCCGATACTGTTCTCTAATGGGTCAAGGGCGGCCAGAAGCGGACGCTCTGGCAAAAAATCCCGCCCGACGCGATGGTGCCTCAGCCGCGCCGAGCCGCTTCGATCACCCCAACGTCGATCTTCCTCATGGTCATCATCGCATCGAAAGCACGCTTTGCTTGATCACCGCCTGCCGCGAGCGCTTCGGTCAGAACGCGCGGTGTGATCTGCCAGGACACACCCCACTTGTCTTTGCACCAGCCACAGTCACTTTCCCGGCCACCATTGCCGACAATGGCGTTCCAGTAGCGGTCGGTTTCTTCCTGATCGTCAGTTGCGATTTGAAATGAGAAGGCTTCGTTGTGTTTGAACGCGGAACCGCCGTTCAGGCCGATACAAGGAATACCCGCAACGGTGAATTCAACAACCAATACGTCTCCCTGCTTACCCTCTGGATAATTACCAGGTGCACGAATGACGGCACCCAATGCGCTGTCGGGAAAAGTCTCTGCGTAGAAGCGGGCGGCAGCCTCGGCGTCTTTGTCGTACCACAGGCAGATCGTGTTCTTTGTCATTGGATGGTCCTTTCGCTCTTCGAATTGACGGAATATACGGCCCTAAGGACGAACGAGGCTTTGCCAATCCGACACCAGATTGAGCTGTCATTGAAGTAAAATTATTCAGACCTCTCGCTTCAGGGTTTTGACCGAGATCAGGTGAGGACCCGCTTCGCGCCACAAGCGGACTAAATGTGTCCGATCCGACGTCAGCAGCCCTTGTGTGAGCTCCTGCTCGCCAGGAGTTAGGCTGCAACTTCGCGGATCGCTCGCGCAAAAACGGGCAAAGAGCGTTCCACCATGCCATCGTTTGCAGTCAAACTGATCCGCAGACGTCCAGGCAATTGGGCGACGCTGCCGGGCAGCACCCAGACACCATCAGTTGCGAGACGTGCCGCGAAGGCCATGTCGTCCGGTATTGGGGAGCGTGGAATGAGATAGAAGGTACCTTCAGGCACCGGCAGGTCGTATCCCGCTGCCCTCAAACCTTCGACCATGCGATCGCGGCGCCGCGCGAGGACTGCGACATCTATGCTGAGCTTCTCGAGATCAGGCAGTGCCCGCTGCAGCGTACGGCCGGCGAAAGCCCAACCGTGCGAAACCTGCGCCATGTCGACAGCCTCGCGCAGCCTTATGCGATCGGCCTCGGGCATGTCCGCCCCGAGTGCGAGCCAGCCCAGGCGCTCGCCGGGCGCGAGTAAGGTCTTGCCGAAGGAATAGGCGATCAGCGTGTGCGGGTAGCTCTCGGCCGGACTGATATGAGCATGGCCGTCAAACACCAGTCGCGCATAGGGCTCGTCGGCAAGGAGATAAATCACCTTGCCAAATCTTTCGGACGCGGCCGCGAGCTTGTCGGCGAGCGCGTCGAGTTGAGCGCGGGGAAAGATGCGGCCGGTCGGGTTGTGCGGCGTGTTGACCACCACCACGCGGGTGCGCGGGGTGATCGCTGCCTCGATCCTTTCGAGATCGAGGTCATAGGTTCCCGGTGCTAGGTCGACGGCGACGGGTGTCCCTGCCGCGCCGCGAATCTGGGCTCCATAGGCGAACCAGCCGGGACGCGGATAGATGACCTCCTCTCCCACCTCGAGCACGGCGAGCAGCGCAGCCGCTATCGCGCCGAACCCTCCCGCGGTGATCGCAATGTCGTCTGGCTTGTAGTCCCGGCTTCGCGCCTGGCTAAGCGAACGGGCCACCGTTTCGCGCGCCAGCGCTTCGTACTTTTTATAACCGAACCAGTGAACATCCTGTGGCTCGACGTGGCGGATCAATGCATCGACAAATCCACGCAACGGCGTTTCCTGCGGATTGCCGAACATGAAATCGCAGGCATCGGGCCCCAGGCCGTCGCCCTCCAGGACGTTTCGCGCAAAATCCATGACTGTGCGCATTTCCTCGGTGACGGCGAGCATCCGGCTGGACACGGTGGCGATTGGCACGACGCATTCCCTCTACTGAGGCGGCGCATGTCCCCTCGACGAAACCGCCCCTTGCCTCCATTAACATTTTTGGCGGCATGCGCGTAGCAGAAAGTTCTTGTGCATTTCCCGATGCTGCAGAGGACCGATGTCTCCGAGTAACGCAGTCAACAAAAAGCCCTCGACAGGAGGCGGCCGCTTTGGGCCCACAAGCCGTCATTGCGACCGTTGCAGACGTGGACATATCGAAGTGGGGAAGAAGCGAAGAATTTATCGACTTCGAATCTATCTAAGGCGACGCTTGCCCTATTTTGAACGCTTCGGTGAACTCGGCCACAATCGCTTTGATCAGTCGCCCCGTGATACGGTCTTTCTGCCAGAGGGCAGTCATCTCGACAGGTGACGGCTCCCAGTCCGGCAAGACGCGGACGAGAGTTCCGGATTTCAGTTCTGTCTCGATCATGAAGTTCGGCAGGTTGACGATGCCGAGTCCTGCCACCGCGGCATCGATTAGGATGGTCTGCCGGTTCGCCGCAAACCCAATTTTAGGGGTGACGGTCGTCGTTACGCCGTCACGGTTTCGCAAATTCCACTCAACCAAATCGCGCCTGATCGCAAGCGCAGGAACATCGTGCAGGTCTTGCGGCTCCTTAATATCGTGATTTTCTGCCACATATTTAGGACTGGCGACGAGCGTTCGGGGGAGGCTCGCGATCTTCTTGAACGCCAAACCCGAGTCGGCGACCGAACCCATACGGACAACCAGGTCATAACCTTCCTCGATCAAAGACACCCTACGGTCGGCAAGCGTCATCTCGATCATCACGTCCGGATAGCGAGACTTGAAACTGATCAGTGCGGGGGCGAGGACCTGCGTCGCCATGTCGGGCGGCAAGGAGAGCCGGACGGTCCCCGACAGCGCGACTTTCTCGTCCTGGACCCCGGCGACCGCTTCCTCGGCTAGCATGAACGCCTCATGGCTTCGGTCGTAGAGCTGCTGCCCGTGTTCGGTCAGCATGACGCCCTTCTTGGTCCGCCGGACGAGGCGCACGTTCAAGGCCTCCTCCAGCGCCGAAAGCCTGCGCGAAAGCGTGGCCTTGGGAATGCCAGTGGCGCGTTCGGCCGCAGCCAAACCCCCGGCCTGGGCGATGCGAATGAACAGCGCGAGGCCGTCGAAATCTCCAAATGTCTTCATGTTTCATAAATGGAACATGACGTGCGCACTTTTCAAGTCTCCCCAGTCTATCGTTCCACCCCTACTTTCACTGGCGAGCGATGACGCTCTTCAAACAAGGAGATCACATCATGTCCAAACTGTTCACACCTGAAAATTCCGCGCTGCTTCTGATCGACCATCAAGTCGGCACGATGCAACTGATCAAGAACATCGACGTCGATCAGGCCAAGCGCATGTCGCTGGCGCTGGCCAAGGCCGCCAGCATCCTGGGCATCCCGACCGTGCTAACGTCCAGCCAGGAAGACCGGGTTCAGGGTCCACTGTTGCCGGAACTGCAGGAAATCCTTCCCGAGGCCTTCGAGAAGCGGGTCAAGCGCGAAGGCATCGTCAACGCCTGGACCGACGCCAACTTCAGGGCCGCGGTTGAAGCGACAGGGCGTAAGAACCTGATCATGGCTGGCGTCACGACCGACGTCTGCTTGGTCTTCCCCGCGATCGACGCCGTTGGTGAAGGTTACAACGTGCAGGCCGTCATGGACGCTTCGGGTTCGCCCTTCGATCTCTCCGAAGATATGTCCCGCCGCCGCATGCAGGATGCAGGCGTCATCCTGACGGCGACGAACACCGTCATCGCCGAACTCGCCCAGAACTGGGGCACGGAGGACGGGCAGAAGCTCATCCAGTTGCTGTTCACCGAAGTCCTTCCGCCCATCAAGTCGTGACCGTTATCGCGCCCTGCGCGACGAAAGAAGCAAAGACATGACCACAAAAACAACTCCGATCAAGTGGATCGGTATCGTACCACCCGAAACCCATCAGCAGCGGGCGCACGGACCGTTCCAGCTCCGCCGAATCCGTCCCGGCATCATGTTGGGACAGCAGGATGACGCAGGGTTTGGCGGGCTTGGAACGATCGATCATGCGAAACTCCAGCCTGGCCTCGTCGTGAAGATGCACGAGCACCGCAACGACGAGATCATCAGCTACATACGCGCAGGCCGTATGAAGCACACCGACTCCGCCGGACGAAGCGAGGTCATCTCCTCAGACCGTCTGATGGTCATGAACGCTGGCCACGGCTTCTCTCACGAGGAAGAAGTGGTCGGCGGCGATCAGATCGAGATGCTCCAGATATTCGTCAGGCCCGAGATGGCCGAAATGAAACAGGACGTCCAGTTCGTCGAACTCGAAGAGGCGGACCGTAATGGCCAGTGGCGGCTACTGACAGGACCGATCGGATCGACAGCGCCCACTTTCGTCCGTCAGGCGGTCTACCTC
>NZ_JBBNAN010000351.1:0-6978 GCF_037994405.1 Phyllobacterium sp.
GGCGGTCATCGAAGCGCCGATCCTCTCCCCAGTTCGAATGGCTCCGGAAGCAGTTCCCATAGGACAAGGACGCGGTTAGGATAAACGAGGTTTGGAGGTGTTGGATCAGTTGGCGGGATTTTGTGGACACAGCCGATGCCGATGATCTCTCCCCTTTGAGGGAGACAAAGCGATTTCAGCATCTTAGCTCTTGCTCGGCACTAGAAATCGCAAGTGAGGGGATATGTTCCAGGGGCAAATCTCCTTTCTTGGATTTTTCTAAGGATTTGGCTGCGCTAAACCCAAGAAGATCCTACCGGGGCGAGCCACGGGTCTCGCCCGCCTTCGCCCCCCTCAAGGGGGGAGATTAAGCAGCGCGAATTTTTGAACCCTCAAGGCGCTGCGCGGGCGATTGTCAGCTTACAGTTTACCCTCAATGGCCTTGAGGTCTTCTTCCTGCTGCTTCTTGAGCAGCAGCATCTCCGCTTGCCGGCGCGCTGAGACCGCAGGATCCGCCGAGGGACCGGCCTGGCCCTTCTTCGCCGCATTGGTCCGATCAAGCAGCGCCTGTTTTTCTTCCGGCGTGAACTGCGTGGTTTCGCCCTTCGGATCGGGCGTGAAATGCGGATATGTCCCGGTGTTGACCGGACCGGTCAACGGCGAGTTCGACATCGGTGTGGGAGGCGTATTGGCGCAGGCCGCCAGGCCCGCAATCAGAACGGCGCCAACCGACAAGCGCATGATGTTTTTGACCGGAATGTTCATCGTGTGTCCTGACTGCAAAAAAACGATATTCATCATGGTGATAAGAATTGCACGTTAGAGGGATAGCACCAATTTATGATATGATGTCAATATTGCGCATCGCGGAGAGGAAACGACTATATGGATAATCAAGGCGGCAAGAGCGGCAAGACCCCAAACCTTGATAATTATGTCGTCAAGGATCCGGAAGCCTTTGCGCGCAATGTCGCCCATATGATCGAGCAGGCCGGCAAGGCCGCTTCCGCCTGGGTTGAGCCACGAGAAAAGGGCCTGAAGCGCGATACGCTCGCCGATCCCGTCACCGACGTGGTGAAAACACTCTCCAAAGTAACCGAATACTGGCTTTCCGAACCGGCTCGCGCACTTGAAGCGCAGACGAAGCTGTTTGCCAGCTATATGACCATCTGGTCCAACTCGATCCGCCGCATGGGTGGTGAAGATGTCGAAGATGTCGTGACGCCTGAAAAGGGCGACAAACGCTTCACCGATGAGGATTGGGGCAAGAACGCCTTCTTCGATTTTCTCAAGCAGGCCTATCTGGTGACGGCGCGATGGGCAGGCGAACTTGTCGAAAGCACCGAGGGCCTGGACGACCATACGCGGCACAAGGCGGCATTCTATGTCAAGCAGATCACAACGGCCGTATCGCCGAGCAATTTCTTGCTGACCAACCCGGAGCTCTACAAGGAAACCGTCGCCAGCAATGGCGAGAATCTGGTCCGCGGCATGAAGATGCTTGCCGAAGACATTGCTGCCGGCGGAGGCGACCTGCGATTGCGTCAGTCGGACCTTACCAAGTTTGCCCTTGGCGAGAATGTGGCAACGACGCCGGGCAAGGTGATCGCACGCAGCGATGTGGCGGAAATCATCCAGTATGAGCCGACGACAAAGGACGTACTGAAGCGCCCTCTCCTGATTTGCCCGCCATGGATCAACAAATTCTATATTCTCGATCTCAATCAGGAAAAATCCTTTATCAGATGGGCTGTCGACCGCGGTCATACGGTCTTCGTGATCTCATGGGTTAATCCCGACCAGCGTCACGCGACGAAAGACTGGACGGCCTATATCAACGAAGGCCTGCGCTTCGGACTTGATACAATTGAAAAAGCCACGGGTGAAAAGGCCGTGAATGCGATCGGCTATTGCGTGGGCGGTACGCTCTTGAGCGCGGCGCTGGCGCTATTCGCCAAGGAAGGCGAGGACCGGATCAAAAGCGCCACTTTGTTCACCACCCAGGTGGATTTCACCCATGCCGGCGATTTGAAGGTCTTTGTCGACGAAGATCAGATCAGGGCGCTGGAAAACGCCATGTCTGCGGAAGGCTATCTCGACGGCACACGTATGGCGACCGCCTTCAACATGCTGCGCTCAGGCGACCTCATCTGGCCCTACGTCGTCAACAATTACATGCGCGGCCGTGAGCCGGTGCCTTTCGACCTGCTCTACTGGAATGCCGACGCAACACGCATGAGTGCCGCGAATCATTCCTACTACCTGCGCAATTGCTACCTCGACAACAATCTGGTGCGCGGGACGATGAAACTTGCAGGCGAGAACCTGTCTCTCGGTGACATCAAGATTCCGATCTATAATCTTGCCGCGAAGGAAGATCACATTGCCCCGGCGCTGTCTGTCTTTACCGGCTGCCAATATTTCGGCGGCAATGTGACCTATGTCCTTGCCGGATCCGGTCATATCGCCGGGGTCGTTAATCCTCCCGCCAAGAACAAATACCAGTACTGGACTGGCGGCGCGCCGGTCGGGCCGTTCGATGAATGGCTGACCAAGGCGGCCGAACACCCCGGTTCCTGGTGGAACCATTGGGAAAAATGGATCGAATCGCAGGACAGGAGGCGCGTTCCTCCGCGCCGGCCAGGTGAGAATCATATGGAGATTCTTGGGGACGCACCCGGGACCTATGTGCGCGTGCGTGTATAAAACCAGTTGATTTGAGGCAGTCGAATGTCGTTAAGAACACTTAACGACAATGGCAAGAAAGTGGCCAATCACGTTTTCGCCTCATTCTACCTATACTTGAAGCCTTGTGCAGGCGACAAAAGTTCATTAACTCTGGCGACTCTCTGCCGGTGTTATTTGCACTTCAATAGAACTTCGCGAGCTTTCTGCTCTTTCAAAAGCGGACCGGACTGAACATCTACAAGGGCCGGAAAAGACGAGACGGGGGAATCGTTGAACATGCTGCCAGCTTCAGTTTCGGCCCTCCGGGCGAGTACGGTTGCATGTGTCATTGTGCTTTCGGCCATGACTGCAACCTCTTGCACTTCCACCGGATCCAGCCCCAGCGTTACTTCCGCTTTGGTAGTCACTCCTGAAACCACCCCAACCGGCGATGCGAAACAGACTGCCGGCTCGTCCCTGCCCTCGGGCGGTAACGCAACCGTTGCGCCCGAAGCATTGGCGCTGGCGGGCGGTTCCGAGACGAATGCCTTGCTGGCTGTCAAGCAAGCGACCAAACCGACTGACACCAAGGCGGCCCAGACAACTGCCGCCGCGACGACATCGCCCGCGGCCGAAACACCACAGACATCCAACGCAACGGCGCCCGCCGAGGTGAAACCTCCGGTCAAGACGTCCCTGTTTGGTTCCAGCACTCCGGCCAAGACCGAAGAAGGCCAGCAGGTCGCGAGTGCAGCCACCGCAGCCGCGCCACCGGCAAGAACATCATTGTTCGGAAGCTCCCCGAGAGCAGAACCAGCCCCGCAAACGACGGAAGCACAACAGGCCAAGAAGCCTGCCGACGAAGAGACCGGCAAGGACGCCGCCAAAACGGCAGCCGCCAGTCCTGAACACGCCGCGGCACCGGAGAACAAATCGGCCACCACGCCGCCGCCCAACAAGGACAGCGGTCTTCTCGTGCGGCTTTTCGCCAACAACCAGGCAAAGCCCGCCGCGAATCGCCAGGTCGCGATCATCCAGCCGAAATCGCAGCCCCAGCTTCGAGCCGTCGAGACCCCGGTCCAGACCGCCTCGGCACTGCCTTCTGCCGAATCGTTTGCAGGCAAGACAGAACATTTGTCGTCCCTGCCGGGTGTGCGGCCCAATGCCGGCATCCAGATCATGTCGCGTGACAGCCTTTACGCCGATGACGACGTCGAAGCTGCGGCAGCTCCAGTGATTCTGGCTTCGGCAGCCGGCCTTGCGCGTCTTGCACCGAACGGCCTCAAGGTGCAGCGCGAAAGCGTTCAGGTTGCCTGTCTCAAGCCGCAGCTCGTCGGCATCCTCAAGACCATCGAACGCCGGTATGGAAAATCGGTGATTGTCACCTCCGGCTACCGCAGCCCGCCATACAATCGGTTGGTCAATGGCGCGAAGGCCTCTTTGCATATGTCTTGTGCTGCGGCGGACATTCAAGTTCCCGGGATCTCCAAGTGGGAATTGGCTAATTTTGCCCGCTCGATGCCAGGCCGTGGTGGTGTTGGCACTTATTGTCACACCGAATCAGTGCATGTCGATATCGGTCCCCAGCGCGACTGGAACTGGCGCTGCTCCCGCGGATGAGCCTGAACCGGTCCGCGAAATCGCGGTCCCGGCAAACAGAATCTGTGTCCATCTGAACCGCGCGTTGAACAAATTTCATTTTTTCGAAAAAAGAATGCTTTATGGGGTTGCGGCGCAAAAACTGTTTCACTATAAGCCGCTTAACCGAGCGGCGCCCATCGTCTAGCGGTTAGGACGGCGCCCTTTCACGGCGCAAACAGGGGTTCGATTCCCCTTGGGCGTACCAGGTTATCTTCCCGGAAAATCAGAAGCTTATTGAAGCTAGTTCACTCGGCATGTGCACGTTTGCAAAGAAAAACGGCCAGCCCTGAATGAGCCGGCCGTTTGTGTATTCTGTTGCCGAGCCTAGTTGGCTGGCGCCGGTTTTGCTGGCTCCGGAGCCGGTGTGGCTGGTGCGGGGGCGGGTTTTGCTGGCTCAGAGGTCGTTGCAGGTGGTGTCGCCGTACCTTCGGCCGGCTTGTTATCACAGGCCGCCAAAGTGAGGGCAGCAACTGCAAACAACGGTAGGAAAAACTTGAGGTTCATCATGTCTCCTCCTGATGAGTTTCGTCCCGCCATATAGAATGTGACAGAGTTGGAGATTAGAACAGTCCAGTCTTTTCAAGCTTTGTCACCGTCTGTTAGACAAAGTTATGAGACCGAAATCATGAGCTGACCTATCATAAATCACTGCCACGACTCATGTTTGCGGTAGCAGGGTTCGGTTCAACCTCCACCCGGGCCCGATTCTCCCACCCCAGAGCAAACTAACCTGCCTTTTAGAGGCAGGTTTTTTTATGGGGCAGCGAGTCTTTTGATCGGCTGTGACGTCATTGATTGTTCTCTCACCGCAGCTCGGCTAAATCGTTTGCATGATCTTCGCATCTCCCCTTGTCACAGGCAGGCTGGTCCAGCGTTACAAGCGCTTTCTGGCCGATATCATTCTTGATGATGGCAATCCAATCACCAGCTCGGTTCCCAATACCGGCTCGATGCTGGGCCTGACTGATCCAGGCATCAGGGTGTGGTTATCGCTTTCCGCGGATACCAAACGCAAATACCCGCACACATTGCAGATGGTCGAGGTGGAAGGCACGATCGTCGGCATTAATACGGGCCTGCCCAATCGCATAGCGGAGGAAGCGATCGTCGCTGGGCTCCTGCCCTCGCTGAGCGGTTATTCTGAACTGAAGCGTGAGCAGAAATACGGCATCAATTCCCGTATTGATATTCTGCTGCGTAGTCCGGATCGGCCGAGTGCCTATGTCGAGGTCAAGAACGTGCATTTCTCGCGCAAGGCCGGACTTGCTGAATTTCCCGATTCTCCAACCGCACGCGGCGCAAAACATCTGGACGAGCTTGGCAACATGGTTGAAAGTGGCCATCGTGGTGTCATGCTCTACGTCATCCAGCGCGCAGACTGCGACCGGTTAAGAATATGCGGCGATCTCGATCCGGTCTATGCTGCTGCTTTTGAACGGGCAACGCGGCGCGGGGTTGAAGCTTACGCAGTAAAATGCCACATCACGCCAACAGGCATCGCTGCGATCAGCATGATGCCGATTATCGATTGACGCCAAGCGGACAGCACAATGGTTACCTATCTCGACGCGCAGAGTGCGCCTCTTAAAAACACCGGGCAGATCAGGCTTCACGGCCCGGAAGGGTTTGAGGCCATGCGCAAGGCCTGCCAGCTGACCGCGCGTTGCCTCGATGAGCTTGTATCGATTGTCGGTCCAGGCGTGACGACCAACACGATCGACCGTTTTGTCTATGAGTTCGGTGCGGATCACGGTGCCCTGCCCGCAACACTGAATTATCGTGGCTACACCAAGTCCAGCTGCACCTCGATCAACCACGTGGTTTGCCACGGTATTCCCGATGACAAGCCGCTGCGCGAAGGCGATATTGTCAATGTCGACGTGACCTATATCCTCGACGGCTGGCATGGCGATTCAAGCCGCATGTATCCGGTCGGCGAAATCAAGCGCGCGGCCGAGCGGCTGATGGAAGTCACACATGAAAGCCTCATGCGCGGCATCGCGGCCGTGCGTCCGGGCGCTCGTACCGGTGCCATTGGCGCGGCAATCCAGTCCTATGCGGAATCGGAACGCTGCTCGGTCGTGCGCGATTTCTGCGGCCATGGCGTTGGACAGCTTTTCCACGACGCGCCGAACATTCTGCACTACGGCACGCCGAACGAAGGCGTCGAGTTACGCGAAGGCATGATCTTTACGATCGAGCCGATGATCAATCTCGGTCGCCCCCATGTGAAGGTGCTAGCAGACGGCTGGACAGCCGTTACCCGTGATCGTTCGTTGACCGCGCAATATGAGCACACAGTTGGCGTCACCAAGGATGGCTGTGAAGTCTTCACCCTGTCGCCGGCTGGCCTGTTCGCGCCGGGCCTGAAACTCGAATAGGACGGAAGCTCAATGAGCGAAGAAAAGCCGGAACAGACTTTCTTCCTCAACGAGCCCTCCGCAAAACTCTCCCCCAAACAACCAGCCGTTGGGGCCGATAGTGCATCGCGCAACGCGGAGCAGAAGTCTGATCAGCCGGGGGAACCACCGCACTATCATGGTCACCGCGAACGCATGAAGGAGCGATTTCAGAAAGTCGGTCATGAAGGCTTTGCCGACTATGAAATGCTCGAGATGCTCCTCTATCGTTCAATCGCCAGGGCGACACAAAGCCTCTCGCCAAGGCGTTAATTGCAAGCTTTGGCTCGCT
>NZ_JBBNAN010000352.1:0-2211 GCF_037994405.1 Phyllobacterium sp.
GCACCATGCCGTTCAGGACTGACCCAGACTTGCCCCTCCGACCACAAAGACAGCTCGCGAAGTTCCTGCACCCTGGGATGATCGACCGGGTGCTGCATCAGGAAGCGGCAGGCCGGAAGGGTCGAAAATACGGGTTTCGGCGCCCAACGCCTGCAAGAGACGCTCAGCTTCCTGCGCCAGAAACCTATTATAGGACCGCTCGCGCAAGGAACCATAGAGGAGAAGGATGCGGGGCGCGCATGCGTCGAGAAGGACTTCGATAGTTTTGCCGGATCAATCGGCTGGAAGCTGCCGCCATCTACATTCGGATTGTCATGCACGCGTCTTCCCTTTCGGCAAGACAACCTCGCCATCCTCCTTGGTGAACTGGTTCACGGGAGCGTCGAGCAGTTCCAGCACCCCTTCGCACAGGCGGCAGAGCCTTGTGCCCTTGGGTGTCACGACAATCGGCCGGTTCATAAGGATTGGATGTTCACCGATGAAATCCAGTAACTGGTCATCGCTTCATTTCGGATCGGCCAAATTCAACTCGGCATAGGGCGTTCCCTTTTCGCGCAAAATATCGCGAACATTGCCACCCATGGCGTTGATCAACTCCTTCAACCCTTGTCGGCTTGGCGGAGTCTTGAGATAGTTGATTACTTCGGGCTCTTCGCCACTTTGGCGGATCATTTCCAGAACATTGCGCGACGTGCCACAGGCAGGATTGTGATAGATCGTGATGGTCATCAGGATACACTTTCGGTTTTCAATTTATGAGCCACAGCTCGGCCTCGTTCGTACCAGCCCTTGCTGCGGTTGACGATCCAGACCACCGACAACATGACGGGTACCTCGATCAGAACGCCGACAACCGTGGCAAGCGCTGCCCCTGAGGTAAAGCCGAAAAGGCAGATAGCGGCGGCGACTGCCAATTCGAAGAAGTTGCTGGCGCCGATCAGGGCCGAAGGTCCGGCAAAGCAATGCTGTTCACCAGAGATGCGATTGAGCAGATAAGCGAGTCCAGAGTTGAAATAGACCTGAATGAGGATCGGAACAGCAAGGAGTGCGATGACCAGCGGCTGAGCGATGATCTACTTCCCCTGAAAGCCAAAGAGTAGAATCAGAGTGGCGAGGAGAGCGACCAGCGAATAGGGCTGGATGATCGTCAGAAGGTCGCCGAGGGCGGCCTCACCCTTGTTGCCCAGGATACGATAGCGAAGAATTTGCGCGGCGATGACCGGCACGACAATATAAAGAATGACGGAAATAAATAGCGTATCCCATGGCACGGTGATCGCGGAAAGCCCCAGCAGCAGGCCAACCACGGGCGCGAAGGCGACGATCATGATCGCGTCATTCAGTGCCGCCTGGCTCAGGGTAAAATGTGGCTCGCCCTTCGTCAGGTTCGACCAAACGAAGACGATGGCCGTGCACGGTGCGGCAGCAAGAATGATCAGCCCGGCAACATAGCAATCGATCTGCGCTTCCGGAAGGTAGGGCCGGAACAGCCAGCCAACAAAAAGCCAGCCCAAAAGCGCCATGGAGAAGGGCTTCACAGCCCAATTGATGAAGAGCGTAACGCCAATCCCGCGCCAGAAGGTGCCAACCTCCTTTAGCGCCGCGAAATCGACGCGCAGCAACATGGGGATGATCATCATCCATATCAGGACGGCGATCGGAATATTGACCTTGGCGATTTCAGCCAGACCGATGGTCTGGAAAATACCAGGGATTAAATGACTGAGGCCAATGCCAACGACGATGCATAGCCCGACCCAGAGAGTAAGGTATCTTTCAAACAAGGACATGTCAGCAACACGGTTCGGACGTCGAGGCCCTAAGGCAGGACAGCGACTGTAATAGCGGCGCACAGATATCGGGCCGGCCACCGCAACAATCCTCAAGCAGGAAAGCGATGAGATCCCGCATGGCCTCGTAATCCGCGCGATAGAATATATTGCGGCCGTCGCGCGTTGCTTTAATCAAGCCGGAACGGGCAAGAATGGCGAGATTGGTCGAGGTCGTGTTCTGCCTGCCATCTATGGCTTGTGCGATTCGCCAGCAGCAAGGCCTCCGTCCCCCGCCTTGATCAGCAAACGGAAGATCTCCAGCCTGGAAGATTGTGAGATAGCGGCGAGCGCCTCAAGTGCGTTGTTTATATCGATATATCCAGAAAACCAGATTTATAGATAACGTCAAGCCTGGGCGGTCCCGTGCTGCCGCCTATTC
>NZ_JBBNAN010000353.1:0-13555 GCF_037994405.1 Phyllobacterium sp.
AATCGAGACCAAGGGAAAATCTGCTAAGCCGAATGAGAAGCTCGACCCCAAAGCCGTGTTCGATGCGCGCAAGGAGGTCTCCTCGGTAACAGTCGCGAAGCCCGTTGAGGACTATAACGGGTGGCACTCGTGTTCGCCACCCGTTATCCGGCGAAGCTTGACAAGGATCTGGCCAAATGGCTGCAGGTCGGCGTGAGCCCGCGCGGCGTCATCGGGCTCGACAAGGTCTCCCGCTCATATGCCTGGCTCAGGGGCTTCGCCGGCTCGATGCGCGCGAAGAAATGATGCAGCAATCAGAGCCTGCACGGTACCGGCAACGCTATGTGGCGTTAAATTCCGGCGGCCCGAAAACCGCCTATCCGGCATTGGAGGCCTGGACAAAAAGTATGGGGTTCCGGAGCATCGCGCGGTGGGTCGCCGCCAGTGGCGACAGAGACGTACAGAATAGCATGAGCAGGTTCGAAAGAGATGTTTTCGGCTCTTCAAATTCTGACGCAGCTTCCGGCCACATGACTGACCTTGCTTCGGCAGCTCTTGTTTGGCGAGGCAGCAAAGCTGTTCGCGTCCGGCAAGCGGACGCAAGGGAACCTGCTCTGCCTCCTCTCAATCCCGGAATTGTTACATCCTGAAACCGTCGGAATCGCCGTTTGTAACCGTAACGTACTTCAGTCGCGCGCTATTCTTCTTGATGCTGGACCAAAGAGCATTGGGAGGCCAAACAGGATGACAGCTGAAGCCCGGCAAGAGCACCTTCACGAACGATCGATAACCGGCGACGGTCTTGTCTGGATACCGGGAAAAACCTTCACCATGGGCTCGGACAAGCACTATGCCGAAGAGGCCCTGGCACATCCGGTTAAAGTCGATGGCTTCTGGATCGACCAAACACCTGTGACCAATCGCCAGTTTGGCGAATTTGTCAAAGCCACTGGCTATGTCACGCTTGCAGAGAAGGCGCCCGACCCGAAGGACTATCCCGGCGCATTACCCCATATGCTGAGGGCCGGATCGCT
This sequence comes from Phyllobacterium sp., assembly GCF_037994405.1. Taxonomy (GTDB): domain Bacteria; phylum Pseudomonadota; class Alphaproteobacteria; order Rhizobiales; family Rhizobiaceae; genus Phyllobacterium. The sequence goes on from NZ_JBBNAN010000353.1 coordinate 1,014, forward strand.
GATGTTCGATCCGCCGATCCGCCCTGTCACTAGCCCCGACATCACCCAATGGTGGACATTCAAGTTCGGTGCAGACTGGCGGCACCCTTACGGACGCCGAAGCGACATAAGGGGCAAGTTTGAACATCCCGTGGTCCACATCGCCTGGTGCGACGCGAAGGCCTATGCCGACTGGGCGGGAAAGGACCTGCCGACAGAGGCCGAGTGGGAACTCGCTGCTCGCGGTGGATTGGACGACGCAGAATTTGCATGGGGCGACGAACTTATGCCGGACGGACGGCTCATGGCCAACACATGGCAAGGCATCTTTCCCCATCACAACCTTCGCTCCCAAGGCGATGACCGGACTTCGCCCGTCCGCAGTTTCCCGCCCAACGGTTATGGCGTCTACGATATGATCGGAAATGTGTGGGAATGGACGGCCGATTTCTGGTCCACCCGCCATCCGGAGCCTGCGGCAAAGGCTTGCTGCATCCCCGTTAACCCGCGGGGCGGAGCGATGGATGCCAGTTACGATCCGGCTCAACCTGCCATCCGCATTCCGCGGCGCGTGCTCAAGGGCGGGTCACACCTTTGCGCGCCCAATTATTGCCGGCGATATCGTCCTGCCGCTCGCCACGCTGAGCCCGAGGATACGTCCACGAGCCATGTCGGCTTCCGCTGCGTCAAGCGACCTGATCCACAACCTTGAGTGCCGTCATGCGTAGCGTCGGCAAATCTTTCCATGTGTTTGCATTTCTATTAGCGATCATATTCCCTACGGTGGCCTATTGTCAGGATGCCCTGCCCTCGTGGCGCGATGGCCGTGCAAAAGCTGCAATCGCCGAGTTCGTCGAGAAGGTGACTGCCAGGAACGGCCCGGATTTCGTACCGATCGAGGACCGTATCGCCGTCTTTGACAATGATGGAACACTGTGGTCGGAACAGCCCTATTATTTCCAGCTTGGCTTTTCTCGATCGCGTCAAGGCACTCGCCCCGGAACATCCCGAGTGGAAAGACAAGGAGCCGTTCAAATCGATCCTTGAAGGCAATCTGGCGGGACTCGCCAGCGCGGGCGAACAAGGAATTGTCGAGCTTGGTATGGCGACACATGCCGGTATGACCACGGACGAGTTCTCGAAGATCGTCAGCGACTGGTTTGCGACAGCAAAACACCCGCGTTTCAAGCGCCCCTACAACGAGATCACCTTCCTGCCGATGCGGGAACTTCTCGACTACCTGCGTGCTAATGGGTTCAAGACCTACATCGTATCGGGGGGTGGCATCGAGTTCATGCGACCCATGACCGAAAAGATGTATGGTATCCCGCCGGAACAGGTCGTCGGCAGCAGCATCGCGACCAAATATGTTCTCGACGGAGAAACGCCCGTACTCGAACGCAAGCCGAAAATCGATTTCATCGACGATGGCGCGGGCAAGCCCGTCGCTATCAACAAATTCATCGGCCGCCGGCCGATATTTGTCGCAGGAAATTCCGACGGCGACTATGAAATGCTCCGCTGGACCACAGCAGGCGGCGGACCCCGGTTCGGCATGATCGCGCACCACACCGATGCAGATCGGGAATACGCCTACGATCGTGAATCGCATTTCGGCAAGCTCGACAAGGCCCTGACCGAAGCCGACAGCCGCAAGTGGCTGGTTGTCGACATGAAGGCCGATTAGAGAAAGATCTACGCGTTCGAAAATTGAACGACAGCTGGCCGCTTGCAAAATACCGGAGGACTTGCTGGCCGGCGCGCAAATCTACGGACCAGGCGAACATCCTGCTGCTCCCGAGCTAGTCGGGCGCATTTACCGCGCGACCACGGCGGCGCGCAGGCTCTATACGGCCTTCAATTTCAAGAAGGGCAAGCGCTAATCTGCTTGGTCGAACTTTGGCGCAAACCGTCCGTTCGAGACCACCCAATCCTGATGTCTCAGCCACGAACCTTGACGGATATTGTCGTGCCTTTCTTGCCAGTCGAGATATGGAGTGCGCCGTCCAGCGGACGCAAGCGCGCTTCCATTCCCGAAAGGCCAACTCCGACACTCTTGCGCTTGCGTCGTTCGATGCCAACACCATCGTCTTTCACTGTTAGCAACAGCATGGAGTGCGGGTCACTTCCTTGACGCACCAGCCTTATCGTTGCTTTGCTCGCGCGTGAGTGCCGATAGATGTTGGTGAGCGCTTCCTGCACGATCCGGAAAATGGCAAGTTCGACGCCCGGAGATGGTCTCATTGTCCCGATTTCAGGCGCAACCCGCAATTCAATCTCCAGCCCGCTCCGCTCTTCAAACCCGACGACGAGGAGCTCCAAAGCGTTCGGTAATCCCGATTCGTCAAGCATTGGCGGGTGCAGCAGGTATGATAGCGTTCGCAGTTCCTCATTGCTTTGCGAGATGAGTTCCGCCGTACGCGCCAATGCCCGTGATGTTTCGTCGTCCATATCTGGCATGCGAGACTTTACATTTGCCAGCTCCATGGCTGCGCCAATCAGGTGTTGCCCGGTGGAATCGTGCAAATCCCGGGCAATGGAACGACGTTCATCATCCTGTGAGACAAGGACACGTTCGCTCACCTCCCGTAGTGATTTGTTGGAATACATCAATGCTATGGAACTGCGGCGCGCTAGCCATGCCGTCGTCACGAAAGCCGCAAGAGCAGCGGCAAGGACGGTACCGTAAACGCGAACGGATTGTCTCCAGCCTGCAAGCAATCTGCCTTCGTCGATGCCATAACTCACGTAAAAGGGAAAATCCTCAACCTTTTGATACGCTATCAGGCGGTGGATCCCCTCTGCGGGGAAAACACTATGGACAACACCACCATCCGCATGTTCAGCGACAGCACCTGCGAACCAGTCGGGCACTGCAGTGCTTCCTTCAAGAAACGGAACATTCACGATCACTTCACCAGTGTCCCGCAGCAGCTGAGCTACATCCGAGGGTGATGCGGCACCGTTAAATAGTTTTGAGAAATATTCGATTGGCATCGTTATCACGATCAGGCCATCGAACCTACCGTCCGCGCGGCGCAAGGATTTGCTCATCGTCAGCGATGGCTTCCCATATACACGGCCAATCAACGACTCGCTGATCAACGTGACATCAGAAGGGTGGTCACGGTGAAAGCGGTAATAATCGCGATCAGTCACGCTGAAAGGTTTTATCGGGGAGCCTTCGCTATAGGATACAAAAAACCCTTCCCGGTTGACGAGTGCGATCACCCCCGAGTGTCTCAGATACTGCTTTTGTGTGGACAAAAGCTTCGATACTCGTTCAGAGGCAATAATTTCGGGCCAAGGCATCGGATCGATCTCCGACGAAATATTCCGCAGCACTATGTCATTCGCCTCAAGGATTTTGCTGACATAGGCCTCCAGCAACGCCGTCTTCTGGCGCAGCTGGACTTTGGACTGTGCAATCATACGATCCCGGCTCTCAAATACACCTAACACGAAGATCGTGACGATGGCAGCCACACTCAGGAGCAGCAAAAGCCCATAAGGCAGCAGAGGCAATGTACCTGAAGTCGTCATGCTGCCAGGCAAGGCTTTCCCGGCTGGAAGCATCAGCCCATAGCGCCGCAATAGCGCAGGCACCAGCGCCCAGTTCCAACGATCACCATATCTGCGCAGAATATTCAATAGCCGCCCCCGATGCAGCAAACGAACACTCTCAGCGTTCAATTTCGTCGGTTTCGATTCCGAAACTACCCGGTAGTGTTACATACTTTCCCGATCCGCGCATCGGACTTTTCCAGGTCTGACGTGCCAAGTCTGCCAAGCATCCACGAGCCGTTCGGATTTCCTGTTGTCTATGCGTCAGAATGCAATAGGCTGGTTCCGACGATGACACCGACCAAGGACAACCATTGCGCAAATCAACGGCACCCATGCGACCTGTTCTTATGTTCAGGGATTATTCCATGGCGGAGCTATGGGCGGACGGTGTTGTTCATATTATCGGCGTCATTTTGGCGATTACCGCATCTGTCATCTTGCTGACGGCTGTTCTGGGTCAACCCGCGAGAGGCGCGTCTGCCGTAACTGCGATTTATCTCGCAACGCTGGTTCTCTCCCTAGCCCTCTCGGCGACCTACAATATTTGGCCAGTTTCGCCGGTGAAACGTTTCTTGCGGCGCTTCGACCATTCCGCAATCTATCTCCTGATTTCAGGCACCTATACGCCGTTTATGGCCAAGAGCGGAACATGGTGGCTTCTCGCGGGGGTGTGGGTGATCGCCGTCGCCGGCGTACTTTTGAAGCTGTTGAAGCCAGACAGGTTCGACAGACTGTCGATCGGCCTTTATCTTGCTCTAGGCTGGAGCGGCGTAGCCGCCTATCACGAGCTTGAAGGCGCGCTTTCGTCCTCCGTGCTCTGGCTCATACTCGCCGGCGGCATGGTCTATTCCTTAGGCGTTATTTTCCACGTGCTTGAGCGCCTGCCCTTTCACAACGCAATTTGGCACAGCTTTGTCTTGACAGCGGCAGGCATCCATTTTGCTGCGGTTTATTCTGTGGTCGTGTGAAAAACCTTTACTGCGTGTCGACGGTGGGGTGTGCACCGCTGTCCTTGGGCGCCGTGAAAGGCATGGTAAATACCTGACCGGCAATGCCCTCTGCGAGGCCGGGTGAAAATGTGAGAGGCATACAGGTGTCCAGCGCGTTCATAGCGGATTCAATGAATTGCTGACGCGCCTTGTCGTCGCCCTCAACGCTGATATTGGTCGGTCGAGGCTTGCCAATGAGAGATCCGTCACGCTTGAAACTGAAACTGAGTGTCACAGTTCCCTTCACGCCAGAGGGTGCTTCCCAGCAGCTATCAATCGCGCGTCCCACATCGTCCATTGTATTGAGTGGCTCTGCTATTGAAGGGCCTACCAGCCAGCCAGCTGTGATAGCCGCCACTGCAGCAGCCATGACATTGTTCTTCATCTCGACTCTCCTGTGTCCAGTGCTCCAAACAAGGATTGGTTTCAGTATTGAGCACTACCTACGTCGCTGATGCAAATCATTAGACGCAATGAGGTAAACAGCAGGAATTCAGACTGGCATTATCAAAGTGAACGAGCCGCGCTTTGGCGCGACTCGTTCGGTTATTGCAGGCCATTGGCTTTCAAAATTTCGGGCGCGTTTTCCTTTGTGATGGCTGGGTCTCAAGAACGATCTTCTTTTCAACCTTCTCACCTGCCAGCACCTTCAAGGCCTGGCGCAAGCCCTCCGCACCTGGTGTTGGATAGAGGAACGTGGCGGCAAGTTCACCTTTGTTCACCCATTGAACACCTTCATTTGGCAACCCGTCCACCTCGATGAAAAGTATGTTCTTTTCGCGGCCCGCATCCTTTGCCGCGAGATAAGCGCCATAGGCCATTGGATCATTGTGGCCATAGACCAGAGTTATGTCTTCATGATTGCGCAGGGCCGTTGCCATGATGTTGTAGGCTTGATCCTGCTTCCAGTCGCCGGACTGCTTGTCTAGAAGTCCTTAATGCCAGGTTCTGTATCGGTGAATTTATGAAAACCGTTGCTGCGGTCGTGACTGGCCTGCGTTCCGAGACCGCCCCAGATCTCGACAACCGTACCCTTGGCTTTGCCCTTCCCGCCGAGCAGATCGACGGCATATTTGCCCGCCGCCTCGCCAATGACGACATTGTCACCGCCGATCCACTGGGTGAATTTGTCGGTATCCACATTACGATCGAGCACGATGACCGGGATTCCCGCATCCATAGCCTTCTCGACCACACCAGTGAGACCAGCCGATTCCTTGGGTGAAATCAGGATCGCATCAACTTCCTGCCGAATGAAGTTCTCGACATCTGCAACCTGCTTGGTGGGCTTACGCGAAATCGCCTCGAAAGAGCGGAGTGAAATTGACCGCGGCAGACGCCTCCTGCTCCGTTACGAGACCCGGATGATGGAAACCTTGGTCGAGCACGAAGCAATCATCACAGCGATTGCCGAGAAGGATCCTGACCGCGCCGCCAAGACAATGGAGGCTCATATATTGCAGATGGGCAAACTTCTCATGCATCTGCGCGAAAAACGGCCAGAGTTGTTTGGAAGCTAAACCCGCTTAGTCGTGGAGATTGCGGGCGATGGCGGGACCGACATCGAGATTCCGAAAAACGGCCTCAAAACCGCCTCGTTCCGGCGAGCACGCCATAAGACCGACTGACGCGTCAGCGCTGGAAAACGGTGCCAGTCGGGCCAATTGCCATGGCGCTCCATTGATCGAAAATTGCACGCGAACCGCATCGTCATGGCGCGTCACCCGCACGGAGACCTCGTCGTCTTTGCTCGAATTGTGCAGTGGAATGACTGACCAATCCGATGCCCCGTTGGTAACGACCGCGCTGAAATGCATCAGCCCGTCAGTGTATTCGATGCCGGTCTTGATCCAGTGACGTTGATCAATTCGCAACATGAGCCCGGCTTGGTCGTAGAGCTCTTGATAATCACCACTGACAGTCACGCTGGCTGTAAAATCGCCTGTAACGGGCGTCAGGTAAGCGTGACCATTGTCCCGCTGGAATCGATAGAAAGTGTCCTGCCAGAAGTCGGTTTTCTCGCTGGTAACGAGCTTTAGTTCCCGCGCGTCGCCACTGAAGGCAGCAGGTTCATTCAACCAGCTGAAATTCTTGCTCATTCATCCCCCAGCGCGCGCAGGTCTGATACTTCACACGAAGACGTGTGCCTGGCCTAGAACCTTTATCTGAACATGGCTGCCAACGGGTGGCAACTCGACACTCGATGTCTTTATCAACAATGGAATTCTATAGGAAATATCGAACTCAGGCTGGTAATCCAGATGCCTGTCCAGAAGGGAAACGGCGATCGCGCTGGATGCACCACCGAATTCAATTCGAGTGATATGTCCGGAACAAATATCCTCACCGGATTGACTTGCAGACCAATCAGCGGACAAGGGCGACACCACGACCTGTTCCGGGCGCAGCATGATCTTGGCAACGCCGCGATACGCCGTGGGCGTAGCGATACGGCCAAGCGCGCAATCAGCCCAACCATCTTCGACATTTGCCGGCAATATGATGGCGTCACCGAGAAAAGTCGCCGTCCCTGGATCGCATGGCCTCATATAGAGCTCGCGCGGGGGTCCGGCCTGCAACAGCTTGCCTTCCCGCAAGATTGCGACCTGATCCGCGAATGACAAGGCTTCGGCTTGATCATGGGTCACCAGTATGGACGTAATTCCCTCAGCACGAAGCAATTCTGCCACTGAGGCCCTTATTCCCTCCCGCAAACCCGCATCGAGCGCAGAGAACGGCTCGTCGAAGAGCATAAGCTTCGGTTGCCTCGCAAGCGCGCGTGCGAGCGCAACGCGCTGCTGCTGCCCGCCAGAAAGCTGATGGGGCCGCCTGTCTCGCATTTGCCTTGCCAGTTCGACCATATCCATAAGCGCCAGAATACGCTTATCGCGGTGGGGTGTCTTTCGCTCAAGACCGAAACCAATATTCTCCGCAACCGTCAAATGCGGGAAAAGCGCCCCGTCCTGGGCGACGATACCAATGCCACGCCGATGTGCCGGAACGGCAGCGGGGCCGTCGGCGAGCAAATGACCGCCGAGGGTTACCTGACCGGTATCAGGAATTTCAAACCCTGCAATCAGACGCAGAAGCGTTGTCTTGCCTGAGCCGGAAGGTCCGACAACCGCCGTTCGACTGCCAATCGGGACGTCAACGCTGACATTGTCGAGTGCACAAACCGGTCCGTAGCGTTTGCTAACGCCCTTTACAGAGAGAAGGGTCATTGGCCGGCCATTCGTTTCGACTGGGTGTACAGCAACAGGGTCATCGGTAAGGACAAAAGCACCATCAGGAACGCGTATGGGGCCGCAGCCACATAGTCAATCTCGCTTGTGAGTGCCCAGAATTGGGTTGCCAGTGTACGCGTGCCATTGGGCGCTAGCATGAGTGTCGCAGTCAGTTCATTGGTAATGCCCAAACCGACGAGCGCCATGCTGACAGCAACACCGGGAGCCGCGAGCCGCATCGTGATTTTCCACGCGGCCTGCAGCGGCGTCCGGCCGAGAGCCATCGCAGCCTGCTCCAGTTCAACAGGGACCTGAGAGATGCTGGCACGCAATCCCACGAGCGATCTCGGGAGAAACAACAACGCATAGGCAAGGAGCAGAGTGGCCATCGTCTGATAGAGCGGAAGCGCCACGCGCACGGTGATGGTCACCAAAGCCAAGGCAACCACGACGCCTGGCAAGGACCCGACATAGTAGTGGCAAGCTTCCATAATGCGTTGCAGACGCCCTGGCGCACGAACTGAGAGCCAGGCCATCGGGACTGTGATGATTGTAGTCAGGACCGCGCCGGCCAGGGCGAAGATAATTGTCTGGCCGAGCGCTACGCCAATCAAATCCAGCCGCCAGACGCTGGCGCCGCCGATGACAAGCCAGCGGCCAAGAGTGACAAACGGAACGCCGAGGGAAAGCACGACGATAATGACACAGAAGACAAGGCTTGGGATGGCAAACCATCCCAATCGCTGCCGAACCGGCATGCGGGCTGCACCTGAGCCTACGCGGGCGTAGCGTTCGTTCCCACGCACAAGAGCTTCAAACCCCAAGAGGCCGAAGCAACATGCGACCAGGACACCACCAAGCATATTGGCGGCAGGACCATTAAAGGCCGACTGAAACTGATCAACGATCGCTGTCGTGAAAGTATCGAAGCGGATCATAACGTAGAGGCCGTATTCAGCCAGGAGGTGCAGGCCGATGAGCAGCGAACCACCGCAGATGGCGAGCCGCAATTGTGGTAACACTGCGAAAAAGAAGACCCGCCACGGACCATGGCCGAGTGACGACGCCGCATCCTCGAAAGCCGGATCCAGACGCCGAAGTTGTGCTGAGACCGGCAGGTACAGGAACGGAAAGTAGGCCAGGATCGAGACCAGCACGCCACCAAAGAGTCCTTGCAGACTTGGCACCAGACTTACCCAGGCGTAGCTATGAACGAACGCCGGTACGGCGAGTGGCGCCACGGCAAGCCATGCCCAGATGCGTGCTCCTGGAAGAGTGGTCCGCTCGGTCAGCCAGGCAAGCGTTACCGAGAGCAGGATCGACAGCGGAATTGTAAAGGCCAGCAACAGGACGGTGTTGATCAACAACTCGCCAACCCGCGGACGGAAAATCAGAGCAGAAGCCGTTTCCCATCCGGTCTGGATCGCAATCCATATGACAAAACCAACAGGAAGCAGCGAGAAAAGGGAAACGATTGCGGCAGCTGCAATCACAGGCGCGTTCGGCACCCCACGGCGACGAACGAGGGGAAGCGGAGCTTGGAGCAGTTCGCCTGGCTGGTAAACGGACTGGCTTGGCGGCAATGCAAAACGGCTTTCAAATTGCGGCGCGTAATCCAGTTGCGAACTGAACGCGTTTGCCGCGTTAAATTGAGCAACATCCCCGATGCTTCCACCGGAGATGTTGCTGGCGAACGGCTATTAGCTCGACCGGGCTCTTGTGACTAGAGCAAACCAGCCGCAGTCATCAAATCAGTGACCTTCTTGCTGTTGAGCTTCGACGGCTCGACCTTCGGAGCGTGCAGGTCAGCCAGCGGGACCAGTGCGGGATTAGACTTGGCATCCTCGCCTACGGCGTATTCGAACGAATTGCCGTCACGCAGAACTCCTTGGCCGCCCTTCCCCGTCACCCACTTCAGGAATGCCTGGGCCTGTTCCTTGTGCTTGCTTGAAACGGGGATTCCACCGCCTGAGATGCTGACAAACGCGCCCGGATCTTCGTTCTTGAAATAGTGCAAAGAGACTTTCTTGCTGTTTTCACCAGTCTTTGCCTGATCACCATAATAGTAATAGTGATAGATAACCGCGCCTTCGACTTCACCGGCATTGACCGCCTTCATGGCAACGCTATTGCCCTTGTAGGGCTTCACGTTTTCTTTCATTGCCTTGAGCCACGAAGCCGTTGCCTCTTCGCCCTTGAGTTCCAAAAGAGCGCTGACGATAGCCTGGAAGTCGGCACCGGCGGGCGCTGCACCCCAACGGCCCCTCCAGCTCGGATCGGCGAGATCCACCAGAGACTTCGGCAGCTTATCCTCGGTCAACTTGTTCTTGTCGTAGGCGAATACGGTTGAGCGAGCGGCAACGCCGACCCAGTGGCCATTCGCCGGGCGGTAGTTTTCCGGCACCTGCGCGAGCGTATCAGCATTGAGCGGCTCGAACAGATTGGCCGCATCAACCAGCGCCATTGCCGGTGAGTTTTCGGTCAGAAAAACGTCCGCGGGCGAAGCTGCCCCTTCCTGCACGATCTGGTTGGCAAATTCCATGTCCTTGCCGTTGCGGATGGTGACCTTGATGCCGGTTTCCTTGGTGAAGCCATCCGACCAAGCCTGAGTCAGGCTTTCATGTTGCGCGTTATATACAACAATTCCATCGGAGGCACTTTGTGCAGACGCCAACATGGTTGAGCCGGCGAGACCGGCGGCCAGAGCCAGCGCACCGGCAAGATATGGGAAGGACAATTTCATGAGAACCCCTATGTCAATGAGCATCCGACCAATGCGGATGCGACGCCCATTCGATAATCATTTATGATAAAAACTGTCAACTTACTTATGGATTGAGTCAGTTACATTTACGTGAGCGGTTCACTCATATTTGTCCGACGGAACCGCAACGGCCCTTCATATCGCTGACAACTGCGTGACGCACACTGCCCGCGCGATTCGCGCTCCGCGCGGCTCTTTCGATTCCACCGCCTCAACACGCTTTATGCTATGGAGTTTGCATGCCCACTTCGATCAAACCGTCGCTTGCCCGATACGCCGCCAGCAACAATTCCAGCGCTCCCCGCCACCTGGGCACGCGTTACGACGCGAGTGGCAATTTCCTGCAGGAGCCTGGCAATACAGTCGTTTGCCACCTGGTAAGTGGTTCGGCATCCGAACGCGCCGTGCTTGACGTGCGCAATCGCATGATGTCGATGACCGATGCCAGCAAACTAACCTTTACGCCTGTCTCCAGCCTGCACATGACATTGTTTCAGGGCATCATCGAATACCGGCGCGCGTTCCCCTACTGGCCACGGGACGTGTCGCTCGACACCAGTATCGAGGCGATGACAGACCTCTATCTGAATCGCCTGGAAGGGTTCAAGGGCGTTGGGACATTCAAGATCAAGGCGATCGACGTCACGCCAGTTGGCCTCACCGTCAAGGGAGCGACGGCCGAAGACGATGCCATTATCAAGTCATGGCGCGATGCGCTATCCGAACCATTCGGTTACCGTCATCCCGATCACGACACATATGTTTTCCACATAACATTCGCCTATCTCATTGATTGGTTGTCCGAAGATCGCCTGGCAGCTTGGCAGGGTCTGTTCGACGACTGTCTGACGTTCCTCGAGCGCGAAGCCCCAATCATTGAAATCCATCCGCCGGCCTTCTGCTGCTTTAACGACATGAGGCACTTCGAAGTGCTGTTGATGCTGGGCAGCAGGCATCAGGAAACGCCCACGATGAGCTTGGCTAAATAGGACACAAGCGCCGTGGTATTCATCATCGGTGACCGCAGCGCGCAACTTCACAAAACTGTCATCTTTGGCACAAATGACGAACCGCGCGGCGTGCTGCACGAACATCGCGTCAAGGGCATGATCTATCACCCATTTGGCCGTGACCTTCTGAAGAACTGCATCAATCAGCGTGGGATCGCAATTTCGTGACAGATGCACCGATTGCGGATATCAACACGCCAGCAGAACAAATGCTCAAGATTTTTGCGGATATGGATGGCAGTGACTGCGTTATCCTGACCGAAAACCTTCGCTACGCGGCTGTGCTTTCAGCCTCGTCACTTCTTAAAATCATCATGAGAAGCAACCTAAGACTGCTCAGGATCAAAATCCGCTGACCAGTCTTCCGGGCAACCGATCCATTCGTGACTATGTTCAGCATGCTATTCGCGATGGTTCCGGAACGCGTTTCTTCTGTTACTGCGACTTCGACAAATTCAAGCCTTTCAATGATCGCTATGGCTTCCAGAATGGCGACCTGGCCATTGCCCTCTTTGCCTCCTTGCTCAGGCACCGATTCGTCGGCGAAGGAAAATTCCTTGGTCACGTAGGCGGCGATGAATTCTTTGTCGGCGTGACCGGCGGGACTCGCGCGGAACTTGAAGACGTGCTGACCTAGCTCTTGCTTGATTTCAGTGCGTCAGGGAACTCTCTACGTCAGAGGATCGCGCCGCGGGTGTCATCCTTGCGCATGATCGACTGGGGGCGAACGCCAGTTCCCGCTGATGCGCTCAAGTATTGCCGTATTGGAAATCGCCGAATGCTATGTTCAAGCGGATATCAACCGCGTGAGAGCATCAATCGCAGCAATAAAGGCCTCGACGAAGGAAAGCGCGGCAGGTCTTTGTTATCAGCCGCTTGCACGAAAGCTAAGATCGAGCCAAAGGTCCCAACCCTCAATACGCCAGGTGCTGTGTGAAAATGTGATCACGGTCTTGCGTTTCCCGCGCAATAAAGCGTGTGATAGACGGTTGTACAGCAACCAAATGAG
>NZ_JBBNAN010000354.1:0-2540 GCF_037994405.1 Phyllobacterium sp.
CAACATTCTCGTCTGCAACCGCCTCCATAGCTGCGGATAAGCCGGCGGCCACGACGGTCGAAGAGAACGCGGGCTGGATTGTAACCTTGGGCGCCGGAACCGAATACGGGCCGACGTTTGAGGGGTCGGGAGACAATGACTTTAGCTTTGTACCCAACTTCGACATCCGCCGGGCCAACGAACCTGCAGGTTTGAGCGCTCCAGACGACAGTATCGATTTTTCCCTGATCGAGGTTGGCGGGCTTGAGCTTGGACCTGCCGCCAATATCAGAGGCAACCGTTCGAACTCCGACGTCCCTGGTGTGCACGATATCAACTGGAGCGTCGATGTAGGCGCTTTTGCACAATACTGGCTGCTCGAAAACCGGCTGAGAGTAAGAGCCGAAGCCCGCCAGGGCGTTCAGAGCGATGACGGCTTCGTCGCGGATTTTGCGGTCGATTGGTTCCAGCCTCTTGGCGACAAGTTTCTGCTCTCGGCAGGTCCCCGAGCCTCGTTCGCGGATTCGACATATATGGAAAACAGTTTCGGCGTAAGTCCTGCCGAAGCACTGGACAACGGCAGCCTGAGCGCATTCTCACCGGACGCCGGCTTCAAATCAGTCGGTTTCGTCGTTGGCGCAACCTATCAGATAACGCCCAATACGAGTCTGCTGGTCTACGACAAATTCGACAGGCTGGTCGGGGATGCTGCCGACAGCCCGATCGTTACCGACATTGGATCGCCGAACCAGAACACAATCGGCATTGTGCTGAGCCGGTCCTTCCACATCGGATTTTGACTGGGCGTCACGGCGCCGAGAATCTTGGAGGTTCCGGTCCGCATTTAGCTCGTCGTCGCGAATATAATTCCTCGTCATGGGAACAGAAGTGTTGCGCTTGGCTATCTGAATCTGGAACATGACCAGGTCCTCGTATCGGAACGCTGCTTCGGCCGCGGCCAGATAAACCTCCCACATCCGGCAGAAACGTTCGTCATAAAGTGCTCTCGCCGCCTCACGCTTCGCTATAAAGCGATCGCGCCAAATTTCGAGGGTTGAGGCATAGTGGAGCCTCAGCACCTCCACATCGGTTACCATCATTCTCGCCTTCTCGATCTGGGGAACAATTTCGGACAACGAAGGAATGTAACCGCCCAGGAAAATATACTTTTTCAGCCACGGTGTGGTGAAACCCGGCGTAGAAGAACAGCCGATCGTGTGGAGGACCATGACGCCATCAACATTAAGCAGTCTTGCGCAAGTTTTGAAGAATGTCCCGTATGAGCCCGAACCGACATGTTCGAACATGCCGACGGATACGATTCTGTCGAATCGGCCTTTCAGGTGGCGATAATCCTGCAGCTCGAATGAAACACGACCATCCCTCTTGTCCAACGAGGATCGTGCGTATGCCAGCTGTTCTTCGGACAGGGTTATGCCCAGTACTTCACCTTTCGTCACCCTTGCACCAATATGCCGCGCAAGACCGCCCCAACCGCAGCCGATATCCAGAACGCGCTGATGCGGTTCGAGCAGGAGTTTGGCCGCCAAATGTCGTTTCTTCGCCAGTTGTGCTTCGTCAAGCGACTGATCGGGGTGTTCGAAATAGGCACAGGAATATTGACGGTCCGCGTCAAGGAACAGCTCGTACAGCCGGCCGTCGAGATCGTAATGATGCGCGACGTTGCGCTTCGATCGGCCGGGCAAATTAGGCTGCTTCAATCTGGCGCGCAGAGTGCCTATGAAGCGCGCCGGCCAAGGATGGGTGTTGTTCTGGGCTTCCCGCAACAGTAGCGCGATAAAATCGTAGATAGAGCCCACCTCGACGACAAGGCGGCCATCCATGAAAAGCTCGCCAAGCCTCATATCTGCGTCGGCCAGAAAGGCCCACTGTGCCCGGCTGTCTATAAACCTGACCGATACCGCTGGTCCGGTGCCGTCTCCGAAAGACAAATTTTGGCCCTTGGCAGTCGTGACCGTCAGACGGCCCTTGGTGACGATGCGAACAAGCGCGGCACGCAGCGCACGATCGGCAAGCGCCTCTGGAATTGAACCCTTGCCCGAGGTATCGCCTTTAAAATGGAAATGTCTGGTCATTTCATCGTCTGGCTCGCATTTGTCGTGACTGGCGGAAACTTGATTTCATGCGTGCTTTGGTCCGGACGCCGTCCCAATCAGCCACACGCCGCCAAGTATGAGCGCGCTTCCAATCAACTCAAGCGCGGTGATCTGTTCCCGGAAATAAAGCCAGCTCGACAGGACGACCAGCACGTAACTCAAAGCAGAAAGTGGAAACGCCTTGCTCAGATCGAGCTCCGACAGGACCTGCATCTAGGTCAAGAAGCACGCGATTTCGACTGCAACGGCTGCAAGGAACCAGGGCGATGCGAGTGATCCGGAAAACCAGCCACTGGCATGACCACTCACCGCATCGGCAGCAAGCTTGATGAAAATCTGAAACAACGTGTTCAACACCGGAATGGCGAACCAGGAAAGGCGCTGGCCGTTCATGAAGAGTGGTCATGTGCGACCGCATCCAAAGGCCGCACATATGGAAGCAAG
>NZ_JBBNAN010000355.1:0-27961 GCF_037994405.1 Phyllobacterium sp.
CATTTAGAGAACTGCCGGCCTATTTCGCTCCAAGCCCTTTGCCAAGGAACCGGGGGAACGTGACCCAGGGTCAGAACCTGTCAATCTGCTCGAAATGGTATTTGGCTTTTCGTTCGGATACGAGGAGCAAAGGGACAAGAAATGTTTATCCATTTTCGAGCCTTTGCGACAAAGTAGCCAGGCGAAAAGACCCCGCCCTTCACGCTTCTCAGAGCATGGTCCCGAAAAGTTGTCAGACTTTTCGGACGATACATGCTCCAAGGAATGAAGCTGCGCATGTATCTTTCGATCCGGCGAAGCGCCGGATCGGAACATGCGCTGCATCTTCTTGCCGTTTCCGGCGCCATTTCGATCATACTAATGGGTCCAGACCCTAACTCTTGAATGAGTAGCTGCAGGCTCACGGACCGGATGTCGGCTCGGCCGCCAAAGGCGGCGTCAAGTGCATCCCATGTGCAGTCATTGGTGCCACAAGGTCTTGGCGCTCGCCCCGCAACTTCCGTCCGAACTCTACACCGGGCCGTTCGACAAGAATATGCATGGCCAAAGCCACAAAGACGAGTGCAACAAGAACGATGAAGATCACAATCCAGAAATTCGCATCGGACGCCAGCGCAAACTCCCGGAGCGGACCGATGGCGAATACACAGTACAAGACAATGCCTTGCATGAGATAGATGCTGTAACTGAGCTCGCCGAGCATGGCCTCGCGACCAGCAATCCAAACAGGTTCGCCCCGCGGACTTTACTGTCAAGATTGAAACGAAAACGGGCGGCAGAGCCACCCGTTTCACAATCAAGCAAGTCTGTGACAGCTTATTCGCTGGCAGCAACTTCTTCAGCAGGAGCTTCGGCAGCAGCCTTGGCAGCTTCAGCTTCGGCAGCGGCCTTTGCTTTCGCATCTTCTTCAGCCTGCTTGGCAAGAGCGACGCGCTCCTGTGCCTTCTTGCCCGGAACAGCCTTTTCAGGATTGTTGCGAGTGTCGCGCTTGGCGATACCGGCCTGGTCGAGGAAGCGCAGAACGCGGTCGGTCGGCTGTGCGCCGTGACCGATCCAGTACTGGATGCGGTCGGCATCGAGCTTGACGCGATCGCCGTCCTTCGGGAGCATCGGGTTCCAGGCGCCGACGGTTTCGATGAAACGGCCATCGCGTGGTGCACGAACGTCAGCAACGACGACGTGGTAGTAAGGACGCTTCTTCGACCCTGCGCGGGCCAGACGGATTTTCAGTGACATTGTATTCTCCTTAGAAAGTTGCGTTGCCGCCGTTTTCTTTGGCGGCTGTTGTTTCGTGATGCCTGATCACTTCCTTGACGATGAAGTTCAGGAACTTCTCGGCAAAATCGGGGTCGAGGCCGGACGACTGGGCTAATGAGCGCAGACGTTCGACCTGTAGTTTTTCTCTGGCTGGATCGGCTGGTGCCAAGCCGTTCTTAGCCTTCAGCACGCCCACTGCCTTGGTGCAGCGAAAACGTTCGGCGAGCATATGGATGAGCGCAGCATCGATATTGTCGATCGAGGCGCGCAGTTCGATGAGTTCCTTCGGGAGAGACGATGAGGACATGATTATCCTTTCTTCTTCGGAAGGCCGGGGAGGCCACCACCAAGACCAGGCAGGCGTGGCATTCCACCCAGACCACCGAGGCCACCGGGTAGACCGCCGAGCCCGCCAGGTAAGCCACCACCCTTGCCAAAGCCGGCGGCTTCCGCCTGTTTCTGCAGGGCTTCAAGCTGTTTCGGGTCCATCCTGGACAGATCGGGCATGCCGCCCATTCCACCCATGCCGCCAAGACCCATCTTGGCGCCAAGACCGCCCATCATCTGCTTCATGATGCCGCCTTTGCCCTTGCCGCCCATCGCCTTCATCATGTCCGCCATCTGGCGGTGCATCTTCAGGAGCTTGTTGATGTCGGCGGCATTGGTGCCGGAACCCTTGGCGATGCGCTGCTTGCGGGAGTGCTTGAGCATATCGGGATTGCTGCGCTCGGCAGCGGTCATCGACGAGATAATCGCAAGCTGGCGTTTGAAGATGGAATCATCGAGACCGGCAGCGGCCATCTGATCCTTCATCTTGCCCATGCCGGGCATCATGCCCATGATGCCGCCCATGCCGCCGAGCTTCTGCATCTGGCCGATCTGGTCGGCCAGATCGTTGAGATCGAACTTGCCCGACTGCATCTTCTTCGCCATCGCTGCGGCTTTTTCCGCGTCGATGTTTTCGGCGGCCTTCTCGACCAGCGAAACGATATCGCCCATGCCGAGAATGCGATCAGCGATACGCCGGGGATAGAATTCCTCCAACGCATCCATCTTTTCGCCGGTGGCGATCAGCTTGATCGGCTTGCCGGTGACGGCGCGCATGGAAAGGGCCGCACCGCCGCGGCCATCGCCGTCCATGCGGGTGAGCACCAGGCCGGTGATCCCGACGCGTTCATCGAACGAACGGGCGAGGTTGACGGCGTCCTGGCCGGTCAGTGCATCGGCAACGAGCAGGATTTCATGCGGGTTGGCCTTCTTCCTGATGTCGGCCATTTCGACCATCAGCGGCTCGTCGATATGGGTGCGGCCGGCCGTGTCGAGAATGACGACATCATGGCCGCCGAGTTTCGCTGCCTGTACGGCGCGGGCGGCAATCTCGACCGGTGTCTGGCCGGCGATAATCGGCAGCGTATCGACGCCGGTTTGCACGCCAAGCTGGCGCAACTGTTCCTGGGCTGCAGGGCGGCGCGTATCAAGCGACGCCATCAGCACCTTCTTCTTCGACCGCTCGGTGAGGCGTTTGCCGATCTTACCGGTGGTCGTGGTCTTGCCGGAGCCCTGCAGGCCGACCATCATGATGACGACGGGAGCAGGCGCGTTGAGGTCGATGGAGACGCCCTCTTCGCCGAGCATGTTGACAAGTTCGTCGTGGACGATCTTGACGACCATCTGACCGGGCTTGATGCTCTTCAGAACTTCGGCGCCGACCGCCTTGGTGCGAACTTTGTCGGTGAAGGAACGGACGACATCGAGGGCAACGTCAGCTTCGAGCAGCGCGCGGCGCACTTCGCGCAACGCCGCTGCGACGTCCGCCTCCGACAGCGCGCCACGGCCGGTGAGGCCGTTCAATATCGAACCTAGTCGTTCCTGTAAGCTTTCAAACATCCAGTTTTCCTTCTTCCTTCCAGGGACCAGTTTCCGCGAAAGGTAAGTGCAAACCGCGCCAGGGCCAATGGCTCAAAGCAAAATGGCACCCGAGGGCGCATCGCGCTGTCGGGTGTTGACCTCCGGGATCGATTTAACCCTATTGGGGTCCCGGTCGGCTGCTCGGAGTTCAGAACTCGTCGCGGATTGATGCGCGGCTTAAACAGCAAGTGGTGTGAAGAGTCAAGATGGGCTTTCGTTACGCTCGCTTTTCAACCCGATCGCTTAGGGTCTCTTCGATGTGGTTCTGCCAGCCGGGACCGCCGGACAGATAATAGTCAAGCACATCGGCGCTGAGACAGATAGCACCTGGACCTTGGACCTAACTCCCAGCGGATATTCGGGCCAATGCTTGGTAAACGCGTGGGCCAAGGCTTTCTGAGGGTCGTCCCAGGGTTTCCTTGGTTAAGGCTGCATCCTCGTTCGACGTGGTTGTGGCAGCATGTGCCCGGGCAATCAGCTCTTCCTTCCAGGCTCTAAATTTGTGGTCTGACATATTCATCAACCTTTGTGAAAGTGGTCTCGTGGTGTGAAATCTTGTAGGGATTTTATCTGACGTGGCGTGCTGTAGTTCCGCCTGGCCAGAGAGAGCGTGCGGCTTGTACGGCCGTCATTGTGCCGGGCAAACGCGACAAGACCATTAGCGGCTGCATGGATTTTGACTAGACGCGACACAGGCTCTTTCTTGCTGAAACTCTTGGACATTCTTCACTCGCCGACTAACGATGTTCTGCGACCAGACAACTGATGGTTAGCGCTCGATATCGACAGAGTTCAAGTTAAATTTCATACGAAAGTCGTAAAATTTAAGTGAGATAAAATATTACGTGCGGAAAATGATATATGTTTTTGTATATTGAAGATATATGAAACGATTATTGAACCGCTGATTGGAAGGTTGTTATTGGGACGTACCCACCCGTTGCGCATCAAAAGCACAAACAATATTTACATAACTGCAATCGTCAATTGTAATCTTGGCGTAGCATTTGATGGTGGTGTCAGGATCAACCAAATCGGGTTTCGTGCCTCGAAATGCATAAAAATGCCTCAAAAACATACAAAGTGCGGGAAATTCGACCGATAAATACGCGATCCTGCCAGATGACAGGGTTGCGGAAAAATGGCAATAGAGGCACGAGCGACTCAACTTTTAAGGAGATATCCATGGCATTTGTTGCCAAAGGCAGACTTTTTGCGGCCGTAGCCACGGCGCTTCTCATGACGGCCGGTGCAGCGCAAGCCGCGGCCGGGTGTGGCAATAATTCTGCAGGATTTCCCGCGTGGGTCGAACAATACAAGCAGCAGGCCCAGGCGCAGGGGATCGGCAGCAGGGGTATCAATGCCCTCGATAGCGTGAACTACGCGACAAAGACCATCAATGCGGACCGCAACCAGAAGAGCTTCAAATATTCGCTCGACAAGTTCATGCAGGTGCGAGGCGGCCAGACCATTATTTCGCGCGGCAGAGCGCAAAAGGCACAGAATGCAGCCTTGTTTGCCAGTATCGAGAGGCGCTTTGGCGTCCCGGCGGGTCCGTTGATTGCCATTTGGGGCATGGAAACCGGCTTCGGCAGCTTTATGGGCAACCAGCATACGCTCTCGGCCGTGACCACTCTTGCCTATGACTGCCGGCGTCCCGAATATTTCCGTGATCAGCTCAATGCCGCATTGAAGTTGGTGGACAATGGCACGCTGGCGCCCAATGCCGTCGGCGCGATGCACGGGGAAATCGGTCAGACTCAATTCCTGCCGCTCAATGTTCTGCGCTATGGCGCGGACGGCGACGGCAATGGCCGTATCGACATGGTCCGTTCCAAGGCCGATGCGCTTGCATCGACAGCGAATTTCCTGCGCGCCCATGGCTGGCAGGCTGGCGCCGGCTATCAGCCGGGTCAGCCGAACTTTGCTGCGATCCAGGGCTGGAACGCTGCGAGCGTCTATCAGCAGGCAATCGCCATCATCGGCGCGAGGATCGACGGCGAATAATTATTACCGCAAGGAATGCCGACGGGCCGGTGCATTGCGCCGGCCTTTTCTATCAGAAGCCTTCGCAGGCTTCGCCAATGGCGCTTTGAGCGCTCTCGATGATCTTCGCGTCGCGAAAGCTGAAGATCTCACGTGTGTAGGTGGTGTTGTTGGGGAACTGGTAGCAAACGAAAACGGTGACCATACCGTTCTGCGAATGGCCGATGCGGTGGCGGACAGTGGCGCCACGTACGGCATTCTTCCATTCGTCGAGGCTGGCGAGAAATTCGTCCTTGGTCTGGACTGTATCGATATCTTCGAGAATGACTCTCGCGTCATCGGCGAGCAGATCGTCGAACACGGTCCGGTCCGCGGTGGCCAGTCCCGAATACCAGCGTTCGAGGAGTGCGGGCGCGTCATCTGCAAGGGCAGGAATGGTCAAGGCGAGAATGACAGCGATCGTAAACAGCAACCGCGTCATCTTCTCGTCTCCTAATCTGGGGTGGCAATGCCGACCGGTTCGGGGTCGGGACGCAGAAAGTCACCGGTTTCGGGATTCATGATCCAGAGTTCGCCGGTGGAAATATCGAACCAGGCGCCATGCAGCGTGAGACGCCCCTTCTTCTCGAGGATATCGATGCAGGGAAAACTCCGCAGGTTCTTCAGCGAATAGCGGATGGAGATGCGCTCCAGCGCCGTCTGGCGCTCGAACGGGGTCATCAGCGCATTGGCCGACACCGCTTCTGCTGCGGGTGCGACCAGGCTCATCCACTTGCCGATGAAATCGCCCGGGGAGAGTGGCTGGCTTTCGGGGGCGAGCGCCGCCTTGATGCCGCCGCAGCGGCCATGGCCAAGAACGACGATGTTCTTGACCTTGAGGCTCTGTACGGCGAATTCCAGCGCGGCGGATGTCGCGTGGTATTCCCCGTCCGGCTCGTAGGGTGGCACAAGATTGGCGACGTTGCGGACAACGAAGATTTCGCCTGGGGCGGTATCGAAGATGATCTCCGGTGCCGAACGGGAATCGCAGCAGGCGATGACAAGCGTTTCCGGTGTCTGCCCCTGGTCCGCGAGCTGTTTATATCGCATCGTCTCGTTGGCATAGCGATGCGCCATGAAGTTGCGATAGCCGGTGAGGAGTTTCTCGGGGAGCAAGGTCATGGCATTTGCTTAATCCCGATCGTGCCGAAGATCAATTGACCCTTTGTCTCAGGTGCTCAGGCGCGCACGCCCTTGCTTGGGTGGACCAATCGGCGCATCTGCGTCATGGCCATCGGCGTCGACAGGCTGGATGCGTCGGCTTCCAGCATCAATTCGTCGGCGCCACGCTTGGCTGAACGAGCCATGATCTCGAAGACCGATGCGGTGGTCCGTTGCAACACCTGTTCGAGTTCGAGCCCGGCCAGCATGCGGGCCAGGAAGAGTGCAGAGGTCAAATCGCCGAGGCCATTGGTCGGGCCGGTGACAAGACGGTGTTCGGCAAGGAGCGCCAGCGAGTGCGTTACAAGCAGATTGCCGGTGCCGCCGGCAATCATCGGATGCGCCGAGGTGACCAGCATGGTGCCGGGACCCGCATGCAGGGCTGCCTGCATGATCGCCCTGTTGTCGGGTAGCTCGGCATCCGTCAACCAGGCGAGTTCGAAGCGGTTGGGCGTCGCGATATCGGCGAGCGGCATCAGCTGATCGCGTATCCCGATTGCTGTCGCTTCCGGAACATAGAGCCCCTTTTCGTCGCCAATCACCGGATCGCAGAGATAGAGCACGTTCCTGTTGCGAGCCTTCACCGTCTTGACGAGGCGCGCGACGCTGGCCGCCTGCGCCGCATTGCCGAGATAGCCGCTCATGATGCCGCTGACTTCGCCCAGCCAGGGCGCGCGTTCGAGGTCAGCAATCAAGTCATCGAATTGTTGCGCTTCCGGAACGATTCGCTTGGCGGGTCCATGACCCGGATGCCAGGGAAGAATGACGGTCGGCACGGCCCAGACCGGATGGCCAAGTGTCTCAAGCGCGAAAACGGCGGCACGATTGCCGACCGAGCCGCGGACGACATGGCTGGAAATGACGATAATGGCATTGGAGGAAACAGCAGCAGGACCGGTCATTCAAGCATACTCATGTAAGGCGTTCGGGCGACAGGAGGTTCGACTGAGACCTAAGCCCTGCCGAAAATGGAACTGAGTAACCAGATAAACATGGCGATCAGCGCAATCAATCCCAGAAACCGGCCGATGCGAGTGCCCCAGATCTCGACCGTATCGCCAGCGTCGGCATCCCTGGCCGAAAAGTGGCCTTTCGCTCGCTCGACGACGGACATGCCCCCGGCAGCGGATTCGCGGTTCACGCGGTCGAGAATGCGTTTGGATTCAGTGTCGGGCACGCGCTTATCGTCCTGATCAGGCATGACATTTCCATGTGATTGCAAAGCAAATCACCATAGCGCTTTGCCAGTTCCTTTTGCAGAAAAAAATGGCTAGGCTCGCACTGCTTCGTTCCAAAAAGGCCGTCCGGCCGCTGAATCTGACCTGGGAGAGATTCTGATGCAATACGTGACTTGCCTGATGGCGCCGCGCCGCGCGTTTTCCATCCTTGCGCTCGCACTTCTCGTGCCGCTGCTTTCCGCCTGCGGGTTCAACACGATACCGACCAATGAAGAACGCGCCAAAGCCGCCTGGAGCGAAGTGCTGAACCAGTATCAGCGCCGCGCCGATCTTATCCCCAATCTCGTCGAGACCGTCAAAGGCTATGCGGCGCAGGAAAAGGACGTGCTAACATCAGTGGTCGAGGCGCGTGCCAAGGCGACCTCGGTGCAGGTCACGCCAGATACGTTGAAGGATCCCAACGCCTTCAAGGCCTTCCAGGATAACCAGGCCAATCTGACAGGCGCCCTGTCGCGACTGCTGGCTGTCGTCGAGAACTATCCGGAACTGAAATCCAACCAGAACTTCCTGGCATTGCAATCGCAGCTGGAGGGCACCGAAAACCGCATTGCGGTTGCCCGTCGTGACTATATCGAGGCCGTGCGCGTCTATAACACCTCACTCAAGACCATGCCGACGCTGATCTGGAGCAAGATCTGGTTTACGGGCAATGAGCCATTCCAGACCTTCACCATCGACGATACAGCCAAGCAGACGCCTCAGGTCAAGTTCTAGAGCAAAGGATGTTCGAATGGAACCAGTTCTGTTTCCCGCATGGCGTGGCAATCCACGCGGAAGGTGGCGAGGCCGATGTGTTTCCATCGGACGAAGCCGCCTGACAAAGTGGGTGTGCACCAGCCGGAAACCCGAAGGGCTGGGTGAATTCGGGCCAAATCCCTCAGGCTTCGACATCGCCCGATGGAAGGACATCGGTCTCGTCAAATCCCTTGACCTTGTCCCGAATTCCCTCCAGCAGAACGGGTCCATTTGGACATCTCTTGCTCTAGGCTTTTGAAATGCCCATATCGGGTCAAATTGCCGTCATGACCGTTTGCGAGCGATCGGCCAAATGGATTGCCGGTCGATTCCTGCTGGTTAGCACGCTGCTCGTCCTGATGATGGCCAGCGCCTTTGCCGCCGAACTGCCGGCTCTGACCGGGCGTGTGGTCGATGCCGCGAATGTCATTGATGCGGCGACCAGGGAGCAAATCGTCCAGAAACTGGCGGCTTTCGAAGCGAAATCGTCCGATCAGGTCGTAGTGGTGACAGTTCCAAGTCTCAGCGGCGAAGAAATCGAACCGTTCTCCAACCGGCTCTACCGCGCTTGGGCGCTCGGGCAGAAACAGGAAAACAACGGTGTGTTGCTGGTCGTGGCGCCTAATGACCGCAAGGTACGCATCGAGGTCGGCTATGGCCTCGAAGGCACGCTGACCGATCTATTGTCAAAACTCATCATCGAAAACGCCATCATTCCGGCTTTCCGTTCGGGGGATTATGCGGGCGGGATCTCGCGCGGCGTCGATGGGATCCTGACGGTTCTCTCAGGCGACGCGGCCGAGCTTGAGGCGCGGGCAAAACGCAACATCCAGGAGCAATCGTCCGATGTCGACTGGGTCATGCTGATCTTTGTCACGATCTTCGTCATCATTTTCTTCAGTGGCATTATTCTGCCGGCCATAGTGACGTCCTTTGGCCGCAAGATCGCCCCTGGCCGCTATCAATGGCTGGGCATGATCTTCGATACAGGGTCGTCGAGGAATGGTCGCGGCGGCGGTAGGTGGCCGGGTGGCGGCAGCTGGTCAGGTGGCGGTGGTTGGTCTTCAGGCGGCGGCGGTGGCGGCTTTTCCGGCGGCGGCGGATCATCCGGTGGCGGCGGCGCATCGGGGGGGTGGTAGGTCATGAGACTCATGGATGATACTGACCACACACGCATCGCCGAAGCGATCCGTGACGCCGAGAGCCGCACCAGCGGCGAAATCTATGCAGTGCTGGCACGGCGCAGCGACAGCTATTTCTATGTGGCGGGCTTTACCGTTGCCTGTGGTATCCTGTTTGCTGCAGTTCTGGTCGCGGTGGCTGCGCACTGGTTCTGGTACATCGTGCCGTTGCCGGTGTTCGGCCTGGCCATCCTTGCTGCATTCCTTTGCGCGGTGCTGCTGCTCTGGCTGGTGCCGAGCATCACATTGTGGCTCGTTCCGAAAGGCATCCTCTACCGGCGCGCGCACCTCAACGCTATCCAGCAATTCCTGGCGCGGAACGTACACCTGACGACCGAGCGAACCGGCGTCCTGCTGTTCGTGTCACTGGCGGAACGTTATGCCGAGGTAATTGCCGATGCCGGCATTAATGCGAAAGTGCATCAGGACGAATGGAACAACATTGTTGCGATTCTGACGGAACATGCCGACCGGGATGATTTGACGGTGGGTTTCCTCAAGGCGATCGAGAAGGCGGGTATGTTGCTGGAAGAACATTTCCCGAAGGGCCCCGATGACGTCAATGAACTGGATGATCATCTGGTCGAATTGTAAGTTTATTGCGTGTCACACCGTTTTCACTTCAGAGGAGCAGTTTACTGTCGAAGGAGACCCTCAAAGGGGTTATAATCAGCCCAATTAATTAAATCAAAATAGGGGGGAAGATCATGGCTTCCAACGCAAGTACAGCCACAACGGTGGCTACAAAAGCAACGTCGGCAAAATCGGCCAAGGAAATCAGGAAAACTCAGACAGGATTGTTCGAAGAGTTGCTGTTTGCCCGGGCACCGGAAGAAGATCTTGCCGAATACGACGCAGGTGCGCTGGCGGCGACCGCGAGGATCGCAGAGACCGCGCTCGCACGTTTCAAACCCGGCGAACCGGTCATCGACGTTAGCAACAGCGATCTTATCAAACGCAACGGCAGACCGGTGACGGTGATCACCCTGATCAATGACAACATGCCGTTTCTTCTGGACTCTGTGCTCGGCGAGATCGGCGAGCGCACGAGCAGCATCTATCTCGTCATGCATCCGGTCATGGACGTCCGGATGGACGGTTCGGCAAACGTTGTTCTTGGGTTTGCAGGTCCTGAGAAGCCCGCCAAGGGTGTCGTCAGGGTCAGCGTAATGCAAATCCACATTGGAGCGCTCGAACCCACGTCGCACCAGATCATGACGGCAGCACTGGCGACGATGCTCAGGCATGTACGCGAGGCGGTCAGGGACTGGAAGCCGATGTTGGCGCGCCTCGGCGAAGCGATCGACCAGTACAAATCCGGAAAACTGCCGATGAAGAAAGCAGCGGTCGACGAAGCCGTGGCCTTTCTCGAATGGCTCCGCGACGACAACTTCACCTTCCTCGGCGTGCGTGAATATGATTATCAGGGCGACACTGGCGAGGGAGAGCTGGAACGATCCGGCAAGCCGGGCCTTGGTATTCTTGGCGATCCGGATGTGCGCGTGCTGAAGCGCGGCAATCAAGGGGTGACGACGACGCCGCAGATCATAGCCTTCCTTACCGGGCCCGAACTGCTGATCGTCACGAAAGCAAATACCAAGTCGCTCGTTCACCGCCGGGGCTATATGGACTATATCGGGGTCAAAACCTTCGATGCCGACGGCAAGATCAATGGCGAACTTCGCTTCGTCGGTCTGTTCACTTCGACGGCCTATACGCGTTCCGTGCAGAAAATACCCTATCTGCGTTCCAAGGCCGAAGCAGTCATCAACCGCCTTGGTTTCAATCGCGAGGACCATTCGGGCAAGGCCTTGCTGAATGTGCTCGAAGGCTATCCGCGTGATGACCTGTTTCAGATCGATGTCAAGACGCTGACTCGATTTGCCGAGATCATCCTGGCACTTGGCGAGCGCCCGCGCGTGCGTGTGCTGCCGCGCGTCGATCCGTTCGGCCGCTTTGCATCGATCATCGTTTTCGTACCGCGTGAACGCTATGACTCTGTGGTGCGCGAGAAAATCGGCACCTATCTCGCCAATGCATTCGAAGGTCATCTTTCGGCCTACTATCCGGCATTTCCCGAAGGCGGCCTGACACGTGTTCACTTCATCATTGGCCATGCGGATGGGGACTTTCCCAAGGTCAAGCGGGAGACGCTCGAAGAAGCGGTTCGCTCGATCGTGCGCACTTGGGAAGATGCGGTGGCCGAAGTCGGTGATCGCACCGGAATGTCCGAATTCACAGCACTTGCTGCCGCTTTTCCCGACTCCTATCGTGAGAATTTTTCGGCCGACGAGGCTCTGGTGGATGCCAGCCGTATCGCAGGCCTTTCGCGTGACTATCCGCTCTTTGTCGATTTCTATCGGCACAGAACCGATGGCCCCAATGCTGCTTCACTGAAGATCTATCACTACGGGTCGGCGGTTGCGCTGTCTCAGCGTGTTCCCCTTCTCGAAAACATGGGCTTCCGCGTTATCAGCGAGCAAACCTTCGCGTTGCCGGCTGCCGATGGCAGTCCGCTTTACGTGCATGACATGGAGCTCGTCAGTGCATCCGGTTCACCCATCGACCTCGCCGACAATGGCGATCTCTTCGAAGAGGTGTTCCGTAGTATCTGGGGCGGCATGTCGGATAATGACGGCTACAACGCGCTTGCCCTCAACGGCCAGCTGACAGCGCGGCAGATCATCATCCTGCGTGCCTATGGCCGCTACCTTCAACAGGCGGGGATTCCGTACTCGCAGGATTTCATCGCGGCGACGCTTAATCGATATCCGGCGATCGCCAAACAGATATACAATCTGTTTGAGCAGGGTCTCAATCCTGCCAAGGCCGGCTCAGCCCAATCCCAGCGCAAGCAGACCACGATCAGGGCTGCCATAGAACAAGCACTTCAGGGTGTACCCAGTCTCGATGATGACCGTATCCTGCGGCGCTTCCTCAATTTGATCGAGTCGACGCTTCGCACCAACGCCTTCTCGCCGGAAGAAGATGGCAGCGAGCGGGTGTCATTGGCTTTCAAACTGGATCCAAGGCTACTCGACGGCTTGCCGGAGCCTCGGCCCTATCGCGAAATATTCGTCTACGGGCCTGAGGTCGAGGGCGTGCATCTGCGCTTCGGCCCTGTTGCCCGCGGCGGCCTGCGCTGGTCTGACCGAGCGCAGGATTACCGCACGGAGGTGCTGGGTCTCGTGAAGGCGCAGCAGGTGAAGAATGCTGTCATTGTGCCTGTCGGCGCCAAGGGCGGCTTCTATCCGAAGCGTCTGCCGACGACGGGCGACCGCAATGTTATCTTCGAAGCGGGCAGGGCAGCCTATATCACCTTCATTTCGACACTGCTTTCGGTGACAGACAACCTGCAGGGTGAAAAGGTGGTGCCACCGGCCAATCTGGTCCGGCTTGATGGCGACGATCCTTACTTCGTTGTCGCCGCGGACAAGGGCACGGCAACGTTTTCGGACACTGCGAATGCCATCAGCCAGGCGCATGATTTCTGGCTGGACGATGCCTTCGCCTCCGGCGGTTCCGCGGGTTACGATCACAAGAAGATGGGCATCACGGCGCGCGGCGCGTGGGAAGCGGTCAAACGCCATTTCCGCGAAATCGGCACGGATATCCAGAAGGCACCTTTCACCGTGGTCGGCGTCGGCGACATGTCGGGCGACGTCTTCGGCAATGGCATGCTGTTGTCGCCGCAGACAAAGCTGATTGCCGCCTTCGACCACCGCGATATTTTCATCGATCCCGAGCCGGATGTTAAGGCGAGCCTGAAGGAACGCCAGCGGCTGTTCAACCTGCCGCGCTCCAGCTGGCAGGACTATGACAAGTCGAAGATTTCAGCAGGGGGCGGGGTGTTCTCGCGCTCGCAGAAATCGATCACGCTGTCGAAGGACGCGGCAAAGGCCATCGGTCTTGCCAAGACCACGGCAACGCCGTTCGAGATCATGACGGCGATCCTGAAAGCGCCGGTCGACCTGCTCTGGTTCGGCGGCATCGGTACCTATGTCCGCTCGACGCTGGAGAGCGATGCGGAAGCGGGCGACCGCGCCAATGACGCGATCCGTATTACCAGCAGCGATGTGCGGGCCAAGGTCATCGGCGAAGGCGCCAATCTCGGCGTGACGCAGAAAGCCCGCATCGAGTTCGGCTTGCTTGGCGGGCGTTGCAACTCAGACGCGATTGACAATTCCGCCGGCGTCAATACCTCCGACGTCGAGGTCAATATCAAGATCGCGCTTGCGCAGGCGATGCGCGCTGGAAAACTGCAGCGAGCCAAGCGCGACAAGGTGCTGGAATCGATGACCGACGAGGTGAGCGATCTGGTGTTGCGCAACAATTACCTGCAGACGCTGGCCCTGTCGCTGGCGCAGCGGCGCGGCATTGCCGACCTTGCCTATCAGGCCCGCTTCATCAGCGACCTGGAAACGAAGAAGTTGCTCAACCGCAAGGTCGAAACTTTGCCCGACGACAAAGTTCTGGCGGAGCGGCAGGTTGACGGCATCCCGATGACCCGCGCCGAACTTGGCGTGCTTCTGGCCTATGCGAAGATCGTCCTGTCCAACCAGCTTCTGGCGAGCGACCTTCCAGATGATCCATATCTCGAACAGGAACTCATCGATTATTTCCCCAGTCAGATGAAGGCAGGTTTTGCCGAGGAAATCCGCACCCATCGCCTGCGCCGGGAAATCATCGCGACGCAGCTTGCCAATGATGTGATCAACCGTGGTGGGCCAACCTTCGTCAGCCGCCTTGCCGACCTGACCGGTCGGTCGGGGCCGGAGATCGTGCGCGCCTATGTGATCGTTCGCGATGGCTTCGAGCTCGACGGGGTATTTGCTGGGATCGACGCGCTGGACAACGCGATACCAGGCGAAACACAGAACGGTTTCTATGCCAAGGTGGCACAGATGCTGAACTGGACAACAGCCTGGGTGCTGCGCAACGGCACGAGGGCAGCCGGGCTCAAGGAGGCAATCGAGGAGATCAGGCAGGCACGCAGTGCGTTGCAGCCACGCCTCGACAAGCTTTTGCCGCTATCGGTAACCGGGCTTATCCGCGAGGATACGGCCAGCAATGCTGCTCTCGGCGCACCGCCGGCACTCGCCACGCAGCTGGCCCGCCTTCAGATCGCGCCGGTTATCCCGGACGTTGCCGCCGTGGCGCACCAGGCCAATATCGACATCGCAAGTGCCGGCAAGGCCTATTTCGACATTTCCGAAGCCTTCCGCATTGGCCGTATCGAGGATGCCGCACGCGGCGTTTCCGTGGCGGATTACTATGACGGGCTGGCGCTGGCGCGAGCCACCGATCTGATTTCGCAGGCGCGGCGGGGCATAGCAGTGGCAGCGCTCAGCAAATTCGGCAAGCAGACCGATCCGGCAAAGGACTGGCTGGTGAGCCGGGGTGCCCGCGTCGACGAAGTGCGGCAGCGCATGGCGAATATTGTGGAAACGGGCGATCTGACCGTCTCCCGGCTTGCAGTTGCTGCCGGATTGCTTTCCGATCTGTCGTAGAAGGCGATTTGCGCGGAAGGATAGGGAATGGCTGTGTCGAGACGGGGCATCTGGGGGTGGATGCTCTTCGACTGGGCGGCGCAGCCATTCTTCACGGTCGTTACCACCTTCATCTTCGGGCCATATTTTGTCTCGCGCATGGCGAGCGATCCGGCCGTCGGCCAGGCAGCCTGGGGCTATGGCATAGCAATCTCCGGCCTGCTCATCGCCGTGCTCTCGCCCGTGCTCGGATCGATCGCAGACCAGACCGGTCGGCGCAAGCCATGGATCGGCTTCTTCGCCATCATCAAGATCCTGTCGCTGATCATGTTGTGGTTCGCTGCGCCGGGCTCAAATTTGATCGTGCCGCTGGTGTTCTTTTCGCTGGCGTCGATCGCGGCGGAATTCTCCATCGTCTTCAACGATTCGATGATGCCGCGGCTGGTTGCCCCGAAGGATATCGGCCGGATATCCAACATCGCCTGGGGTCTTGGCTATCTAGGGGGCATGATTGCACTGATCTTCGTCGTGGCTTTCATGGCCGGCTCACCTACAACCGGCAAGACCATGCTGGGTCTCGACCCAATCCTCGGGCTTAATCCGGCACTCGGCGAGGGCGATCGCGCCACCGGGCCGCTGTCGGCGCTGTGGTATTTCATCTTTGTCCTGCCAATGTTTCTCTTCACGCCGGATGGCGCGCGCGGTTTGCCAGTCCGCAAGGCCGTCGGTGTGGGGTTGGCGGAACTCAAATCCACGATCGTGGAAGTTCGGCAGCGCCCCGGCATTCTGCGCTTTCTCATCGGCCGCATGATCTACCAGGACGGGGTGAATGCACTGCTCGCCCTGGGTGGCGCCTTCGCCGCGACCATGTTCGGCTGGGCAACGGCGGAGATCGGTATATTCGGCATTATCCTCAACGTGGTCGCGATCTTCGGCTGCCTTGCCGCGAGCAAGCTCGACACGATGCTCGGATCGAAGGTCGTTGTCGTGATTTCGCTGGTGCTCCTTGCGATCGCGGCGATCGGCATTGTCTCGACCGGGCCCGGCTACACGCTGTTCGGACTGTTGCAACTGCCCGGAGCCGATAGTGGCGGCCTTTTCGGGACGCCGGCGGAAAGAGCCTATCTCGGTTTCGGCCTTTTGATCGGCATAGCCTTCGGGCCCGTACAGGCCTCGTCCCGATCCTATATGGCGCGCAGCGTTTCGGCCGACGAAGCGGGGCGCTATTTCGGCATCTACGCGCTGTCGGGAAGGGCGACCAGCTTTCTCGCGCCCTTCCTGGTGGCGACAGTGACGGCGCTGAGCGGGTCACCGCGCCTCGGCATGGCAACGATCATCCTGTTCCTGCTGGCCGGACTGGCCGTTCTTCTCAGAACCCCATACCCGGCCGCAAGGATCAATGCCTGAAGTGGCGCATGCCGGTGAAGACCATGGCGATGCCATGTTCATCGGCGGCGGCAATCACCTCATCGTCGCGCATGGAACCGCCCGGCTGGATCACCGCCGTTGCGCCCGCCGCAACCGCTGACAGCAGACCGTCGGCAAAGGGGAAGAACGCGTCGGAGGCGACGACAGAGCCCTTGGTCAGCGGCGTTGCACGCCCTGTAGCTTCGGCGGCATCTTCCGCCTTGCGTGCAGCTATGCGGGCGCTGTCGACGCGGCTCATCTGGCCGGCACCGATGCCGACAGCTGCGCCGTCCTTGACGTAGACAATGGCGTTTGACTTCACATGCTTGGCAATGCGGAAGGCGAGCTTGAGGTCGGACATTTCCGCCTCGGTGGGCGCGCGCTTCGTGACGACCTTCAATTCCAGATCGTCGACGACGCCGCTGTCGCGCGACTGGACGAGTATGCCTCCGGCAACGGTCTTGGCGCTGATGCCGGAAGCACGCGGATCGGGCAGGCCTCCGGTTACGAGCAGACGCAGGTTCTTCTTGGCGGCAACGATGGCCTGGGCTTCCGGCGTCGCGTCAGGCGCGATGATGACTTCGGTGAAGGTCTTGACGATCTCTTCGGCCGCTTCCGCGTCGAGCGTCTTATTGAGCGCGACGATGCCGCCAAAGGCCGAAACCGGATCGCATGCGAGCGCCTTGAGATAGGCTTCCTTGAGCGTTGCAGCTTCAGCGACGCCGCAAGGATTGGCATGCTTGATGATGGCGACGGCGGATGTGCGGGCCGGATCGAACTCAGCGACAAGTTCGAAGGCCGCATCCGTATCGTTGATATTGTTGTAAGAGAGCTGCTTGCCCTGGAGCTGTGTGGCGGTGGCGACGCCGGGACGCTTCTCGCCAGTCAGATAGAAGCCGGCAGACTGATGCGGGTTTTCGCCATAGCGCATGACCGAATGCAAATGGCCGCCAATGGCGCGGCGCGACGGCGTCTCCGTCATCAGGGCCTCGGCGAACCAGCCGGAAATCGCGGCGTCATAGGTGGCGGTGCGGGCATAGGCCTTGGCGGCGAGGTTCTGGCGGAACGAATAGGGCAGCGATCCTTCATGCTTGTCGAGCATGGCGATGACCATGTCATAGTCACCTGTGTCGGTGACGACGCCAACATAGGCATGGTTCTTGGCGGCAGCACGGATCATGGCCGGACCGCCAATGTCGATGTTCTCGACGATATTGGCGTAGTTGGCGCCCGAATGGCGAACTTCCTCGAAGGGATAAAGATTGATGACGACGAGATCGATGGCGCCGATTTCGTGCGTCTTCATCGCCTCTACATGTTCGGGATCGTCACGCACGGCAAGCAGGCCGCCGTGCACTTTCGGATGCAGCGTCTTTACTCGGCCATCCATGATTTCGGGAAAGCCGGTAATGTCGGAAACGTCGCGAACGGGGATGCCCTCGGCGGCGATCGCCTTGGATGTGCCGCCGGTGGAGAGGATCTCGACACCGTGGCGGTGCAGCGCATGGGCGAGGGCGGTCAAGCCGGTCTTGTCGGAAACGGAGAGCAGCGCCCGCCGCACTGGATGAAGATTGGGGGCGGGGAAAGATTTTGCGGCGACGGCCATGGGAGTTCGTCCTCTGCAGTATGAAGTTGAGCGGATTTGCCAGCCGGTTAGCATAGGCGGCCGAGGAATCCTACTTCCGATCACGCATTTGCTGGAATAATGCCAGGTTTCCTCGTCGCACCCTTAGCGAAATTAGGTCAGATATGTTGACATATCGTCGGAGATACGGGCATATTGCTTGCGCTTATACGGCGTTCGAGGGGGAACTTTCCGGACGGGAGGCGTCTAAGCAGCCACAACGATCGGACGGTGCAAAATGAGCAACTGGGATGCCAGATACGCAACGCGTGCAAATCGGATGCGCGCTTCCGAAATCCGCGAATTGCTGAAGCTGCTCGATCAGCCGGACATCATTTCTTTCGCCGGTGGCATTCCTGATCCTGCCCTGTTCCCGGCCGATGCCTTCCGCAAGGCATATGAGCGTGCGCTGGCCGACGGGCAGTACGGTGCCGCCCTGCAATATTCCGTCAGTGAAGGCTACGCACCACTCAGGGAATGGATCGCCGCAAATCTGGCTGCAGCCGGCATAGAATGCGGCATCGACAACATTGTCATAACATCAGGTTCCCAGCAGGCGCTCGACTATCTGGGCAAGCTTTTCCTGTCGCCGTCAGACACGGCGCTCGTAACGAGCCCCACCTATCTTGGTGCGCTCCAGGCCTTCAATGCCTACGAGCCGAACTATGACCGGCTTGCCCTTGACCAGGGCAACATGACGCCTGCCGCTTACCGGGACGCAGCGGCAAATGCTGGCGGGCGGGCGAAATTCGGCTATGTCAATCCGGATTTCTCCAATCCGGCGGGCGAAACAATGGATCGCGCTACGCGCGAACGGCTTCTCGATCTGGCCGACGAGATGGACATTCCAGTCATCGAGGACGCGGCCTACCAGGCGCTCCGATATGATGGCGAACCTGTTCCGCCAATTCTCGCTCTCGATATTGCCCGGAAAGGTCATATCGACGAAACGCGAACTATCTACTGTGGCACATTCTCCAAGACATTGTCGCCCGGCCTGCGGCTTGGCTGGGTCTGCGCGGCGAAACCCGTCATTCGCAAGCTCGTTCTCATGAAGCAGGCGGCAGACCTTCATAGCCCGACGATCAATCAGATGGCGATGTATCATGCCGCTGTCGATTTCTATGACCAGCAGATCGACCTCCTGCGCACGACTTATGGCAGGCGGCGTGACAACGTCCTCGCGGCGCTTGAGAAATATATGCCGGACGGTGTCGCCTGGACAAAGCCGGAAGGCGGGATGTTCATCTGGGTGACATTGCCGGAGGGCATCGACGGCGCAGCGCTGCTTGCCCGTGCGATCGAGACAGAGCGTGTTGCCTTCGTGCCGGGGCAGGCATTCCATGCCGACGGCAGCGGCACCAACACAATCCGGCTGAGCTTTTCACTCGCGACGGAAGAATTGGCAGATACCGGAATTGCCCGCCTCGGTCGCCTCGTCCGGGTAGTCATGGCCGAAATGCCGCGCGCCGCATAACACCGATCAAACTCTGCTTGCGAGGTCTGGAAAATCCAGGAGAGGGGTTGGGCGCCTGCCATAAAACGCCCACTCCCGTGAGGCGTCTGTTCGTTGTCCGTAGCCTCAACCGTAAACGCCAAGTGAGGTACGGGTGAATTGCCATTCGACCTCGGAACGTTCAGAGGCGTTGAGCGAAAGGGTGATCTGCCTGGTTTTCACCGGGCCCCTAAACCCGGCAAAGAACAGCGAATCTTCGATGAAAGGCTGCACCGTGGCGGAGAACATCCAGATATCGTCATTCTCGGCCTGCAGGATAATGAGACCATTTTCGTCGACGGTAACGTTGACGGAAGGGTGCAGGTGGAAGCGGATGACCACATCTTCGGCACCAGTATTGCGCAGTGGGTTGCGGCCGGCTGCGAAGAAACTATCAATGCCTTCGATGACGCTGCCATTGTGCGACAGGACAATCTGGCGTTCGTGATAAATGCCGAACGGGCGGACATAGCCATTGTGATTGGCGACGAAGCCAACGGCGCCTTCGCGTTCGATCCGCTCGATATTGACCTTTGTGGGACCGGCGATAATCGGCGTTCCGATCATGTTGGAAAGGCCCGAGGTGGCACTGAAGCGGCACGAGGACGTGTCGTTGATCGTGGCCGTGGCGTGGGCCGCGGTTGAGCGGGCCAGCGGGCGGAATTCCGGCGGGCCATAGCGGTCAACACCCGCATTGACGATATAGCGGCTGCGGCCGGATGACATTTCGAAGGACAGGCAGCCGGCATGGGCGTCGCGCGACGCGGTCACCGGCGGGGCAAGTCCCGTATCGGCGATGATGGTAGTGGAATCCATGGACAGCCGCTCATAGCCCGAATGCGCCGCGTGAACGAGCGGCAGCCCACCAATATCATCATGGCGCAGCACGGCGATCACCCGTTCCGGCATTGTGGCACCGACCCCGTTGAACAGCGCAAGGCTGCCATCCTGGTGGCGGAAGAAACGCAGCGCTGGCAGCATACGCTCGATGGCTTCGATCAGTGCTTTTGGTGGGGCTTCCTGGCCGCTCGCATAGGTCTGACGCAAGGGCAGAAGGTCGGCGAGCAACTCCAGAATGGTCAGCGGATTGCGCGATATATGGCCACCATCCGGTAAGATCTGCCGGGTGAGTTCGAATTCCAGATTGCGCCGGGCTGAACGGCTTGTGCTCGACGCCACCGGTAAAGCCAGCGCGGCAAGGGCGAGGGCGATACGCGCCCGTAATTTCTCTTCGCCGTCATCCATTACTGCGGCCATCGTGCGCAGATAACGCACCTGCACGGCGAGGGATCGCATGAATTGGCGATAGGCGCGCAGGTCAGCTCCCGCAAGGATAAGGCTCGAATGCTGCAGCCAGGCGATGATGCGCTGTGCCGTGACTTCGGGTGCCCAGGCGGGGCCGCCGATCGAGCGGCCATGGGTGGTGATCCAGTCACCGAGCAGCGCCCTGGCGTTGGCTGTGGCAAGTTCGGTGCCGGCGGCGCGCAAGTTGCGCAGCCAGCCGAAATTATGCAAGGCAGCTTGCCAAGCGGCGTTGGGCGGTTCGACGAGGAATGGCGAGCGTCCGCCGGTCTCGACGACCTTGCCGGCAAGGGCAAAGCGGCCGTGGTAGAACTCTTCGGCGAGTTGTGGATCGGCTGGGCGAAGGTCCTGCGGCGCGATCAGAACGCGTTCCGGTGTGAACCCGGTGAAGCGCCAGCGATAGAGTGGCCCCATACGCACACGCCTGCGGAAACGGCGCCATAATTGCGCTGTCGCAAGTCCCCACAATTGCGGTGTTTCGCTGAGCGCGACCATGTTGTTGTTGCTTCGAATCGTCGTCGACAAAGGAGAACTATGCAACCAAAACCGTTAAAATTTTAGTATTTCCGTTTGAACCGCGCTGCGAAGAACCCGTCCATGCCGGAAAGTGCCGGGTTTTCGTGGAAAAGATCAGCAGGCGTGGAGCGAACGAAC
Organism: Phyllobacterium sp.; assembly: GCF_037994405.1. Lineage (GTDB taxonomy): Bacteria > Pseudomonadota > Alphaproteobacteria > Rhizobiales > Rhizobiaceae > Phyllobacterium. The sequence continues at coordinate 21,477 of NZ_JBBNAN010000355.1, forward strand.
CCTTCCTTGGTGATGAGTTCGGCAGGGCCGCCGACTTCATCCCTGGTTACGGGAACCAGTTCGATAGCGGGGTTCTTGGCAAGAAGATCATTGGCGACTTTCTCGCCTTCTAGTGGATCAAGCGAGCAATTGGAAAAGACGACGATGCCGCCGGGCCGAACAATGGTCACTGCGTGATCGAGCAGCTTTGCCTGCAGCTGTGCAAGTTTGCTAATGTCTTCCGGCGTTTTCGTCCACGGCACGTCCGGATGGCGCCGAACCGTCCCCGTCGACGAGCAGGGCGCGTCGAGGAGTATCGCGTCGAAGGGTTCAGCGGGTTGATAGGCAGAAAGGTTGGCTTCGACCGTCTCGGCAGAAAGGTGCAGCCGTTCGAGATTGGAGCGCAGGCGCTTCAGGCGATTGGCCGAAAGATCAAGCGCTGTAACATTTGCGCCCGCGAGTGCGAGCTGGGCCGTCTTGCCACCCGGGGCGGCGCAGAGATCGGCAACGCGTTTACCTTTGATGTCGCCGAAGAGCTTCGCCGGCAGGCTCGCGGCCGTGTCCTGCACCCACCATTCGCCCTCGGCAAAGCCGGGCAAAGCGGTGAGCGCGCCATCGACTGTCGCGAGACGCACGGAACCGGTCGGCAGCGCGACACCCCCGAGTTTTTCCGCCCAGACCTGCGGGTTGCCCTTCACTGTCAGGTCGATCGGGGGCTCCTTGGTCTGGATGTCGAGGATGGCTCTGGCCTTGTCCTTGCCATAGGCCGCGATAAGGCTGTCTTCGAACCAGGCCGGGACATTGCTCACGCCAGCCGTAAACTTGTCCTTCTCGCGCGATAGCCGGCGCAGAACCGCATTCACCATTGATGCAAAGCGGCGGTTGCGCGGATCATTATTGGCGGCGGTCACTGCCAGATCGACGGCAGCGCGGTCGGGCAGATCGAGATAGAGGATTTGTGCTACAGCGACGTGCAGAAGGTGACGCAGGGCGACAGCGTTTTCGGGCAGCGGCCGGTCGATCAACTGGCCAATGGCAGCTTCGATCGTGCCGCGATTGCGCAAGGCGGCGCCAAGGATGGCGCGGACCAGCGACCGGTCACGATCGTCAAGCGCCATATATTGCGGATGGCCGTTGCTGTTGTCGGTGAGGCCATCGAGTGAGGTGTGCTTTTCAATGACGGCGCCAAGGAGGCGCGTTGCACATTGGCGGGCGGCAAGACCGGGGCGATCTACTGCATCAATATGATTTGCCGGTTTCTGTTTCTTGCCGGAAGTTCGTTTGGTGCCCTGCGCCACGCTCATGCCCATGGGCCCTTGCGGCTGGCACCGTCACGGCCCCATGGAGAGGGTCTGTCTTCGCGCGGTTCATCATCGAGCGGCGTTTCTGAAGCGCGAGAGGGTCTTGGAGCGGGTGGCGTCTGGCGGAATTCCTCGACCATGGCCTGGAGCGCCGCGATGCGGTTTTCCGTGCTCGGATGGGTCGAGAAGAGATTGTCGGCACCCTGGCCGCTGAGCGGATTGATGATGAAGAGCGGTGCGGAGGCTGGGTTGCGCTCGGCATCCTCGTTGACAATCTGCTTTGCGCCGCGGGCGATCTTATCCAAGGCGGAAGCGAGCCAGAGCGGATTGCCGCAAATCTGCGCGCCGCGCCGGTCGGCGGCGTATTCACGTGTGCGGCTGATGGCCATCTGCACGATCATGGCGGCAAAGGGCGCGACGATCATGGCGACCAGAACCCCGATGAAGCCAAGCGGGTTATTGTTTTCGCGATTGCCACCAAAGAACATGGCGAAATTGCCGAGCATGGAAATGGCACCGGCGAGCGTCGCCGTAATGGTCATGGTAAGCGTATCGCGGTTCTCGACATGGGCAAGTTCATGCGCCATGACGGCGGCTACTTCCTGCGGCGACAGGCGCTGCAGCAGGCCCGTGCTGGCGGCGACAGCGGCGTTCTGCGGATTGCGGCCAGTGGCAAAGGCGTTGGGCTGGTCGTTCTGGATGAGATAGACCTTCGGCATAGGCAATCCGGCCCTCGTGGCGAGATCCCTGACGATGCCGTAATATTCGGGCGCGTTGTGCTCACTGACTTCGACCGCATGATGCATGCTCAGCACCATCTTGTCGGAATTCCAGTAGCTGAAGAGGTTCATGCCTGCGGCAATCACAAGGGCAATCATCATGCCGCCGGTTCCGCCGATGAGAAAGCCGACACCCATGAACAGGGCGGTCATGAAGGCAAGCAGCATTGCGGTGCGCATCACGTTCATGGTTTTGTCCCTCCTGTCTTGAATTGTTGTAGTAGCAAGGTCTTTCCCTATATTAGAGCATGCTCCGCTATATGATGGTGTTTTATACAGCAAGCTTCAATGATGAGATAACCGCCAATGAATGACGACCAGACATCCGTGACGCCGCAGGCGGACAATGACGATCAGCCGCCACGTCCGGCTTTCGATCAGTTGCCGCCAGCAGCGCAGCGCGCCCTGAAAGAGGCGGAGGCACGGCGCAAAGCCGAAAAGGCAGAGGCGGGGCAGCCACACGAGATCGGCGGCCGCGGCGGCAAGGATCCGGCCCGCTTCGGTGATTGGGAAATCAAAGGCCGCACGATCGACTTTTAGCGGATAATCTCGATCCCCAGTTTCTTCCGCCGCAGCCAGCGACTGGTCAAGAGAACGGCGGCTGCGGCGAGGCCGCAAACAAGCCCAAGCCAGATGCCTGCGCCTTTCATGCCGAGCCAGAACCCGAAACCGACGGATAGCGGCAGGCCGATGCCCCAATAGGCGATTGCTGCGTAGATCATCGGAATGGTCGTGTCATGCAGGCCACGCAGCATGCCGCTGGCAACCGCCTGGCCACCGTCGAAAATCTGGAACAGGGCGGCAAAGGCGAGGAACGATACGGCAAGCGAAATCACGCTGGCATTTGCAGGGTCGTTGATGTCGATGAAAGCGCGGATCAGCTGATGCGGGGCAAGCAGCATCAACAGCGCGGTCATGGCCATGAAACCGGTTCCCGCGGCAAAGGCGACCCAGCCTGCGCGCTTTATGCCTTCACGATCCTGCGCACCGTAGGCGCGGCCGATCCGCACGGTCGCCGCCTGCCCGAAGCCCATGGGCACCATGAAAGCTATCGAGGCGATCTGGATCGCGATGGCGTGGGCAGCAAGGGAATCGGCGCCGATCAGCCCCATCAGGAAAGCTGCAGCGTTGAAGATGGTAACCTCGAAGCTCAATATAGCCGCAATTGGCAGACCGAGCCGCAACAGCTGGCCATACCGCGGCCAGTCCGGGCGCCAGAACCGCCCGAACAGGCGATAGCGCCGGAACCTCTTGTCGAGACTGATGACAATCACCAGACCGGCAAACATCATGACCGAGGACAGTGTCGTTGCAATGCCGGAGCCGACGATGCCGAGCTTCGGAAAACCCAAATGTCCGAAGATCAGGAGCCAGTTGGCAAGAGCGTTGAAGCCAACGGAAATGAGGGCAATCACCAGAGCCCAGCCGGGACGTTCAAGCGCGGCGATGAAAGAGCGTAAAACGATATAGCCATAGAAAGGCAGAACCGCCCATTGCAGCGCACGCACGTAGTGACCTGCTTCTGTAGCGAGTGCCGCATCCTGGCCCATGGCGATGAGAATCGGCTTGGTGTTCCACAACACAAGCCAGATGGGGATGGAAATTGTTACTGCAATCCACAAGCCCTGGCGAACGGTACGGCGGATCTCGCGCACCGTGAATTTGTTGCGGCCAAGCTCGCTTGCCATCATCGGCGAAGTCGCCAGCATCAGCCCAAGGCCGAAAATCATCGGCATGTAATAGAGATTGGTGCCAAGCGCGCCGGCGGCAAGGGTATTGGCGCCGACCCAGCCCATCATCATGACGTCGGTCGCGGTCATCGCCGTTTGCGCAAGATTGGTGAGGATCATCGGCCAGCTCAAAGAGAGCATCGCAACGATTTCATCACGCCATGCACGCCTTGATGCAGCGTTTTGGGCTATAGCAACCGACATTGTCCTGGTCTTTCAGAGGGAGTTGCCTTCAATTAAGGCAGAATGCACCGTTTTCAGGCAGAATCTTGGTATCATCAATTTCAGAAAGAGCAAAGTGCTTCTCCACGCAATCTGCCTTTGGGGTCGCCTACTGAGCCAGTCTGCTGACGTTCGATACGATTGACTGGCATAGGTATGGGTTGGTGAATAATGACGACAAAATCATATCATTACTGCTGACCTGCTGGAAACCGACAAGGCAATAGAAGTCTTCCTGAGGGATGCCTTCGAGATCGGGATGCGCGGTACATTGCAAGAGCATTGGGTGTTGTCGCGCGGGCAAAAGGAATGACGAAAATAGCGCAGGAGACGGGTCTGGCACGCGAGCAGCTCTACCGGTCTTTGAGCGAGAACGGAGATCCCACATTGGAAACGACGATCGCGGTCATGAGGCGATTGGCTTTCAATTGACCGTCAAGCGTGCTGTATGAACGGAAAGGGCCACCCCGAAGGGTGGCCCCGCAATTCCGTCTGGCACAAAGCTGTCGTTTGGCCTTCTTCCCCGGACTTAGCCAGGGTGCTTATTCAACGGAGAGACGATCCCCGATGGAAAGCATCAGACGCCTTGTGGCAGTTTGCGAAATCACGAGACATCGGATCACCTCCTTTTCATTCGTTGAACACACGCTGAGAATGGGGTCTCTTTCCCTTCGTTTCAAGAGAAAAAATCGACGAGACTTTCTGACGGCTTGCAAATGGCGGTTTGCGGCCATAAGCCAAGCAAATGTTTTTCACGAGGCACCCGGTACCCAATAGGCGGCAGCGCGGTGTTTAGGGGTAAAGAATGGCAGCTGAAGATAGGGCAGCGCGGATTATCCGCACGGTAATCGACGTACTCGAGCCGCAGTTTGCCGTCGAATTATGGGATGGGACGCGTATTGGTGAAACCGACGGACCGGTGCTTGCCATCAATGACCCGACCGCAGTGCGGCAGATAGCCTTGAAGCCGAACATCGGCTCGATCGTCGAATTATGGGTTTCAGGCCAGATCGACGTGAAAAATGGCACACTGTTCGACCTGGTCGAGCGGGGTCCCAAGGGCAAATTCAAGCAGAAGCTGAAGAGCCTGCCGAAGTGGCAACTGCTGAAGGATGTTCCTTCGCTGCTGCTGGGTGGAGGCAAGGCCGGCAATTCCGGACTTGGCGGCAAGAATCCCTTTGTCAGCGGTTCCAACAAGGAAGCCATCACCCATCACTACGATGTGTCGAATGCCTTCTACCAGCTCTTCCTCGATGAACGCATGGTCTACACCTGCGCCTATTTCACCGACTGGGCCAACAGCATCGCCCAGGCGCAGGCCGACAAGCTCGAATTGATCTGCCGCAAATTGCGTCTGCAGCCCGGTGACCGGCTGCTGGATATCGGCTGCGGCTGGGGCGCCATGCTGATCTACGCAGCAAAACATTACGGTGTGACGGGCACGGGGGTTTCGCTCTCCGAGGCGCAGACAGCGCTGGCGCGCGAGCGGATCAAGGCGGAAGGTCTGGAGGACAAGATTACCATCCACGTCAAATCCTACGAACATCTGGAAGGCCAGTTCGACAAGATATCTTCGATTGGCATGTTCGAGGCCGTCGGTATCGCGCATTACGACACTTATTTTTCCAGCGTGCACCGGCTGCTCCGGCCGGGCGGCCTCTATCTGCATCACGCGATCACACGGCGCATGAAACGCAACAAGAAGACTTTCGGCCGCAAGAGCCCCGAGCATCTAGCACTGGTGAAGTATATCTTTCCGGGCGGCGAGCTCGATCACCTCGGTATGACTGTCGAGAATCTCGAGGGCCATGGCTTCGAAGTGCACGACGTCGAGAACCTGCGCGAACATTACGGCAAGACCTGCCGTATCTGGGCCGACCGCCTGCATGCGCGGTTCGACGAGGCGATTGCGGAAGTTGGTGCCCCCAAGGCGCGGCTTTGGCTGCTTTATCTGACAGGCTGCGCGCTGGCTTTCGAGCGCGGAACCGTACAGATCAATCAGACACTGGCATCGAGACGCAAGCGGGGATTGTCTGCGGTGCCGCAGACAAGAGCTGATCTTTATCGATGAGATGACATGGTCGGAGAGTTGCCTGGTTTATCTCCCCCTTAAGGGGGAGAGGATTTTCTTCGATTTAGCTTCTTGCTAAATCCTTAGAAAATCCAAGGGGGGATTTGAACCTCATATCTGTATCCCCTCACTTGCGATTTCTAGCATTAGCCAAGAGGCTAAGATGCTGAAATCGCTATCTCTCCCACAAGTGGAGAGATAGCCAGCATCTGCTGGTTCTAAACCCTCCTGTTTTGCCGATTGGCGATCAGATCGTCGACGACAGCCGGATCGGCAAGTGTCGAGGTATCGCCAAGCGCGCCGAAATCATCCTCGGCGATCTTGCGCAGGATGCGGCGCATGATCTTGCCGGAGCGGGTCTTCGGCAGGCCGGGCGCGAACTGGATCTTGTCAGGCGTGGCGA
>NZ_JBBNAN010000356.1:0-5166 GCF_037994405.1 Phyllobacterium sp.
GGAAAATGGCCGGAGCACTTCCATTGAGCCTTATCCAGCCAGGCGCGAGGCATTTATTAGGGTCTAACCATAAGTTCGAAGTTCTATTACGGCGCCAAACGGTGCAAACTAGCCCAAAAAAAGCGAATGCCCCGTTGCTGACCACAGCGCCTTGCCATGCTAAATGGTACTCAACCTGTTAACGTCACGACATAGGCTTTCAATGTCAGAGCAGGAACATTGGCAACTTGATGGCAGTGCGCCGGAACTATACGAGCGCTATCTCGTGCCCGCGATCACGTCAGTTTGGGCGGCCGATCTCATTGATCGAGCAAGGCCAAAGCCGGGAGAAGCCGCGCTCGATATTGCATGTGGTACGGGTGCCGTAACACGTCTCGCAGCAGAGCGGATGGCAAGCGGCCGCGTTGTCGGGGTTGACTTCAATCCCGGTATGCTCGCTGTGGCCCGATCTGTACCGAACTCAGGTGCATCCATCGAATGGCTTGAAGGCAACGCCCTCGGCCTTCCCTTTGATGATGGCACTTTCGATCTCGTTCTTTGCCAACTTGGCCTCCAATTCTTCCCGGATAGACCGCTCGCCCTTCGTGAGATGAAGCGGGTGCTGGCACCGTCAGGTCGGGTAGCTCTCAGTGTCTATAGCGCCATCGAGAACACACCGGCCGCAAACGCCTTTGTACAGGCTCTTGATCAAAGCCTTGGCCCAGATGCATCAAGGATCAAACGTGCGGAGCACATCTTTCCCCAGGCCGATGAGGTCGGTGCCCTGATGACCCAGGAAGGTTTTGATCAGGTCGACGTCAAAACCGTCACGAAGCGCATCACCTTTCCATCCGTCCTCGACTACGTGCAATTTCAATTCATCGCGACGCCAATGGCCGGCCTCCTGGGCGATCGAAATGATGTCGAGCGCGAAACCATTATATCGAACGTTGCCTCTGCCACCCAATCATTGCTTGATCCAGAGATGCTCCGCGATGGCCACTTATCATTTCCGCAAGAGGCGCATGTTGCAACGGCACTTCGAGTTGGCTGAACGGCAGCATTTTCTGGCCGCGATCGAGAACATCGCACCGACCCGCTCAATGCTGATGGCAATGCCGGCGTTTGTCAAAAAGACGGTATCGGGTTCGAAATAGGAACTGTTGCAAGCCTGGGGGCCGGAAAATGACCGCGCGTTCTTCACGTAGATTGGCCTGTGTTCGATCGACGGTGGATAGACCCTTCGAAGCTTTGCGCCTTTCCCTTCACTGAATAGCTGTGAGCACGTCACTGTCGGCCTTTAAGAGGAAGCTTTTACGGAATAAGACCGTCAGGTCCGAGCTCTGCGTAGTATCCAGTTGATCAGCGCCGCCACCAGATCCGCAACATGCCGTCGACGATATTGCGAAGTGCAAGGTCATTCTTAGCAGGCTGAGTATCTTACGAAGCGACCAGCGGCACTGTGATAGACGCCTTGTAATTCAGTGGATACGGATCGATCAGGGGAATTTCAACCACAAAGCTATACGTCGCTGTGACATGCGCCAACCTGAAGCCGCCGCTGGGTGCGTCAATCGCCAATGTTACGTCGACATTTTGCAATCCCAATTCGCGCACATGGTCTTTGACCATTGCCTCGATCTCAGTCTGAGTGAGGGAGCTTTTCATCTGGAGTGCGCGTGAGGACTCTTCTAGCGCGTAGCGCACGCTCGACATGGCGTTCATGCTCCATCCGAACACGACCATGCCAAACAAAAGCAGGATTAGGACTGGAGCAACCAACGCAAACTCTATGGCAGTTCCACCTGTTTCATCCCTCTCGAATATCCTCGCGGAGCGATCACCGGGCACGAATCACCTCTTCATGGTTAAGCTCGCGGGAAACAGAATATATTTCGAGATTGTAGGGAGCGACCCAGGTCGCTTTGGCTTGAATGTGCACAAAGGTCAACGGCACTTTCGAACCCTGACACAGGCTCGATACACTGACCGTGGTATTCCCGCACATATAGACACGGTTCAATATCACTTGCGCATCATCCGGGCGATTGTCCCAACTTGAAAGCGCAACTGCCTGGATCGCTGCATCGTCTGCTGCACCTTGCATCACCATGTTGGCCGCCGTTTTCACGCTTGCGCGCATCGACAACGCGCTAGAGGCCAGAGACCAGCCATCCATGATCCCAAGACACACCAGGCAAAGGATGGGGGCAACCAAAGCAAATTCGATCGCTGCAACACCTGACTCGCTTCCGAAATTCCACGATGGGCGCAAGTTCATGACGTCATTCAACCAGTTGAACGGACTGCGTCGCTGGAATGTCTCGCATTCCTAGGCTGGTGCAATCCTGGTTGATGCTCGTGTTACCGGACCACTCTATCGTCCCGGCGACGATTTGCGAGCAGCCGCCTTTTCCAGAGAAGTTTCCGAGATAACGAACCTGTTGTTTCGCAAAATACAGCGCACCGGTCAGCTGTGAATCCGCCGTCCCGTTGAAAGTATTCGATCCTCCAACGCTTGATCTGTCTCCAAAAAACAGTATTCCCGCATAGGGTCCTGACGTCGGGGCGCTGAGTTGAACGGTGGCGTTGCCATTCATGCTCACACGCGAACCTCCTGCCAAATAGATCACGACCCCTTCGCCATAAACATATGCATTCGCATTTACTTTGAAATCGCCGCCCTCAATGACATAGATGCCTGAAGCGAGGCTCACATTGCCGCTCAAACTGAGCCCATTACAGTATGTCCCGGGCTTCAGTGTGGCCAACTTGGCATTCTGACATGGACTCGAAGCTTGCGGCGTTGGTACGTCGGCGAAGGGATCAGCGGCTGGCAGTGCCTGGGTGATCGGCGTTGCGCAAGCGGTTTTCACAGCGCCGTTGCCCAAATCCACGCCCCCGGCTGATATCAGACAGTCGACCTGTAGTTTTGCGGAACCTTGGAGCTTGATAGCATCTGAGTCTATTGAATTTGCCATGACGGAACAGCCCGTCAGTTTAACGTCGGCGCTGCCGGAAAAGAGCGCCGCATTCGAAGAGGAAGGATCAAGCGCGAGGATGCAGGCTTTTAGCGCTTCGGCAATGACCGCGACGGCTCTAGCCTGTGCTATGACGGGGGTCTGAGAGAATATCGATGTGAAAAATCGATCCAATCTTTGATGAAGGATTACTTCAACTGCCTGCTTTTTGGTATTTGGTCCAGTCGATGGAGGCGTGAAAACCTCGATTTGACCCGTCGACGTTTCAAAATCATTCGAAGTAGCTGAAAGTGTCGCAGCGGAGATTATTGCCGGTGTGCCGGATCCCGAAACTTTTTCTAAAGCGCCGGCGTAGGCAGAAGCATCCGCTGCCGCCTGCAATTTCAGATCACTGTAATACCAATAGGAAGTCTCGACACCCAGTCCGGCGCCACCAATGACAATGGGGAGGCAAAGAGCGAAAATAATAGCAACGTTGCCGTCCTCTTCTGCATTTCGTTGCAGAAAGCTCCCCAGAAATTTTGGAATACCGAAGGGCCGTATTTTCATGCCCTATGGAAACAAAAAAAGATGAAGAAGTATTTTAAAGATTCCATCGCAATTTAATTTTCCTTCCATTTAACGCAGAACATGGCGATCAAGTACTCCCTCTCAAGCATTGAGCAAACCCAGTTCTGTGAATTCGAGACGACCGTATCATTTCCACTTCGCTGTTGTTGCTGCTTGTGAAAGCCCTTCACTTCTCAAAATACGAGCCGTCCTCTACGCTCAAACTGAGCGATGCCGCCGCCTTTCAGTTCCGATGCGAACGATCGATCGCGATGTTAGCCGCTGAACACGCTGCAATTTTCGAGGCTGTCCTAGCCCGCAAGGGCGATACCGCGGTCGATCTGATGGACAAGCATCTGCAGCTCACGACCGAGATACTTGTGAAATCTCTTTCAATCTCAAGCTAAGCGAATTTTTGAGGGCCGGGCGCGCTACTGTCCGGTCACAGTTGGAATCCGAGGCTCATCCTCACTGCCTTGGAGGCGGCTCGCCAACGCAACGGTCAAAGCCTGTGCAAGACACATTGGGGCAGCAAGAGAGCGTGAAAACGTATATTCATGCTCGGGGACAGGGAAAAGGACGTTCGCAGACTTAGCCAGAGGCGAAAGCGTGCTGTCGGAGATGGCAACGATAGGGATGCCGCGAGCGGCAGCATCTTCGACCACGTTCACGACCTCTGTTGCATAGAAGCGAAACGATACGGCAAACAAAAGATCGGTGTCCTTCATCACACGTGCCATGTACGTGGCAAGCCCACCGCTCGGGTCGAGCAGAACACATCGCTTTCCAAGCATGGTAAGAATATAACGCAGCAGCTCGACTACCGGTGCTGAGCGCAGCTGTCCGATTAAGTAGATCGTCTCGCTTTTTTCCAGGAGGTCGACCGCCGTGGCCAGATCCTCGCCTGAGATTTGAGCAAGGATGTCCTGCAGCGACGCAATATCCCGCACAACAAGGTCGCGAAGAAATCCAGCCTCGCTTCTGTCTGTTCGCGCCCCCAGCTCCGCTTCAAGTGCTTTCTTTCGCGCTTCAAAACCGGGAGCGGCCGTCGAGAGGCGGCGCTGAAACAAGCCTTGTAGATCTTTAAAGCCCTCGTAGCCCAAGGACTGTGCGAAACGCACGAAACTGGACGCGTGGATGCCGCAGCGATCTGCGATCGCATTGACAGAAAGGACCGCCACATCATTCGGGCTCTGCGTAAGATAGATCGAGATCTTCTGATAGGTTTTACTCATAGCGTCATAACGGTCATGGACCAGACGAATGAATTCCTCATAATCGCGCGGTGGTTCGATCTCTGCCATTTCCTAATCCTGCAAATTTCGTTGCATCATGCGCCGAATCGCAAAAGATTGGCAATGTCAAATCGAATGGTCCCGTCGAGCGGCGGTGGCAACCGCCCCGCAGCTCGATTGGCGCAAGATCAAAACGATTGTTGCCCGGTTAGTTTCTCAATGATCTTGTCTATGGAAACGGCGAGAACCAGAAGTAGACCGGTGACGATCAGACGAACTTCGTTCTCCACACCCATAAGATTAAGGCCGTTTTGGACCGTGCCGATTACCAAGGCTCCCAAAAGCGCCGCATGAATTGCGCCTCGGCCGCCGAATAGGCTCACACCGCCGATAACGGCCGCCGCAATTGATTCCAGCAGCAG
>NZ_JBBNAN010000357.1:0-21312 GCF_037994405.1 Phyllobacterium sp.
AGCGCTGATACCTCACGCAGTTCGAACAGATTGCCGGCAACGGTTGCGAGCACATTAGGCAGAGAGGGCCCCATGTTCGCAAGCGACCAGGACAGGCGAATTCTTCCGCGGGTGAATTTCTTTCCAACGATTTTGCACGGCAAAGACGGCTTATCAAATTCTCCGGTCGCCACAATCGACTCAATGCGAGCGCCATAAGCCTCTTTGAGGGCATCAGTTTCAGCTTCAAGCTTCATGAACGTGCCTGAGGATTGCTCTCCGGCAATGATTGCCGCCGTGCCGGCAAGGTCACACGGCGTCTCGAGATCGTACTCAGCATAAATCCTGTTCACATTTTCCTCCCGTCGATTGTCGGAAACACATAACAGGAAGATTATTCCCTTATCAACTCATTATACCAGTTGACAACATGATATCTTGCCGACAAATTGCGACAACAAATCCAAGGGAGGCTTCTTTCATGAAAATTGCACTTCTCGGTGCCGGCGGCAAAATGGGAACGCGGCTTGCGAAAAACCTCAAAGGATCGCGGTTCGAAGTAGCCCATGTCGAGGTCAACGAGACTGCAAAGGCCCGCCTTAAGAATGCAATCGGGGTTGATTGCGTTGCGCCGGACGAGGGGCTGAAGGGCGCCCAGATCGTTATTCTGGCGGTTCCCGACACGGCGATCCGGTCGGTGTCTCATCAAATCGTGGACAAGCTTGAGCCGGGCACGATGCTGGTGATCCTCGACGCTGCAGCGCCGTTCGCAGGACACCTGCCGGAACGCAATGACATTACTTATTTCGTCACACATCCCTGCCATCCGCCGATCTTCAACGACGAGACGGATCTATCCGCAAAGCGTGATTTTTTTGGCGGTGTTGCCGCCGCCCAGTCGATCGTCAGCGCGCTCATGCAAGGCCCGGAAGAGCATTTCGCCCAAGGCGAGGAAGTGGCCAAGCTGATCTACAAGCCTATCCTTCGTTCTCACCGGGTTACGGTCGAACAGATGGCACTGCTTGAGCCAGGTCTATCTGAGACCGTCTGCGCCTCCTTGCTCGTCGCCATGAAGGATGCGCTCGATGAAGTCGTTCGCAGAGGGGTCGATCCCGTGGCCGCCCGCGATTTCCTGCTCGGCCACATGAATATTCTGGGTGCCGTCATCATGGGTGAAGTGGAGGGCGTTTTCTCGGATGCCTGCAACAAGGCCATCGAGAACGGCAAGCCGAGGATCATGCAGCCGGATTGGCTGAACGTATTCAATCGCGACGAGATTACGGAAAGCATCCGGCGGATCACCTGATCCGCCAAATGCTTTTCCCAACTCTGTTGGAGGACAGGGAAGACCACCAGAAAACAACGATCGATAAAGTGTCACTCGGGAGGAGAAACCATGACATTCTTGAAGAAGCTTATGCTTGCGACTGCAACAACTGCACTTTTGGCAGCATCACCTGTCATTGCCAGTGCAGCTGATCTGATGGCGATCATCACGCCGTCTCATGACAATCCGTTCTTCAAATCGGAAGCTGAAGGCGCCAAGGCGCGTGCAGAGGCCCTCGGCTACGAGACAATCGTGCTCGTGCATGATGACGATGCCAACAAGCAAAATGAGCTCGTTGATACAGCGATCGCACGCGGCGCGAAGGCCATTGTCCTCGACAATGCCGGATCTGATGCGTCAGTGGCGGCGGTTCAAAAGGCCAAAGACGCCAAGATTCCATCATTTCTTATCGACCGCGAGATCAACGCGACAGGGATTGCTGTCTCTCAGATCGTTTCCAACAATTATCAAGGGGCAACCCTTGGTGCGGAATTTTTCGTCGAGCAGATGGGCGAGAAGGGCACCTATGTCGAGTTGGTCGGACGCGAGGCCGACATCAATGCCGGCATTCGCTCCAAGGGCTATCACGACGTTATTGACCAGTATCCGGACATGAAGATGGTCTCCCGTCAGTCGGCAAACTGGAGCCAGACCGAGGCCTTTGCCAAGATGCAATCGATCCTGCAGGCCAATCCGGACATTAAGGGCGTCATTTCCGGCAATGACACGATGGCGATGGGTGCCTGGGCTGCGCTGAAGGCGGCGAACCGGACCGATGTCATTCTGGTTGGTTTTGATGGCAGCAATGATGTGCGCGATTCGATCAGTGAAGGCGGCATTAAGGGAACCGTTCTGCAGCCAGCCTATCGTCAGGCAGAGATGGCCGTGGAACAGGCAGACAAATACATCAAGACAGGATCGACGGGCCAGGAAGAGAAGCAATTGATGGATTGCCTCCTGATCACAGCCGACAACTCCAAGAAGCTTGAAACCTTCGCTATGAAGGACTGAACGGACAAGGGCATGACGGACTTGCGAACATTCCGTCATGCCCTTCATGTTTGCCCTGATCCGGATTCTCGCGGGTAAAATTGATGACAGTCAGAACAATCGTGCTTGTTGCCATCGCGGTCGCCAGTGTGGCGCTGGGGATTTCGGGCTGCAAATTGAAGAAGAATGAAGCGGCCGGCACAAAGACATCCGGTCAACTCGAAATATTCTTCGATTCCTCGGATTTCAACGCGGACAAGGTTGTGGCCGATGTATGGTCACCAAAGGTCGAGCCATTCATGCGCGACAAGGCTCATCCATTTGCCGAGGTCCAAGTGGCATTGGCGAAAGACGCCAAAAGCGCTGGTCCCGAATATGGCTATAGCGAAAACCCTGCCCAAAATCCTTACAGTTTTATCGTCAAACTTGATGGCAACGTGGTTGATGCCAATACGAAATCCAGAGCCGCATATATCGAAGTCGATACCAACGGTGACGGCAAGGGTGACGTAAAGGTGCAGCTTGGTCCGGTCATCCGGGGCACGGCCTTGCGCGACGTCCTGCCGTTCATCCCCTTCAGCGCCTTCAAGAACCAGATCGAATACGCCAATGTTGGCCGAGCGCTGAATGCCCAGGTCTACGACTCCAAGCTTTCCAAACTCGACCGCGAAAATCTCGTCGGAAAACAGGTGAGTGTGACCGGCGCTTTCGTTACTCCGAACGCAGGGGCCGAAATCCTGATCACGCCGTCTAATGTAACTATCGCGGGTGGTCAGCAATGAGCTCCGTTGATCAGGAGATCGTGTTGAGCGTCCGGGGTGCAACCAAGGTTTACCCAGGAACGGTCGCACTCAAATCTGTGGATTTTGACGTCCGTAAGGGTGCCGTGAATGTACTTGTTGGCGAAAATGGTGCTGGAAAATCCACGCTTATGAAGATTATCGCCGGCGTCGAGCAACCCAGCGAAGGGACAATACTGCTGGGTGGTGAGCCGGTGCGCCTGACGAGCACGCAAGATGCAATTCAAAACGGAATTGGTATCGTATTCCAGGAACTCAACTTGTTCCCGAATTTGACCGTTGCGGAGAATATTTTTATCACACGCGAACAATGCCGCTTTCGTGTGGATATCGACCGCAAGGCACAGGAAGAAAAGTCCCGTGCGCTGATGCGCCGGCTGGAACATGACATTCCGGTCGACCGGCCCGTCGCAGAGCTGCGGATTGGCCAGCAACAGATCGTCGAGATTGCCAAGGCTTTGTCCCAGGACGCCAAAATCCTCATCATGGACGAGCCGACATCGGCGCTGAGCGCCACGGAGGTCGAAATCCTCTTCCGCGTCATTATTGAGCTGAAAGCACAGGGTGTCGCCATCGTCTATATTTCGCACCGCCTTGAAGAATTGGTACGTATCGGCGATTTCATCACCGTTCTCAGAGATGGGAGTATCACCGGCTCAAGATCGATGAAGGACGTCGATGTGCCGTGGATCGTACGCAGCATGATCGGGGCATCTTCCAAGGATTACGCCAAGACGGCCGAACACCAATATGGCGATGAAATACTGCAGATAGAGGATGTCACCCTTCCAAGGCAAGGGGGCGGTTATACCGTCGACAACGTCTCTCTCTCGCTGCGAGCAGGTGAAATCATCGGCATTTACGGCCTGATGGGGGCTGGGCGAACGGAGCTGTTCGATTGCATCATGGGCCGCCACAAAAACGCCGACGGCACCATTATCGTCGCCGGGAAGCCATTGCCAAAGGCAGACATCCTTGAGCGGATCAATGGCGGCCTTGCCCTGATACCCGAGGACCGCAAGGCCGAAGGGCTGATCCAGATAATGTCGATAAGTGACAACATGACCCTGGCAAGCCTTTGGAATTATGTACGCGGCGTACAGATTGATCGCCAGAAGGAGCGTACAGCGGTTGCGCGCTACATACGCAGGCTTGCGATCAAGATCGCCAATCCGGATAACGAGGTCGCGTCGCTATCGGGCGGAAACCAGCAAAAGGTTGTCATTGGCAAGGCGCTGATGACCGGTCCCAAAGTCCTGCTCATGGACGAACCAAGCCGGGGTATCGATATTGGCGCCAAGGCAGAAGTGTTCCGAACCATGCGCAAGCTTGCGGCGGACGGGCTCGGCATTCTTTTCGTCACCTCTGATCTTGAGGAGGTCATGGCCCTCTCGGACCGCATCATCGTCATGTCGAAAGGCCGGATCACCGGTGACTTTCAGCGCGAGGAGGCCACAGAAGAAGCTGTGGTCGCAGCATCGAGTATCGGGCACGATGTAAACAATCATAAAGTGGAGGCTCGAGCATGAGCGCTACCATCGCCAAGCAGGCACCCGGATTCAATTCAAGTTCGGCTGTGATGGCGCTCCTGCATATGCGCACCTTCATCGCCTTATTTCTTGTTCTGATCTTTTTCTCCTTCGCCGCGCCGAATTTCCTGAGTACTGCCAACATGGTGATCATGTCGAAGCACGTGGCGCTCAACGCGTTCCTCGCGATAGGGATGACATTCGTCATCATTACCGGGGGTATTGATCTTTCTGTTGGGTCGATCGTCGGCCTGTCGGGCATGGTCGCAGGTGGCTTGATTATGAACGGGCTCAATCTCGGTCCGATTGGTTACACCGTCTATTTCAACGTCTTCGAGGTTGTGCTCATTACCTTGGCCGTTGGTGTTTTGATCGGGGCACTCAACGGGTTTCTCATAACCCGCTTGAATGTCGCACCATTCATTGCAACGCTCGGCACTCTCTACGTGGCGCGGGGTTTTGCTCTTCTTTCATCGGACGGGCGCACTTTTCCTAACCTTGTTGGCAATGCGGAACTCGGAACGACAGGCTTTCCATTTCTAGGATCGGGATTGATCCTCGGTATCCCAGTATCGATCTGGCTGCTGGTCATCGTCGGATGCGCTGCGGCGTACATCGCCATGAGGACCCCGCTCGGGCGCTTCATCTATGCCGTTGGCGGCAACGAGCGTGCAGCCGCTCTCTCGGGTGTCCGCGTCAACCGCGTAAAAATGTTCGTTTATATGTTCTCGGGCTTCTGCGCTGCGATTGTCGGCCTGATCATTTCCTCCGAACTGGTGGCCGCCCATCCGGCCACAGGCGAAAGTTTCGAGCTCAATGCGATCGCTGCGGCAGTTCTTGGTGGAACCTCGATGTCCGGCGGCCGCGGCAGGATCGGCGGCACGATTGTCGGTGCCTTCGTGATCGGTATCCTTTCCGACGGCCTTGTGATGATGGGTGTCAGCTCTTTCTGGCAGATTGTCATCAAAGGCGTGGTGATCATTGCCGCCGTTGTTGTTGACCAGTTCCAGCGAAGATTGCAACAAAAGCTCGCACTACAGCAGCAAGCGGCAATCGGAGGCTGAACATATGTTGAAAGGGGGCCTGATCGGTTGCGGTTTCTTCGCCCATAATCATCTGCATGCCTGGCAGGAAATCGACAATGTAGCGATTACAGCTTTGTGCGATCGGGATGAGAGCAGGTTGAAGGAAGCGGGCCTGAAGTTTGGAATTACCAAACTCTATAGCGATGCGGCGCAAATGATTGCCGAGGGACCCCTTGATTTCGTCGATATTGCAACGACTGTCGCAACGCATCGGCCACTGGTTGAATTGGCTGCCAGTGCTGGCCTTCCAGTCATTTGCCAGAAACCATTTGCCGAAAGCCTGATCGATGCCCGTGCCATGGTCGATACATGCGAGCGCGCAGGTGTGCCGCTGATGGTGCACGAGAATTTCCGCTGGCAGGCGCCGATCCGTGCGGTGCGAGACGTCCTTGCCAGTGGCCGGATCGGCGAAGTGTTCTGGGGGAGGGTTTCGTTCCGCTCGGCCTATGACGTATTTTCGGGGCAGCCCTATCTTGCCACTTCCGACCGGTTCATCATTGAGGATCTCGGTATCCACATTCTCGACATTGCCCGCTTCCTCTTCGGCGACGTTACTCGCTTGTCAGCAGCAACAAAGCGGATCAATCCCAGCATCAGGGGCGAGGACGTCGCCACGATTTTGATGGTTCACGAGAGCGGCGCTAGCAGCATTTGCGACTGCAGCTATGCGACAGCACTGGAGGAAGAGCTTTTCCCGCAGACACTTCTGGAGATCGACGGCAGCCGCGGTACGCTCAGGTTGTCGGCAAACTATGAACTGACGATACACAGCGATGGTGTTACCGAGAAACAAACCGTCGCCCCAGTGCTTCACGCCTGGGCCACCAAGCCGTGGCACAATATTCAGGAGAGTGTCCACAACATCCAGAAGCATTGGGCGCAATGCCTTATCTCCCATAGAACGCCAGAGACGTCCGGCCAGGATAATCTGAAAACCATGGCATTGGTGGCTGCCGCCTATCAGTCGGCGGCCGGCAATCTTGCGTCAGTCGACGTGAAGGCTTTGCCATGACGACAGCCACGCTAACCCGTTTGGTCAGGCTCTTTGGAACGGATGTGGCTGCGCTCGAAGCGCAGCCATTAAGCGCCGGGGAACTGGAGGCGGAATTCGTCCAGGGCAACTTGAGAGCCATCCGCTTCAAAGGCCACGAAATCCTGCGTGCCATCTCTTACGTTGTTCGCGACCGGGACTGGGGCACATTTGATCCGGCTATAAGCGGGCTGGTTGTTGATGCACAGGATGAACATTTCGAGGTGCGGTATGCAGCGCGATGTGGCGAGGGCCTGGATTATGTGGCAACAATTCGTGGTAACGCCGCAGGTGTCCTGAAATTCTCTGTCACCGCAACGCCGGACCGTGACTTCGAGACCAATCGCTGTGGATTTTGTGTCTTGCACCCAATCGTGGGTATCGCGGGAAAACCAGTCACGGTTGAGCATTGTGATGGCACGAAAGAAGATTCACTTTTCCCGGACCTGATCGATCCCTGGCAACCATTCAAATCGATACGCTCGCTTACCCATACTGCAGGAGAGGGAATAGAAGCGACCTGCCGCTTGATTGGCGACGCGTTTGAAATGGAGGATCAGCGCAACTGGTCAGACGCGTCCTACAAGACTTATGTCCGCCCGTTGGCGTTGCCTTGGCCATATATCATGCCCCAAGGCATCTCCAATACCCAGTCTGTTGAGCTTGATCTCAAGATCTCGCCGCCTGCTGCGGCCAAGAGCGGTCGCCGCGACACCGTCAGGGTCAGCGTTTCCGGCAGGCCAACCGGCCGAAAGTTTGCCGCGACCGGCCTGCTGGTCATGCCCGAAGATCTGCAGGATACGCTCGATCATTCGTCCGCGCTGCGTGCCATCGCCCCAGGTTTTCTCCTTTGTCATCTCGATGCAACGGCGGGCCATGGCGAAGCAGAGTTGAACGGTTATGCGAGACTGCAGGACCGGACGGAATGTCGGGTCCTGCTCGAATACATTGTCGCTGCAACAGGCAATCTCGACTGCGAGTTTTACGACCTTGCGTTAAGAATGGAAAAGTCTGGGCTTCGGCTGGACGCGATGGTTGTCTGCCCGTCCGTCGATCGCCAATCGACACCGCCCGGAAGTGTCTGGCCGGCGTGCCCGCCACTGTCAGATGTCTACCGAGCTGCGCGTGCAGGCTTTCCCGATCTTGCACTTGGCGGCGGCATGGTGAGCTATTTCACCGAACTCAACCGCAAACGGCCACCGGTCACGATGCTGGACTTTGTCACGCACGGCACAAATCCCATTGTCCATGCCGCCGACGACACGAGTGTGATGCAGACGCTCGAGGCCTTGCCCTTCATCTTCCGTTCCGCGAGGCAAATCATGGGCGATGATCGCATTTATCGCCTGGGACCGACTTTCATTCCTATGCGTCAGAACCCATATGGTTCCCGCGTTTTCGACAACGATCTGAACGAACGCAAGACGATGGCGAAGATGGACCCGCGCCAGCGCGGGGTATTCGCAGCTTCATTCGTTGCAGGGTATGCGGCACGCGTTGCCGAGCACGACATTGCTTCGTTTGTTGCTGCAAGCCTGTTCGGTCCGGCCGGCCTTCTTGGCGAAGCAGACAACCGCTATCCTGCATTCCACGTCGTCAAGTGGCTTTGCAGCTTGGCTGGGCAATCCGTGATCGAGAGCAGTTCGCAGGACGAGACCAAAATATTGCCATTGGCATGCCGCGACCCTGCTGGACGCCTAAGCGTCCTGCTTTCAAATATTACCGCAGACCCGCTTACCGTGAAATTCGATCCAGGGGCAGCCGAAGGCGCACTGACGGTTGCGATCCTGGATGAGGATAGTTTCGCCGGCACTGAGGTGAAGACGGAAGAACTGCCGGTCGGCAGTAGGGTGTTTGAGCTTCAATTGAAACCCTATGCGGTTGCACTCCTGCGCTGTAAGGTTTGACTACATGGAAGGTCGTCTGGCATTAGACTGGTGATTGGAAATGACGGTTTCGGGAGCTCTTTGATTCATGAATAATCTCGATGATCGAATCGTCAGAAGAAAGCTTTCGGATGAAGTTTTCGATCGATTGCATGACCTCATCGCCAGCGGCGAAATCGGCCCGGGTGACGAGATGCCCTCCGAGCGCGATCTTATGGAACGGTTTGGTGTCGGGAGGCCCGCGATCCGCGAGGCCATGCAAAGCTTACACAATATGGGTCTGATCGCGATTTCGCACGGGGAGCGCGCTAAAGTTAGTGCTCTGACACCTCGAACGATGTTCAAACAGATCGACGTTGTTGCGCGCATGCTGATGCTGACATCGCCTGAGTCACTGGAACACCTGAAGGGAACGCGCCTGTTTTACGAGCGCGGCTTGGTCCGCATTGCTGCGGAACGGGCGACACCAGACGATATCGATGCACTTGAGGCAATCCTTGAGAGTCAGAAAAGCCATTATGGCAATTCCGAACGTTTCATTGATGATGATATCGCATTCCACCGCAAGATTGCGTCCATTTCCGGCAATCCCATTCTTGAGGCCTTGAGTGAATCGCTTCTGAAATGGCTGTTCGAATACCACATTGAAATGTTGATCTGGACAGGCCAAGAAAAGGTGACCTTGCAGGAGCACGCAGTCATTCTCGATTGCATAAAGGCCGGCGATCCGGATGCAGCGGAGCGCGCTATGGTGATCCATATTGAGCGTTCGAGGGGCTTATATGCGGTCAAGCGCTGAGCGCAACCGAAAGTAAATCGTCTGGCTGGCGTAGAGCTTCGGGATCTGTGCGGCTAGCAAAGGAAACACCAATCATGGCCAGGTCATTGAGTATTGAAGTAAATCGCCGTTATGCGCTTGGTTTGGTTGCGGTTACCGCGACTGGTGGCATATTCCTCGCGCCCGAAGCTCTGGCGGCGGAGGGTTCCCCATTTGCCGGCGTTTCTCTGCTGATGCCCGGCGCAGGTGTCTGCTCGATTACACCGGAAGTGACCGAGGGGCCGTTCTATTTCGACCCCGAGCTCGAACGACAGGACATCACCGAGGGGCGCCCGGGCGTGCCGCTGACCGTGCGCCTACAAGCCGTCGATAGCCAATGCCGGGCTTTGACCAAGGCAAGGGTTGCAATCTGGCATTGCGACGCGAAGGGCATCTATTCCGGTTATCCCGGGCAGGGTGACAGCCGCGATATCGACACGACCGGTCAGAAATTCCTGCGTGGAAGCCAGCATGCTGACGAGAATGGTATCGTTTCGTTCAAGACAATCTATCCGGGCTGGTATCGCGGTCGCACCACTCATATACACTTCAAGGTGTTTCCCGACGACAGTTCGGTGATGACCGGGCAGCTGTTCTTTCCCGACGCTCTCAGCGAACGTCTCTTCACAACGGTCGCGCCCTATGACGATCGCCCGCAGGCGCGTGACACCTTCAACCAGGACGACGGGATCGCCCGGCAGGCGGGGCAAGTGTCGCAGGCTGCCCTGCGTGAGAAAGCGTCTGAATTCGAGGCCCTGATCGTCATCGCGGTAAAGGCCGGCTAGACGACGATTTGGAGAGCTACGCGTTCACACGTGGGATTAAAGCTGGCGGCAATACCAATTGCCGATATATTCGGGTCCTCGCGGCTTGTTGAGACCAACGGTTCTGCCGGCGGATGGCCCGAAGAGGTGACTGGGGATAACGCCAATGAGAAGGCGATGGGCGCTTATTGCCTCCTTTTGTGTTCTAGGCGGAAGTGCACTGGCCGAGCAGTTCCCTATGGCCGTCGATCTGGAACTGGTCATTGCCGTCGATGTCTCGTACTCCATGGACGTCGAGGAACAGAGAATTCAAAGAAAAGGTTATGTGGATGCCTTTCGCAGTCCTGAGGTCGTACGAGCCGTGCTCGGTGGACCGCTGGGAAAGACGGCCGTAACGTTCGTCGAGTGGGGTGGCTCGGCCGTTCAGATCGTGCCGTGGACTCTGATTGACGGTTCGGTGTCTGCTGATCAATTTGCCGAAGAGTTGCGCCGGCAACCAGTAAGACGGATATCGTTCACGTCGATCTCGAATGCGCTAGCGTTCGCGCGAGCGCTTATTCGAACCAATCATTTTCGAGCGAGCCGACGCATAATCGATGTTTCGGGCGATGGGCCCAACAATGCGGGCGCTCCGGCGCCCGTTGCCCGCGATGCAGCTGTCGCGGATGGAATCACGGTCGATGGACTTCCGATCCTGTTGAAGACCGCACCGGATTCGGCATCGATTCCAGACCTGGATGACTACTATGAAGCATGTGTTATCGGTGGCGATGGGGCATTTCTGCTGAAAGTCTCAGACGTCCGCCAGTTCGCCGAGGCCATCCGCAACAAGCTCGCTATCGAGATCGCGGGATCCAAGGTAAGCGAACGTCAGGAGCGGCGGGTCGCACACGCATCCGCGCAATACAAACAACCTTATAATTGCCTGGTCGGCGAAGAGTCTCAGGAGCGTTCGATTGGAAAGTGATCTGCACCGCTATGTGACTGATACAAACTTTGGCTGTCGAAGCGTCTTTGATGGTTCGGGATTATCATCAAGATCGGTCAGCTAAGCTGCTTGGTTATCAGATGACAAGATTGCCGACTTGTCCTCGACAATGCCTCCCTGCCTTTCGTGAAACAGAGCAGCGATCAGGTCCGATTGCGTCACGATTCCGACCACGCGGTTGTTTGCGTCAACAACCGGCATATGATGCAGCCCCATGTCTGCCATCGGCGGCACGAGCTTGGCGATCATGGTTTCGGGCACAGCCGACTGGACCCGCCGCGTCATTATGTCGGCCACCGTGTGCTTGGATTGCCTCGCCAGCCGGAACCTGTTTCCGACACGGATCCGCCAGCCGAGATGAAGGCGCCCGTCCTGTGCCAGAAGCGATGCCCGCATGAAGTCCGTCTGCGTGACAATACCAACCAGCCCACCATCCGCTGCAGTCACCGGCAGTGCCTTGATCCGGTGGTTGATCAGAAGCTTCCAGGCCTCCCGCAAGGGCGTCTGCGGCTGCACGGCTGCCACGTCCCTCGACATGATCTGGGCACAGGTGATCTCGCCCGATCGCCTTTCATAGGCGCGGATCTGAGCCCGGTGCAGCAAGGCATCGAGCTCGTCCGGGCTAACGTTGACGATCTCGTCATACTGGGCGAGAACATCTTGTAGATCGCTAGGCACAAACCCGATGCGCGCAGTTGGCACCGGATCGCTCGTGCGGTGAACGTTGGTTGGTACTGCGGGTAAAAGATGAGGATATCGTCGGCCCGTCAAATTGTTGAACAGCAAGGCTGCCGCCAGCAACAAAATGGAATTGAGGCCAACTGGCCAGAAGACGAAGCCATATCCTTCGGCATGCAGGACTGGACCGCCGAGGACGGCTGTCAAAGCCACGGCCCCACTCGGGGGATGGAGGCAGCCAAATGCAAGCATCAGGCCGATGGCCACCGACACCGCGAGCGCCGATGCAACGATCGGATCGGGTATGACAAGTGCAAATGTCACGCCGACAAATGCCGATAATATATTACCGCCAAGTATAGACCATGGCTGTGCCAGCGGACTTGTGGGAGCTGCGAAGAGGAGCACTGCCGATGCGCCCATTGGAGCAATCAAAAGAGGCAGGTTGACATCGGGTCCGAGTGCAAACTTGCTGACGAGACCCGTCAGCATAATGCCGATCAACGCACCGAGGCACGCGCGCATCCGCTCTAGTTTACTGATCGGCGCAACGGCTGGGATGAAGCGCTTGAGGGTGCTCAAAAGCATCGCGAACTGAACCTGTTGGAATGTGGGCTGTAAGCATGCAGCCACTCGACGCACGCGGCTGAAATGCCTGCTTAAATGAATAGCAGTTAGCCTAACTTTTGGGCAACGAATAAACTTACGCATTCTGCTCAATTTGCAGAATGCGATTCCTCATTTGGCGGTCATGCGGGGAAAATCTGCTACTGTGTGTCCGCGTGGTGAAATGCCGTCAGCGGATGACGGCAACAATCATCAGAAACCATGGCGGCGGGCTCTCCAGATTGGTACCCCTTGGGGGACTCGAAAATCGTCCGGGAACCTTTTTGCGGCAGCAGCATCTAACATGTCGATGAGGAGATTGGTGATGGCCGCGATTTCAACAAATAAAAGTACCCTAGCTGATCAGTCGGGCGATTTCGATCTCGTTCGGCGCGCCCTGACCCGTGACGCCAGCGCATTTCGCACGATCATGCAGGCGCATAACCGCAGGCTCTTCCGCATTGCCCGTGGCGTCGTGCGTAATGATAGCGAAGCCGAGGATATCGTCCAGGAAGCCTACTTAAGCGCTTTTGCGCATCTCGACACATTTCGCGGCGATTCCACACTCGCTACCTGGCTTTCCCGCATCGTAATCAACGAAGCTCTTGGACGTTTGCGCAAACAGCGACGGGCATCCGTCGTTGCGGCGACGTTTGTTCAGGACGCCAAAATCATTCAGTTTCCGCTGAGTACGAACGATGATCCGGAGCGGGCTATGGCGCAACGACAGATGCTCCAGCTCATTGAGCGGGCTACAGACAACCTACCCGATCTGTATCGTACTGTTTTCATCGCTCGGGTGATCGAGGGCATGAGTATCGAAGAGACAGCTGATCTGCTCGCTATCCGGCCCGAAACTGTAAAGACACGACTTCACCGCGCCAGGCACTTGCTGCGAAAACAATTGGACGAACAGATCGGTCCGGTGTTGCTTGATGCGTTCCCGTTTGCCGGACGGCGCTGCGAGCGACTGACTGCTGCAGTCATGCAGCGGCTCGGATTTCCGGAATAATTTTCAGGAACCCTTTCCCCTCGCAAGCATCCAATGGTTGTCAATCAGAAACAATGCCCGCCATCCAGCAGGGCAAAGGAGGATATCATGCTCTCTCGTAAAACCGTTGCTGCATTCTGTCTGGTTGGTGGCGCTTGCCTGGCGCAAGCAGCCGACAAGCCAACCGATCCGCAGATCGCACACATCGCCTATACGGCCGGCACGATCGACATCGAAGCGGCTCAGCAGGCGATCAAGAAATCGAAGAACAAGGATGTTGTCGGCTTTGCCAACGACATGGTTCGCGACCACGAAGCAGTCAACAAGCAGGCGCTTGATCTTGCCAAAAAGCTCAAGGTTACGCCGGAGGACAATGATACCAGCCGTGCCCTGACCAAGGCAGCCAGCGCGCAACGAGATAAACTTGCCAAGCTCAACGGCGCTGCTTTTGACAAGGCATATGTGGCGAACGAGGTCGCCTACCACAAACAGGTGAACGGTGCCCTTGAAACACTGCTCATCCCATCAGCAAGCAATGCCGAACTTAAGAGTCTGCTCCAGACTGGCCTGAAAATATTCCAAGGTCACGAGCAGCATGCCGAGCACGTCGCCGCCGAACTCAAATGAGGATCAAAGTATGTTGTTGAAACGGCATCTTTGGATCGGCATCGTTGTTGTATTGGACATGGCTGCCGGTCCCGCATGGGCGGAAACCATTCGAGTTACGATCGACAAGCTTGTTTTCTCGCCGGCCACTATCAAGGCAAAGGTCGGCGACACAGTCGAATGGGTCAACAATGACATTCTGGCCCACACCGCGACGGTGAAGGGGGACTGGGATGTGATGATCCCGGCCGGCAAATCCGCAAGTTTGGTTTTAGACAAGGCAGAATCGGTGGAATACTACTGCCGGTTTCACCCCAACATGAAGGCCAAGCTGGCTGTGACTGAGCCTTGAGGTTCACGATCGACTTGAGCAAGCTGTCATGAGTACATGAGGGGCCATGAACGTGCAGAAAACCGCCGCACGCTTGCTGGCCACTTCCTTGCCGAGAAGTTTGGATTGAGCGTACAGCTCCTGGCATTCAGGACCGACGATATTTTCGCGGCGGCAAAAGCGCTCAAAGCCAACGGCTTTGCGCCGCTGCAGATTTCGCCCAACTATTGTGACGATATCGAGCGCGCTTCGCCGCTCAAAAACGCTATTTCCGGCTGCGGGGCATGCCAAAAACCCGTAAGTATCATCACCAGACACATGTGGCAGAAACAAATGCTCTGATGTAAGCTAAGCCATGGAACTGATGAGGAAAATCATCGGAAAATGGTTCGGATATAGCCGCGCCGTACTCGCTATTGCCGCGGCATTATTAGGCATCCTGTTGTCGGCACCGTCAAACGGCGTTCAGCCCCCTCATGCCGCACCGATCGCAATCCTGCTGCAACTCCAAGGGGTCGTGGGCCCAGCCTTATCCGACTACATAACGCGAGGCTTACGAACGGCGTCAGAGCGCAATGCATCTCTCGTTATTGTGCAGATGGACACGCCGGGCGGGCTCGATACATCGATGCGCGATATCATTCGCTCCATCCTCGGTTCACCGGTGCCGGTAGCGACCTATGTTAGTCCGAGCGGTGCACGTGCCGCGAGCGCCGGTACCTATATTCTTTATGCCAGCCACGTTGCGGCAATGGCACCGGGCACCAACCTGGGTGCTGCGACGCCGGTCCAGATCAGCGATTTGCCTTTTCCGGGTGGTGACGAAGGTAAGAACGACAAGAATCAGGATACCGAAACAAAAAAGAGCGGGGATGATGCGGTCAAGCCTTCGACACCTCACAGTCCAATGGAAGCGAAAGCGATAAACGACGCGGCCGCTTACATCCGCTCGCTCGCTGAATTGCGCGGCCGCAATAGGGACTGGGCTGAAAAGGCCGTGCGTGAGGCAGAAAGCCTTTCCGCCAGTGCAGCGCTCAATGAGAATGTGATTGATATCGTCGCAACGAACGTGGATGAGCTTCTTGCGCAGGCCAATGGCCGCACCGTCAGCGCGGGAGGAAACAAGATCAAGCTCGATACCAGAGGTCTTTCTGTGGAGCAGATCAAACCAGACTGGCGCACCGAACTGCTGATGGTGATTACAAACCCGAATGTTGCGCTGGTGCTTATGATGATAGGTATCTATGGTCTGATCTTCGAGTTCATGACGCCCGGTTCGTTTTTTCCTGGAACCATAGGTGCAATTTGCCTTCTGGTTGGCGCATACGCGCTCGCCATCCTTCCCGTGAATTTTGCCGGACTTGGTCTCATCATCCTCGGCCTTGTGCTGATGGCTTCCGAAGCGTTCGTGACATCTTTCGGCGTTCTCGGCATTGGCGGCGTGATAGCTTTCATAGCCGGCGCCACGATACTAATTGATACCGACATTCCCGCCTTCCGCATTTCCTGGCCGCTAACCGCTGGGATCGCCCTGACCAGCCTGGCGCTTTCCTTAATCGCGATCCGTCTGATTTTCGCCTCGCGCAGACGCCCGGTTGTGACAGGCAGCGAAGAGATGGTGCGAACACGCGGCGAAGTCCTGGACTGGCGTGGAAACCGGGGACATGTGCTTGCCCATGGCGAGCGGTGGTCGGCAATATCCGAAGGGCCGCTGAAAAAGGGACAAAAGGTCCGTATATCCGGCATCAAGGGCGTTATCCTTAAGGTTGAACCCGATCAGCCGGAGAGCAGCTAGTGGAGGATTTCCCGATGCTTATCACCATTCTTGTTGCGATCATCGTCATCGTACTGGTGCTCTTATCCGCTGCAATCAAGATATTGCGGGAATATGAGCGCGGTGTGGTGTTTACGTTGGGGCGCTTTACCGGCGTTAAAGGACCTGGTCTGATCATCCTCATTCCGTTTATTCAACAAATGATGCGTGTCGATTTGCGCACGGTGGTGCACGATGTACCAAGCCAGGACGTTATATCGAAGGACAACGTGTCGGTGCGCGTTAACGCGGTGCTCTATTTCCGCGTCATTGACCCCGAACGGGCGATGATCCAGGTTGAGGACTTTCTGATGGCAACGAGCCAGCTCGCGCAGACGACGTTGCGTTCAGTCCTTGGCAAGCACGATCTCGACGAGATGCTGGCTGAGCGCGACAAGCTCAACATTGACATTCAGGAAATTCTCGACGCACAGACGGATGCCTGGGGTATCAAGGTTGCCAATGTCGAGATCAAGCATGTCGATCTCAATGAAACGATGGTGCGCGCCATCGCCCGCCAAGCCGAGGCCGAGCGCGAACGGCGGGCTAAAGTCATCAACGCCGAAGGTGAGCAGCAGGCTGCGCAGAAACTGCTGGAGGCCGCTAACATTCTGGGCCAAAAGCCAGAAGCGATGCAATTGCGTTACCTTAGTACGCTAAATGTGATTGCAGGTGAGAAAAATTCGACGATAGTGTTTCCATTCCCGATGGAACTGGGCGAGTTTTTAAAGGCAGCAACCAAATCCAAATAGCGGTACTGTATGACTGGATCTGGCCATCCGGCCCAAACCGGCGAATGGCATGAAGCGAAAGGGTGGGGGCATATGACCGAGACATTCGTGATAGCACAGGGCGGCGGTCCAACTGCGGTTATAAACCAGACCTTGGCGGGTGCTGTGATCGAGGCACGCCAGCGCTATCCAGGTGCCCGCGTGCTTGGTGCGCGACACGGCGTGCGGGGAATTCGCGACGGGAATTTCGTGGACCTCTCGGGTTTAACAGAACAGGAGCTTCGCCTCCTCGCGGCAACGCCAAGCGCCGCGCTCGGGAGCACACGCGACAAACCCGATGCGGCCTATTGCGAAACAATCCTCAAAGGCCTGCGCCAGGCTGCCGCGACCGCGTTCATCTATATTGGAGGGAACGATACTGCTGGGACACAACAAATCCTTGCTGATGCAGCTGGCAGCGATATCGCCTTCGTCCACGCCCCCAAGACAATAGATAATGATCTTGTCGAAAACGACCATACGCCGGGATTCATATCTGCCGCCGACTTCATCGCAGGAGCTTTTGTTGGTGTTGATCTCGATTTCCGCGCCCTGCCGGGAATCTATGTTGGCATTGTGATGGGTCGGCATGCCGGCTTCCTGACAACGGCAGCAGCCGCCTGGCAGCCAGATGAGGAAAGTGGTCCTCATCTGGTTTATGTGCCCGAACGGGCATTTTCGGCAGCGCATTTCATCGAGGACGTGCGTGCGGTCGTGAGCCGGTATGGACGATGCATCGTGGCCATGTCGGAAGGTGTGACGGCGCAAGATGGGCGATCTGTCGTGGAGAACCTCGTCCCGTCCGATCGGCTCGAACGCGACGCGCATGGCAACGTGCGGCTGTCGGGCGGAGATTTGGGGATGGCGATCGAACAGGCACTGAAGGATGGCCTGCCAAAGGTGCGCGCGCGTGTCGATACATTCGGCTACCTGCCGCGGGGCAATGTCAACACGATCAGTCCAACAGATGCACGAGAAGCCTTCGAAGCTGGTGCTTTTGCGGTCGAGGCGGCAGCGCGTGGCGGCGGCTCGGTGGCGCTGCAATATGTGGGCGGCGCCACGAGCCCGCGGCTGGTACCGCTTGCCAGTGTTGCCGGCAAGACGCGCCATCTGCCGGACAACTTCCTCGTGCCCGAAGGCAATCGGATTTCTGCCGAGTGCAGAGCCTATCTGCAACGATTGGTGCCGAAGCGTTTTGAACTCGCAAAGCCGTTTGTGTGAGGCAGGAAGCTCAGCGCCGCAGCCAGGATTGGATGCCTTGTGCCGCCGCCCGTCCGGTGGAAAAACAGGCGGTAAGCAGATAGCCCCCGGTTGGAGCCTCCCAGTCAAGCATCTCCCCGGCAACGAAGACCCCGGGTATTGCCTTCAACATGTATCCGTCATCAATACCGTTCCAGCATACGCCGCCTGCCGAGGAAATTACTTCCGCGATGGGACGCGGCCGAAGAACGGGAAGCGATAAAGCCTTGATGCGTTGGGAGAGGCGTTGTGGATCAGCCAGATCGCCCTCATGCGCCAGTTCCCGCAGCAGCGCGGCCTTGACACCTTCGATCCCCGCGCCCTTGCGAAGGCGAGTGGAAAAACTCGCTTTGCGATCCTGTCGTGCAAGGTCCCACGTCAGCCGTTCCGTGGTTCGCAAAGGCGCGAGATCAAGCACCAGGGCAGCCGCACCATCCCCTTCAAGCCTGTCACGCAAGCTGGCCGCATGGGCATAGACCAGGCTCCCCTCAATGCCACTTTTCGTTATCACAAATTCGCCGGGAAAAGTGCCTGCGTCCGAGGTGGCGGTCACCGATTTCAGCGGCTCGCCGGCAAATCGTTCCCGGAACGGGCCGCTCCAGTCGACGTCGAACCCGCAATTGGCGGGTCGAAGATTGCTCACCTCTACGTCCTTGTTCCTTAGCCATGATACCCAGGCGCCATCGGATCCAAGCCGCGGCCAACTGGCACCGCCGAGCGCCAGCAACACCGCATCGCAATGAACGATCTTCAATCCCTCCGGAGTCTCGAACCTATATCCATTATCGTCAAAGCCCGACCAGCGGTGACGAGTGAGGAGCCTGGCGCCCTGTGCATCCAGCCTACGGAGCCAGGCGCGCAAGAGCGGCGAGGCCTTCATTGCTTTCGGGAAAACACGACCTGAAGAACCGACGAAGGTTTCCGTGCCGAGCCCTGCCGCCCAGATGCGCACATCTTGTGGGGTGAATGCATCAAGGGCAGCCCGCAACCGGTCCGAAGCAATGCCGAAGCGGCCTGCAAAACGCGAATAGTCCTCGGCATGAGTGATGTTGAGGCCAGATTTGCCCGCAAGCAGGAACTTGCGACCAACCGTCGGCATGGCGTCGTAGATCGTCACCAAATGGCCCGAGAGGGACAATACCTCAGCTGCCATCAGGCCTGCAGGTCCGCCACCGATAATTGCGATCTTTTTTATGGTCATTTGCTTGCCTGAGGATCAAACCCGTACGGTTCACTCTTGGCCCGCACGGACAACGAGTGCAAGGTGTCAAGTTCGAGGTTTCTGAACGGCAGCTTGTGCTAGCGCGCAACATTTGAAAGTTCAAAAAGCCGAGAGCAGGGAATTTCGCGTTGAAACGACGTGCTCCTATGGTATTGCTTCGGCCAAACACAATGAGAGATATATCATGACCTTGCACCAGAACCTGATCAACGGCGAGTGGGCCGGCGGTGATGCCATTGCCAATATCAACCCATCGAACACCAACGACGTTGTTGGCGAATATGCGCGTGCGACGGCCGCGGACACGTTGAATGCGATCGCTGCGGCGAAGGCGGCATTCCCGGCGTGGTCGCGTTCCGGCATTCTCGAACGCCATGCGATCCTGCGCAAAACCGCCGATGAGATCACGGCTCGCAAGGATGAGCTTGGCCGGCTCTTGTCGCGGGAAGAAGGCAAGACGCTTGCCGAGGGCATCGGCGAAACGCTGCGTGCCGCGCAAATCTTCGATTTCTTTGCGGGCGAAGTGCTGCGGCTTGCTGGCGAGGTGCTGCCAAGCGCTCGTCCGAACATCGGCGTTGAGATTACCCGCGAACCGGTTGGCGTGGTCGGCATCATCACGCCGTGGAATTTCCCGATCGCCATTCCGGCCTGGAAGATCGCCCCGGCGCTCGCCTATGGCAATACGGTTGTGTTCAAGCCCGCCGATCTGGTGCCCGGCTGCTCCTGGGCGATTGTCGACATATTGCATCGCGCCGGCTTGCCCAAGGGCGTGCTCAACCTGGTCATGGGCAAGGGGTCGGTGGTCGGCCAGACCATACTCGACAGCGCCGACGTCAATGCCATCACTTTCACCGGTTCTGTCGGCACGGGCAAGCGCGTCGCTGCAGCTTCGATTGAGCACATGCGCAAGTTTCAGTTGGAGATGGGCGGCAAGAATCCGTTCGTTGTCCTTGACGATGCGGATCTGACTGTCGCCGTGGATGCGGCGGTCAACAGCGCCTTTTTCTCCACCGGCCAGCGCTGCACTGCCTCCTCGCGCGTCATCGTCACCGAAGGTATCCATGACAAGTTCGTGGCGGCAGCAACCGAGCGGCTGAAGGGACTTGTCGTCGACGATGCCCTTAAAGCTGGCACGCATATCGGCCCTGTCGTCGACCAGAGCCAACTCAATCAGGACATGGATTACATCGAGATCGGCAGAAGCGAAGGCGCCAATCTCGTTTTCGGTGGCGAACGTCTGAACCGGGAAACACCCGGCTTCTACTTGCAGCCGGCGCTTTTCACCGAGGCGACGAACCAGATGCGTATTTCACGCGAAGAGATTTTTGGCCCCGTCGCCAGCGTCATTCGCGTCAAGGATTACGAAGAGGCACTGCATACGGCAAACGACACGCCATTCGGCCTTTCCTCCGGCATTGCCACAACCAGCCTGAAGCATGCGACGCATTTCAGGCGCAATGCGGAGGCCGGCATGGTCATGGTCAATCTGCCAACGGCGGGTGTCGATTTCCATGTTCCCTTCGGTGGGCGCAAGGGATCGAGCTATGGTCCGCGCGAGCAGGGCAAATATGCGGCTGAATTCTACACCATAGTGAAGACGGCCTATACGCTCGCCTGAGCAAGGCCTGATTTGCTGCGATTTATCGTGATGGGCGCTGCGATTGCAGCGCCCATTTTCGTTGGCGCCAACCAATGCAAAGGCAACTTATCCCCAGGGCTGGTTGTTGGTTTTGGAAAAGTTTGGAAAAATTGATTTTGGTGTGTTGACAGTTTTGTTGGGTGGGGTCTATATACCGGCACAACGAGGGCGGGGCGCCGCTGGCGGTTGCTGAATGCGCCCTAAGGTTTGCTTAGGTTTGAT
>NZ_JBBNAN010000358.1:0-6264 GCF_037994405.1 Phyllobacterium sp.
TTTTGCTTTCTCAGTTTTCGCTGCAGTCTCCAGCGTGGGCAGGGGGGTCGATCTTGCTTTCGACCAGCCTGCCAAGCATGGGGATGCCCACTCCACCAGGATACAGGGACGGGTCGCTGTGATCGACGGACGAACACTATGGTTTGCTCGTCGCGGCGTTAGTGTTCGGCTGGCCGATATAGACAGCTGCGAGCTGCCGCAGTGGTCCTTTGATCCGAAGGCCACAGCGCCAAAGGATAGAACCCTTGCTCCCGTGCCATGTGGTGCGCTGGCCAAGGCCTGGTTGAAGCGCACGGTGGGGAGCGCTGCCGTCACCTGCCAACTTACTGCCGACATCTATTCAGATGCGACGGTTGGAGTTTGCCAGGTCAAGGGTCAAGACCTCGGCTTCGAAATGCTGCGTGTGGGATGGGCCAGACTCATTACACCCTTTCCCGGTAACAGCAGGTATTTTGAGGCCCAGCGTTATGCTGTCGCCGCCCGCTATGGGATGTGGGCGACGTATGTACTGGATATGGCGGAATGGCGGAGGAAGGCGATTGATCGGACAATAGGGCGGCCTCCGCTCGCTGACCTTAATCTCCTTGGTGAGCGCCAAAGTGAGATATCCCCGCCGTTCTCAGACGCCCGACGCCAACCGCCGCGCCGTGACCGATAGTCATTCCTGATCGACAAATATAAGGAGCAATCTCCGTGAAGTATTTGGTCGCAATGCTGCTCTCGATTGCTTTTTCCAGCTTGCCTTCCCATCACGCGCAAGCGAGCGAATGGGGCTGCGAAGTTCTTCTTTGCGCCGCCTCGTCCAATCCATCTTGGCATGGGGTCGAGACCTGCCATCCTCCAATGGAAAAACTAATACTTGCAATGAAGACGCCCGGATTTTCCTGGCCTACCTGCCCGGAAGGTGGTGCCGGCAAACCGGGATATGTGAAATACGTTGATTGCCCGGCTGGTTGGGCGCCGGTAGCCCGCGATGATCCACGCGATAAGGGCTTTTCTAGTGAAGCGTCGCGGTGCACGCGTAAAGTGATGACTTGTCGAGGCGGACGCGGCTTTTCGCGCTTTGCCGGCAAGGGTCACACTGAAACGATGGCTGACGGCGTCACACGTGTCCGCGCTGGCAATAGTTCGTGCGTCTATACGGAATATAAGCCTCGTGCCCTACGGAGTGAGCCCTATTATTTCGATATTAAGGACGAAGCGACGGGGCAGCCAAACCGGTTCTGGTTTGATCTACAAAAATAAGCCATTCACACGCCAGGACACGATGCCACGCTGGCAAGCATTCGGTTTCATTGAATTATCTCCACTGCGACGACGGCAGCAGTGCGATCCTGCGAACCAAGCCCATAGCCATTTGACCGCAACGTGATGTAAGAGTCATGCGTCACAGTGGATCAGTGGAAATAATGACGACGAAATTGGAAAGTCAAATCGCAGAATTGGGACTGGTGAAAACGACCGACCCTGAGAACGAGAAGCCGGTCTACCGACGCGAGGGCTTCGACAAGATCGCCACGTTCGAAGAACTCGACAGCAAAGTTGGCGAAGCGCTGCGGAAGTGCCGCCAGCATAAGAGGTTGAGCAGGGCGGAACTCTCAACGCTCGTTGGCTTAAGCGAGCAAGTGTACGGGCGCTATGAGCGCAACGCGTCGAAGATGCATGTCAGTAGGCTCATTCATCTCAGCGAGGTCTTGGGCACTTCGCCGCTTGGGATGCTGTACACAGCTGCCCCGCATTTATGGGGAGCAACAAAGGATGAAGCCGATTTGCGCTTTCGGATGATGGAATTGTTGGAAGACCTCCCGATCGAAACGATGAAATCCGTCGCCGCACTGGTCGAAAAGCTGTCGGATTTGCAGCGGATCGCTGACGATGTGAAGGTATCATAGGGAAAACACGTGGTCACAGCTTTACACGAACTGACGCAAGGAGCGGAGGAGGCGGGTAAGGCATTCGTCGTCCAGGAAGCTCTTCGTCGCACATAGATACCCCACGAAGTGGATGATCTTTGATTGCGCATCCGCGATGGACTGTGGCTCGAGGTCCATCAATTGCTCACGAAGATAGCTTTCTCTCCTCAGCATTTCCCATAGCTCGCCTTCCAGTTTGTCCGAACGCGGATTCTTTGAGTTGAGGAGGTTGATTTGTATAATGAGTGCCGCATGCTGCTCAAGGAGGCAGAGCAGTTTCCCATCATTGTTTAGATCGGTCATATGACTCATCGGCTCTTTACCGCTCCTGGGCAATTCTCGCTTCGCAAACGAGCAGCTTTCGAACGAGGCGTGTCTTGGCGGCCTGGTTTGCGAAAGCAACTTGTGGTTTCTTCAAAGGGTCGCCGGCCCGGCCGGCCGCCGTTGCCGCAAAGAAACTGGCTAACTCATTTAAGCGCGGAGCGCGTTCGCATTCTTCAAAAAACAAAGATAGATCTCGCATGTCATGATCCGTGGTTCGACATGCATCGGTGCGCAGTTCCCCTAAGGTCTTGGACTTAAAGCGATTTTGGCCGACGGCTGCACTCAAAGTCAGTTCGCAGCTATCTCGCTCGGGCTGAAAAAGACTGGCAAGATGCCAGAAGAAGAGTAAAAAGAGCAGCTTTAGCGTGCATTCATAATCTTGATGTCCGTTCAAGAACTTGACGTAGAATCGAGCGGCACAGCGTGAAAAACGGTTGGTGATAAGTTGGGGTTGTCAGCAAAAGGTTGCCGCCGCCTTCCCGCGGAGTGAAAGGGTTCTCTAGATGGTCAATACCGCAGTTATTGATCCGGACGCCGTCAGACGCGCGGCTCGCTCCACACTCGTCCATGAGCACGCCACTTGGCAGTCGGTTCGCGCCAATCTGATCCGGCGGACTGGGCTCGGACGACAAGAAACCCAAATCGCGGCGAACGATCATATAATCCTCCTCAACATCCGAGGCATTGCGAAGGAGGGGGAAGACTATCTCAACGGTCGCCGCGTCGTTTTCGTGCCACGACCTCCAGGCTCTCTGTCCTTTATCCCCGCTGATCACGCCTGGACGGGTTGGGATGATGGCGACCCGACCGCCTCGTATCTTTTTATCACCGTTGATAAAACGTTTGTCTTGGGCCTGTTGGAGAGAATGCCGGGCTCCCACATCGAGAGACTTGTGCCCGACCTCGGATTTCAGGATTCCTCAATTCAATTTGCCGCACGCCGGATAGGGTCGGAGATAAAACACCGTGACTCTGCGGGTGCTCTCATGGTCGAGAGCCAAGCCGCTTCAATCATCGCGCAGCTCCTGAGGCGGTCCGGTAAACCTCGGGTACTCTTAAAAGGCGGGCTTGCCCCCACGGTGCTCAAACGGGCCATTGATAGGATCGAGGAGTCGCTCGAAAGGTCCGTCAGTCTAACGGAACTAGCCAAGGAAGCTGACCTAAGCGTTGCGCATTTCTGCAGAGCATTCAGACAATCGACCGGGTGGCCGCCGCATGCTTTTCTCAGCCGCCGAAGACTGGAGCGCGCAACGGGATTGCTGAGGTCCTCAGACCTGTCGATAACGGAAGTTGCTCTCGCATGCGGCTATTCAAGTGGAAGCCATTTATCGAGAGCCTTCCACAGAGAAATAGGGACACCGCCAAAATTGTATCGGAGCGTCTGGAAGCGTTAGTATCAGATGATCCTGCCGGACGAGATTACAGCAAGATTTTGAAAGCACGATCTCAGCCAAATGCATAGTTGTATGAAAGCGAATTTGGGCGGGAGAAAGCAAAGATCCACCTCATATGCGGATTCCGAGGCAAGCCGCCCCCACATTCCGAAATCATTCCGCCCCCCAATTCCGAGAATTAGTCGCCCCCTTATTCCGAGATGATGCCGCCCCCTGATCGGGGCCGTTTGTCGGGGGTGTCCTGCTGGTGAGAAGTTCGTCCTTTCAGTTGCCTGAGAGGAAGGAACGCGATGCCAGCGGAGAGACTAAAGATGCGGCGTGTCCGCGAGATTCTGAGATACAGATTTGAGGAAGGGCTCGGCCACAAGTCGATTGCGGTGCGGGTTGGTGCCGCTCCTTCGACTGTGCGCGAGACGTTGCGCCGTGCCGAGGTTGCCGGGCTTTCCTGGCCGTTGGGCGATGATGTGAGCGATGCTGTCCTGGAGGCAGCGCTCTACAAGGCTGCTGGCACGAAGACGGGGCATCGCCGCAGCGTCGAGCCGGATTGGGCCCATGTTCACCGCGAGCTGAAGCGCAAGCATGTGACACTGCAGATTTTGTGGGACGAATATATCGGTCATCACCCGGATGGATATCGCTACAGCCGCTTTTGCGATCTTTACCGCGGCTGGGCAATGAAGCTGCCGGTGACGATGCGTCAAGATCATGTGGCCGGCGAAAAGCTGTTCGTCGACTATGCCGGTGACACGGTCACCGTGGTCATCGACCGATTGTCGGGCAAGACGCGGCAAGCCCATCTGTTCGTGGCAGTGTTGGGCGCATCGAGCCTGTCCTTCGCCCAGGCACGCTGGAGCGAGACGCTTCCTGACTGGATCGAATGCCACCTGCTTGCGCTGGAGGCCTTTGGCGGCGCGCCGGCGCTGCTCGTTCCCGATAATGCCAAGGTTGCCGTCATCAAGGCCTGCCATTTTGATCCGCAGGTCAATCGCACCTATGCCGGGATGGCGGCTCACTATGGAAGCTCTGTTCTTCCGACCCGACCCCGCCGGCCGCGTGACAAAGCAAAAGTGGAGGCGGCTGTTCGCATTGTCGAGCGTTGGCTTCTCGGTCGAATGCGTCACCGGGTCTTTTACAGCCTTGCCGACGTCAATGCGGCGATTGTCGAATTGCTCGTTGATCTCAACGACACCCGTGTTCTGCGCCGCGTCGGGCGCACGCGACGTCAATTGTTTGAAGAGATCGACTATCCGGCTTTGCGTCCGCTTTGCGTCGAACGATACGTCTTTGCCGAATGGCGCATACGCCGGGCCGGGCTCGATTATCACGTCGATATCGACCGACATTACTACTCCGTGCCCTACCGATTTGCCCGTGAGCAAGTCGAAGCGCGCATCACCGCCAACACGATCGAGATCTTCCACAAAGGCGAGAGGATCGCCGCCCACAGGCGCTCGAGCGGCAATGGCAAGCACACGACAACGCCGGAACACATGCCATCATCCCATCGTCGCTTTGCCGACTGGACGATCGAGCGCATCAGCCGCGAAGCGTCGGCGATCGGATCGGACGTTGCATTGCTCTGCGAGCGTATTCTGGCTGATCGACCGCATCCGGAACAGGGCTATAGAGCCTGCCTGGGCATTATCCGCCTCGTCAAAGCGTTTGAGCGCGAACGGGTCAATGCGGCCTGCGGGCGTGCGCTGGAAATCGGCGCCCGAACCTATGGATCGGTTCGCTCCATTCTCGACAATCACCTCGACCGATCGTCGGCATTATCAAGCACAACGTCACCTGAACCGATCAACCACTCCAACATCCGCGGTCCCCGCTACTACCACTGAGGAGAAGTCATATGCTTGCACATCCTACCCTTGATAAATTGAACGCCATGGGCCTGACCGGCATGGCCAAGGCGTTCAACGAGCTGATCAATAACGGCGAGAGCGAACAATTATCCCATGCCGAATGGCTCGGGCTGCTCCTGGAGCGAGAATGGAGCTCGCGCCACGATCGCAAGCTTGCCGCACGTCTGCGGTTTGCCAAGCTTCGTCATCACGCTGTGCCTGAGGATGTTGATTACCGCAGTGAACGCGGTCTCGATCGCGCACTGTTCATGAAACTGATCGGCGGCGACTGGATTGATGCCCACGACAACCTTGCCATTTGCGGGCCATCCGGCGTCGGGAAAAGCTGGTTAGCCTGTGCGCTCGGGCACAAGGCATGCCGCGACGATCGTTCTGTCCTTTATCAGCGCGTGCCACGGCTGTTTGCCAATCTTGCCCTTGCTCACGGCGATGGACGATACGCAAGGCTGCAACGCACCCTCGGGCATGTCCAGCTCCTGATCCTTGATGATTGGGGTCTGGAGCCGCTCAACGAGCAGGCACGCCACGATCTCCTGGAAATCCTCGAAGATCGCTACGGACGCCGCTCGACCATCATTACCAGTCAGCTTCCAGTATCAGCCTGGCATGAGATCATCGGCAACCCAACCTATGCCGATGCCATACTCGACCGCCTCGTTCACAATGCCCACCGCATCGACCTATCCGGGGAAAGTTTACGGCGAAATCAGCGCCGGAAATCTTGACTCCTGACACTAATGAACTGACAACAATCAATGCCAGCAGGAC
>NZ_JBBNAN010000359.1:0-4104 GCF_037994405.1 Phyllobacterium sp.
GCTCTGCAGGATGCTGCATCGGTTGCTGGTCTTCTGGTCACCACCGAAGCCATGATTGCCGAAGCTCCTAAGAAAGAGTCGGCTGCTCCTGCAATGCCAGGCGGCGGCATGGGCGGCATGGGCGGCATGGACTTCTAAGAAGTCCTGTCCCAACGACATACGGAAAAGGCGGGTTTCGACCCGCCTTTTTTGTTAGCCCGCTCGACCAGCGCTCAAATCGAGCTGAGCTTTACCCGTTCTTCCATTTTCGCCGCCGTTGTGCGATTTCGCCACCGGCAAGGCCTTCGTCCCCCGCCTTGATCAGCAAACGGAAGATCTCCAGCCTGGAAGATTGTGAGATAGCGGCGAGCGCCTCAAATGCGTTGTCTATATCCATATATCCAGAAAACCAGATTTATAGATATACCTCAGGCCTGGGCGGTCCGGTGCTGCCGCCTATTCAGCGGCATGCGCAAACGGGGTTTGTATCTCTTTGCCGCCGTGAGCCGCGTCGAACCGCGCACGGGCCTCGCTGACGCGTTGCTCATTCTTGATCGCCCAATCACCAAGCGCCTTCACCGGCACCAGCAGATCGCGTCCCAGATCAGTCAGCTCATAATCCACGCGCGGTGGAATGGTTGGGTAGACCGTTCTAGTGACAAAACCATCGCGTTCGAGACCACGCAACGTGCTCGTCAGCATCTTTTGCGAGATGCCATTGATCGTCCGTTTCAGCTCATTGAACCGCATCGATCCGTTGCCAAGATATTTGACGACCATCACCGTCCATTTGTCACCGACGCGCGCCAGAAGATGATGAACCGCGGTGCATGCGGGAGTTACCTCAAAGTGATCTGGTTTCAAAAAAGTGCCTCCTTGCGACCGTTTCGAACAGTCACTTATATAGCGCCGGTCACAAATAGTTACCATCCCCCAAGATGAAGGATTCCTGAAATGGCTAAAGCTAAAATCGGCATCATTATTGGCAGCACACGCATCGGCCGTTTCGCCGAATTTCCTGCCAAATGGATCGCTGAAGTTGCCGGCAAGCGCGACGATGTCGAGGTGGAAATCCTCGATCTTCTTGACTATCCGATGCATTTCTTCGGCGAAGAGCGCACCACAACTGAGCAGAATGAAACCGCCGAGCGGTGGAAAAAGAAGCTGCGCGAATTCGATGGGTTCGTCGTTACTGTTGCCGAATACAATCACGGCCCGACCGCCGTGTTGAAGAATGCGATCGATCTCGGTGAGTTTGTTCAACGTCCCGTCGGCCTTGTCGGCTATGGCGGGGTGGGCGGCGCCCGTGCAGTCGAACAGCTGCGTTTGATCTTCGTTGAAATGGGCTCGGCTTCAGTGAAAACCGGCATTCACATTTCCTTCCCGGAATATCTGACCGTGGTTAAGGGGGAGAAGAAGCTCGGCGACTATGAGCATCTCAACGAAGCCGCCAACAACCAGCTCGACCAGCTCGCCTGGTGGGCGAACGCTCTGAAAACGGCCCGCGCGGCCTGATACATCGAAGAGCGGCTGCCTCAACAGCCGCTCTTCTCGTCTTAGGCCATCATTGGAGAACCATTCCATGTCTTCCCTTACGCTGATCAGCCACCTTCTGTGCCCGTATGTGCAACGCGCGGCCATTGCCCTTGCCGAAAAGGGCGTGCCCTTCGAGAAGATCTACATCGACCTCAAGGCAAAGCCCGATTGGTTCCTGAAGATTTCGCCACTCGGCAAGGTGCCGCTGTTGATGGTACCTCAGGCGCACGGCAGCGAGGCAATCCTGTTCGAAAGCTCCGTCATTGCCGAATATATCGATGAGTCGCAGCCGGGACCTCGCCTGCATCCGGACGATGCTCTGACCCGCGCCCGTCATCGCGGCTTTATGGAATATGGTTCCTCGATCCTTGCCGACATCTGGGGTCTGGAAACGACCAGGGATGCGACTGTCTTCGAGGAAAAACGCAAGGCGCTCATCGACAAGTTCGGCCGGGTCGAAGACGTACTCGGCGACGGTCCGTATTTCGCCGGGTCCAAATTCAGTCTTGTCGATGCGGTCTTCGCGCCCGTCTTCCGTTATTTCGATACGTTTGATGAGATTACTGATCTTGGCATATTTGCCAGCTATCCCAAGATCAGTGCCTGGCGCAAAGCGCTGGCAGCGCGGCCGAGCGTACAAGAGGCCGTAACACCAGGGTATCGGCAGCTGTTGCGCGAATTTCTCAAGAAATACGACGCCTATATGCTGACACTGGCGTCCTGATCCGGGATCCTATTTATCTGACCAGACTGCGAGCTCATACCCATCCGGGTCGGCGAAGTGAAAGCGCCGACCTCCAGGGAAACTAAAGACAGGCCTGAGTATCTTTCCGCCTGCCTTGTCAACGCGCTTCAATGCATCTGCAAGATCGTCGGCAAAAAGGATGACCAGCGGGCCGCCTGACCGGACTTCGCCCGCAGTCGCGAAGCCTCCCTTGAGGTTGCCATCGGAAAACTCGCAATAGCTGGGCCCGTAATCGGTGAAAGTCCAGCCAAAGGCCTGACCATAAAAGCTACGTGCGCGCCCGATATCGCTCACATTGAATTCGATATAGTCGATGCGTTTGTCTTTGCCTGAGCTGGCCATGTCGTCTCTCACTCTATGAGTTGTGCTTCGAGCAAATCCTTGAGCTTTTGGAGATCGCGCTTGACCCATGCGGCATCGGCTGTGAATTTCTCGTCATCCATGCCCGGCACGCGAAAAAGGGTGAACATCACTTCGCAATCGTCTCCATTGGCGACCACCCTCAGCGGGATATAGACCTCATCGCCGGTCTCGGTAGTCACCCAGTGATCAAGGACGCCGAAATTGTTCACCGGAGCAAATCGCAACCTGAGCTTGCCGGCCGGACCATCGGCCAGCCATTCGTCTCCGGATTTCTGCAAGCCGGATGTAAGGCCGGAGGCCCATTGCGGCAGGTTTTCCGGAACGCTGGCATAATCATAGAGATCACGCCAATTGCGCCCGATGGAAATCTGAAGGGTTCGCGCTTCATGTGTTGCCACAGTCTGTCCTCCTCACGCTACTCGCCACAAGTTTATGCGCCTAAAGACTTTCTGTCTTGAACAAAACGGCCAATCAGGCCGCGAATTGTTGCATGAGCACCCTTGGCGACACGCCGGAAAGCGCTCTTACCTCGCGGCTTAAATGGGCCTGATCGGAGTAATCCGCCTCAAATGCCAAGCTGCCAAGACCGGTCTGCGGGACTTGCCGGACTAGCTTGAGGAATCGTTGGAAGCGGAGGATACGTTCCAGGGTTTTCGGTCCGTACCCGAAATAATGCTGGCACTGCCGACGCAACGTGCGTTCGCTGGTATTGAGCTCGGCAGAGAGGCCGGCGACACCAGAATGATGTCCGAGGTTTCCCAGCTTTCGAAAAGCAAGAGCCATCGACCTGTCTGGAAGCGCAATCTCAGGCGCAATGCGTGAAAAGCCCGCCTGAAGGCCAATGGACGCTTCATGTGTCGATCGGGCAGTGCTCATACTGTCGCTGAGAGCATCCGCGCGCGATCCCCAGATGTCGCGTAAATCGATGCGGCAATTTACGAGCTCGGACATTGGTATGCCGAGCCAGTGGCAGGCAGCGCCAGGTGCAAAGCGCATACCGACAATCTGTGTCATGGCAGGATCAACAAGTTGCGGCTCGGTGTCGGGCCCAGCGACCATCAGCTTGCCTTGCGACCACAATAAATCGACACAGCCATCAGGAACGACGGTCACCGGTGTCGTTGATCCCGAGCGACCTGATCGGCTCCACACGCATAGAAAATGCGCCTTTAGATCCGCGATTG
The DNA here is from genome assembly GCF_037994405.1 of Phyllobacterium sp. Lineage (GTDB taxonomy): Bacteria > Pseudomonadota > Alphaproteobacteria > Rhizobiales > Rhizobiaceae > Phyllobacterium. The sequence goes on from NZ_JBBNAN010000359.1 coordinate 3,808, forward strand.
GCAAGGATTCGCGATAATGACCGGTACAGTTCGCAAGGACGGGTTTGTTATCGAGCTGCAACATCGTGTGCCGTCTTGAAACGATGGTTTGACCGGATTGGCCTATAATCGATTTTATCGCAAAGTCGGCGGAATTCCAGACCAACATTGCGCTCACGAACCTTGCCTCTCGCGGAGCTTCGCAGTAGTGCTTGCGCCAACTCCCAACAGGAAAAGTACACGATGAGCTCTACCCGTACCGAAACAGATACTTTTGGTCCCATCGAAGTCGCCTCGGACAAATATTGGGGCGCACAG
>NZ_JBBNAN010000360.1:0-16422 GCF_037994405.1 Phyllobacterium sp.
GCGGCGCTCTTGCAGCAGCACGTCCATCTCCTTGCCGAAGATCGCATAGCGACTGCGTCCCGCGGATTTCGCATGATAGAGCGCGATATCGGCCTTGCGCACCAACTCAGTTCGTTCAGTTCCATCCTTTGGCGCCGTGGCGACACCAATACTGACGCCGATGAAAATATGATTTCCGTCGATATTGAACGGATTTCGCACCGCGGTGATGATCTGCTCACATAGTTTCTCGATCTCGAGCAGCGATCGGAAGTTTGGAACAATGACGGTGAACTCGTCGCCGCCTATGCGCGCGATCGCCTTGGCATCGTGGACCACATGTTTGAGCCGTTCGGTCAATTCGCGGATGAGTTCGTCGCCGACAGGGTGACCGAGCGTGTCATTGACCTGCTTAAATCGATCAAGGTCGAGGTAGAGCACCGCAACACAGGAGTTTCTGACATTCGACAATTCGCGATCGAGGCGTTCCACGAAGTGCGCACGGTTCGCCAGTCCTGTAAGCGAATCATGCAAGGCCATGAAATTCAACCGCTCTTCACTCGCCCGCAGCTTTACTGACCTAAGCCTCAGCACCACCAACAGAACCGCCATTATGCCCGACATCAACAGAGCAATGCCTATCAGAATAGGGGCGATCTGGGACATCACAGTGGAGCCAGGCAGATAAGGCTTCCATATGAGATAACCGATTGTTTGGCCGAGGGAAGATTTCAGCGCATAGCCGTGTTCTCCGGCCTGCAGCTGCTCCGCGGTCGCGTAGCGCAGACCAGCGAAAAGATAGTCACGCTGGAGCTCAGAAATGAAGCTTTCGTCGAGATAGCGAACAGCCACGTGAATAAACGTCTCATCCACTGTCTGTACAATGTTTCCAGTGTCAGAAACGATTGGCTTCACGCTGACGATCGCTGGACGACCGCGAAGGGTAGTGACCTCCGATTCGCCCGGACTTAGGACCCTGTCGCCGTATCCGTCGGGGTTTGGGTTACGCAAAAGGTCGCGCAGTTTTGTGGCGAGTGGTGCGACTTGTGCTTCGACTGCCTGAAAGGCCGAAGGGTCGGCTAGCTTGCCGTCAGCAAATGCGAATACGGGTTCGTTCTTGCCATTGAGGACATAGGCGGCATCGTGGCCGAAATAGGTGTGCATCCAACGGCCAAGGTTGCTGTCAATCCACTCGGCGCTGTCAGGACGCTTGACGTGATCGACAGCATCGTCCCACACGGTTGCGCTTTCCTGATCATGCGCGATCGTGAACTGGGATTGCGACAGGACGAGCGCAACCAGGCTTTCCTGCCGTTCGATTGCTATTTGATTGGTTCGCGAGCTTGACCAAAGCAACAGGAGGAACACGCCTATCGATATAGCGAGTACGAGTCCGGTGAGTGGAACAACCGTTCTCAAAACGAATGGTCCAAATTGGAAACGTTTCAATTCCATCGTGGCCCTTCCGCCGGCCTTTATAAAACAAACACTTTAACCGATATTGCAAGCTGTCCATCCCTTTAGAGCGGGGTTGACGGGTCTGCGAGCGCCATAACAAGGTCAACTGTGTGTGGCAGAACACAACTTGTCTGGCAATTAATTTTGCAAGGACTGATTGCAACCGGGGAAAATTCTTCGGCTTTTGCTGGCGCGTCCTGCAGCAAACGGGCCTCATTGATTGAGCCTTCGCTTGCGCAGTAATGACGGTGCTAGACCTTTCAACTACGAACGCTGCCGCCCTGCCGGGTAAACCATCGGATGCCCCCGACGACCGCTATGCCGAGCAATGGCCATGCCGCCCAGAAGGTGCCGTGCCAGGAAAGAAGATTGATGCCGGTGATGGCAAGTCCGATTATGGCGAGCCTCGCAACGGTGCGGTCGATGCGTTGGGTAGTGCGGACCCAAAGAAACGCCGACAAGACGGCCAGCGCGAACAGGGGCCATTGGGCCCAGAAGACACCATTCCAGGTGAGAAGATTTACGGCGGTGATCCCGGCAGCAATTGTGATCAGTACTCCAACGCTCCGTCGCCCTGGCGTTACGCGATCGGCGCTCGTTTCAATGCTATCGGTTCTCACGCTTTCGCCATGAGTGGCCTTGCTGTTTTCGTAGAAACTTTGCGGCGCTGGTGGCGCACGATGCTCTCCAATCCGTACAGCATAACTGGGGACACCACCTTCGATGTTCTTGACTGCGAGTTGTCCCAAGAATTCGAAGCCGACGGCCACTTTGTTGCGGACCTGATCGTACACCGTGTTGGAAATCACAATGCCCCCCGCCGAGGCAGAAGCTTGCAGGCGCGCGGCGACGTTCACGCCATCGCCGTAAATGTCGTCGTCTTCAGCAATTACATCGCCGAGGTTGATACCAATCCGAAAAAGCATGCGCGTTTCGTCCGGACGGTCGGCGTTGTAGCCGGCCAGCTCGTTCTGCACATCGAGAGCGGCGCGCACCGCCTCGACAACGCTGGGAAACTCTGCAATCAGCCCGTCGCCCCAGGTATTGATAACCCGGCCGCCATGCGCCTCGATCAACCGCGTCATGGCATCCCGGTATCGCTTGAGAGTGTCGAGCGTGCCTTCTTCGTCAGCCCGCATCAAGCGCGTGTAGTCCTGCACGTCCGCCGAGAAGATCGTGGTCAGCTTGCGACGCGTTTCGGGCATGGCGTTCGTTCTCCCTCAAACTCTTCCCTTGCCGGGCACGGCGGGGATACCTCACAACGTCAACTGAAGAATATAGGCTGAAACTGGATGTGGGAAGGTTGCCGGCCGGCAGGAGTCTGATGAACGAAAGCAACGTACATCATGCACTCTCAGTAATGAACAAATCAGGATGGTTGCGAGCCTGTGATCGCCAATATTGTTCAGGCGCGATCACCTTTGCGCCAAGTTTTGCTGCCGCATGCCATGGCCAGCGGGGGTCATAGAGAATCGCACGTGCGAGACCTATGGCATCGGCATCGCCGTTTGCGATAATCGCCTCGGCATGTTCCGGCTCGGTGATAAGCCCCACAGCGATCGTGGTGAGGTCTGTCTCGGCTTTGATCCGCTGCGCCAGAGGCACTTGATAACCGGGAGCCAGCGTCATTTTTTGCTTCGGTGAAAGGCCGCCGCTGCTGACATGGATGGCAGCGGAACCGAGCGGCTTCAACGCTCTGGCGAATGCGATCGTGTCCCCGACATTCCAGCCGCCTTCGACCCAATCAGTAGCGGAAACGCGGATCCAGACAGGTTTCTCGGCAGGAAAGGCCGCGCGCACCGTTTCGAATATCTGAAGTGGAAACCTCATCCTGTTTTCAAGGGGCCCGCCATATTCGTCGGTGCGCTGATTTGAAAGAGGTGACAAGAACTGGTGCAGCAAATATCCGTGTGCAGCTTGAAGCTCGATCCCATCGAAACCGAGCCGTGCTGCCCGTTTGGTGGCCGCAATGAACGCCTCCGTCACGCGATCGAGTCCTGCCTGGTCCAATGCCGTCGGAGCGTCGTATTCATCCAGATACGGAAGTGGCGAGGGTGCTTCGGTCTTCCATCCTGTCGGTTCGGTGGGGCCGATCTGTTTCCCGCCCTCCCACGGGACGCGCGTTGAGGCTTTCCTGCCGGAATGGGCCAGCTGCACTGCTACCGGGATCGGCGAATGTTTCTTGATGGTTGCCAACACTTGACCGAGAGCCATCTCGGTCTCGTCCGAATAGAGCCCGAGGTCGCTTGGCGATATCCGCCCCTCCGGGGATACCGCTGTCGCTTCAGTGATAAGAAGCCCTGCGCCGGAAAGTGCCAGATGACCGAGATGCATCGTATGCCACTCGGTCGCCACGCCGTTAACCGCGGAGTACTGGCACATCGGAGCGATAATGATCCTGTTTGCAAGCTCGAGGGAGCCTAGCCGCAGTGGCTGAAACAACTGGCTCATTGTTTTCCTTCGTATTTTGAAATGCTGGATTGAGTGTTGAATTACCGGCTGACTGATGACCGTCTAACAGGGACACTTGGAAACGCCTCCCGGAAATGTCAAGCAAATGGGGAGATTCAAGGCGCGAGATCGTGCGGAGCGGAATGTTGCGTCTGCGGGACGGGTGGCAATCACAAGCCTGTCCAGCTTGACACACGCGCATGAACTGATTGGAAATACTTTTTAGATATACGTCAGACAGGCAAAGTTAGTTCGCATTTTGTGAGAACGCGATGAGACTTTATGTTGCCACCGCTATCGCCGCTGTTTCGTTTGTCTGCACGGCGCAGGCCGACCAGAAGCTTGACAACTACCGGAGATGCTGGGCGAACGCATCGGCAGCTGTGATAAGCACCATCGGTACTTCAGCAAGAAGCCTCTCGTACGCTGTCTTTATCGCCAACGCGCAATGCCAGTCAGACAAGGTGCGGGCCATGGCGACAAACAGCTTGGCTGACGTCAAGTGGGTGGCCGAGCAGCTGGTGATAAAGCTTCACAACGCCAACCATATCCAGGAAGCGGCACAGCCGGAGGCAAGTTCTGTAGACGTCGCCTCCACAGCTCCCAAACAAGATTGATAATGTAAAAGACAAGATCAGCGGCGCGACCAGTGGGAAAAAGGCGTGTGCCTGACGCGGGACGAACGAACGACTATTCAGATTGTTTCCTGCCCTGCCTTAGGCGATTTGCGACCGGCCTCCCTTGAGACTGGAATGAGCCACGTGGTCGCGAAGGTAAGTATTGCCACAACGAAAACGCCCCAGAAAGTCCAATGCAGGGCAGAGTGGAATACGGACCGGATTGCAGGCGTTGTGGCAAGACCGGCCAAGCCCGCAGGTTGATTGAGGACGTCGTGCAGTTTGGCGGCGAGGTCGCCGCTGCCGAAATGCATTATGCCCACGTTAAGAATTGCGCCAAGCGCAGTTGCGCCAAGTGTGTTGCCGAGGCTTCGTGAAAAGATGATCGAAGCGGTGGCACTGCCGCGCATTGACCACTCGACGCTTTCCTGCACCAGCACGACGCTCGTAATGCTGACAAGGCCCATGCCGAAGCCCATCAGAAATGATCCGACCCCTGCAGAAACAGGGTTGCTATCGGGCGTTAGAAAGAGGAGGAAAGCAGCTCCAAGCGGAAACATGAGGCTACCCGTTCGCAACGTGTTGCGGATCCCAAAGATGCGGAAGAAGTGGCTCGACAGCATGACTGCCAGTGGCCACCCGACAATCAGCATAGTCAGGGTGAATCCTGCAACGAGCGGCGATCGGCCGAGTACCCCTTGCACATAGATGGGAAGAACCGTGGTCAGCCCGATCAGGGTCATGCCTGCCAGAAGTGTTGCAGTATTGCTGGTTGCTATCAGCCGTTCGCTCCAGAGCGCTATTGAAATAATCGGCTCGGGAGCGCGACGCTCCTGCACGAAGAACAGGGTACCCGTAGTACAAAATATTGCGGCGAGCCCGGCAAGTATTCCAAACCCTGCATCGGTCTCAGTCAGCATGATCAACAGGGAAACAATGGCGACCGAAAAGAGCAACGTTCCCAAATAATCGATTCTGACTTTCCGCCGGTCGACCGATTCATGCAGGAAGAGAATGAAGCCGATGATTGTCAGCACCCCGATCGGAACATTGATCCAGAAGATCCACCCCCAAGAAAAGTTATCCACGATAACGCCGCCGGCAAGTGGGCCGGTGACCGCGGAGACTGCCCAGACACTGGCGAGCACGCCTTGAACTTTGGCGCGTTCTTCAAGCCTGTAGAGATCGCCAACAACTGTCATTGTCACCGGTTGGATAGCCCCGGCACCAATGCCTTGCAGCAAGCGGAATCCGATCAACGAGGCCATCGACCACGCGAAGCCAGCCAGGGCAGAGGCGATCAGGAAGATAGCAATTCCGCATATCAGGATGGGCTTCCGGCCGAAAACATCGGACAGTTTGCCGTAGATGACGGTGGTCGTCGATTGTGCCAGCAGGAACGCGGAGAAGACCCAACTATAGTAAGTGAAGCCCCCAAGTTGCCCGACGATACGCGGCATCGCCGTCGCAACGATTGTTGCCTCGATCGCAACCATGAATGTTGCCAGAACAATTGAAGCAACAATCAATGGACGTTTTGTTTTGTCGACAGTGCCAGACATAGCGTCTTCTTCTGAATTTCCACCCAGTGAGATAGCGGTGAACTGGCAGGAGTCACCGAGCGAATGAAGCATTGGGGGAGTTGAATGCCGGTGGAGAGGCGATGCTTATGCAAGCAGCGCAAACGCAGTTCAATCCCCGCGAGTGCTGGATGTCAATCGTTTTCGAATGACTCGGGTAGCTGCTGCCGCCATGCCAACCAGAACGCGGTAGGCAGAATTTTTGGCGACTCGCAAATCGCCCGCACATCCGAATGCTCGTCAAGCACGTTGATTGCCGAGGCCATGGCGGCTGATGATGTCATCACATGCAAATGCAAGCGACGGCAATCGATAAGCTTGCGAGCCCATCACCGATTGTCTTGCGACCCCAGTTTTTCGATCAGCTCCCCGAGGTCCTGGATTTCGCGGTCTGTGCAATCGACGAGAGGTGCACGAACCGGGCCGGCAGACCGGCCAACGATCGCAGCGCCTGCCTTGACGATACTTACGGCATAGCCTGGAACGCGATTCCGAATGGCAATGTACGGCAAGAAAAACGCACCCAACAATCTCGCTGTCGTTTCCCGGTCATTTTCGGTGACCGCCTTGTAGAAGGTGAGGGCGGTTCGTGGGATGAAATTGAAGACGGCCGACGAGTAGACATCGACCCCCATGGCTTTATAAGCCTCAGCGTAGACTTCCGCAGTTGGCAAGCCGCCAAGATAGGCAAAACGATCTCCGAGACGGCGGCGGATCGAAACCATATTCTCGATTTCACCGACGCCGTCCTTGAAGCCAATCAGGTTGGGGCATTTTTCGGCAAGACGTTCCAGCGCGTCGGCATTCAGCTTGCTGACATTGCGGTTGTAGACGATGACCCCAAGACTTGTCGCGGCGCAGACCGCCTCGACATGGCGGCAAATGCCCTCGACACTGGTTTCTGTCAGATAGTGCGGCAACAGAAGCAATCCAGCCGCGCCATTCTTTTCCGCATTCCGTGCCATGTCCGCGGCAATCCGCGTTCCGTATGCAGCCGCGGCGATAATTGGCACTTCCTTGCCGCAAGCCGCGACCGCGGTGCGGACCACATCTTCATGCTCCGCTGGCGTCAGCGAGAACCCTTCGCCGGTCCCGCCACCGACAAACAGTGCCGAGGCTCCATAGGGCGCAAGCCATTCCAGACGTTTCGTATAGGACGCCGGTTCGAAATCGCCATTCGCATCGAAATCGGTGATGGGAAAGGACAGGAGACCGGCGCTGATTGTTTGCTTGAGTGCCTGGAACTGCATGGGGAGCCTCGTCTGAAATGAAGTGCTATGACGATTAGCGCAATGTATGTCATCATACAACTACAAAATGCGCCTGATGGTGCTAAGGATGGGGCTTGGCTTGTATGAAGAGCTTAGTCCGACCGCCTATCCGCATGCAGAGCGTTGCTGCGCAGGCGATCGCGGCTGCTGCCAAGATGAAGGCGCATTGCGGCGCGGGCACCTTCCACATCCTGCGCCTTGATGGCCTGATAGATCTGGTCGTGTTCGCGGTTAATGCGTTCCAGATATTCGCGCTGCGGCAAGCCATTGATCCGGTGCGTCTGCAAGCGCGTGCGTGGAATTAGTAATTCTCCCAAGTAATTGAACATGCTGAGAAAATGGCGATTTTTTGTAGCGGTGGCGATGGTGCGGTGAAATTCCAGGTCGGCGTGGATCGAACTTTCATCCCGTTCTATCGCTTCATTCATAAGGTCGAGCGCATTCTTGATCCTGGCGAGATCTCCCTCGTCACGACGCACTGCTGCCAAGGCGGCAGCCTCGAGTTCGATGCTGATCCGCAACTCCATCACGCCGATAATTTCCTCGACGAGTTCGAGATTGTCTTCTTCAATCCGGAAGGGTGCAGCAGGAATATCTTTCAAAACGAAGGCGCCAATGCCCTGCTGTGTATGAACCAGTCCTTTGGCCTTCAGATTGGCGATCGCTTCGCGCACTACAGTGCGACTGACATTGAATTCACCGATCATCTCCTGCTCAGTTGGCAACCGTTCGCCGCGTTTGTAATGGCCCGAGGTGATTCGGTCCGCGACGGCCTTAACCAATTGACCTGTAAGTGTTTCTCGTTTTCCGAGACCGGACATGTAGATACCTTCTCTGCTCCTGTCAGTCAGCACTACTCCGTCTTTCGACAGCTGGTTGCCGTGCCGCCCTTGAAGAAAGTAGGATATCATATATTAAAGCAATGGAAACTGCAGCTCGTAAATTTCCCCATGGAATCCAGCATGTTGCGCGGGCGCGGATCCACATCTCCAGCAATACAGCCTCTCTTTTTGATGTACTTTGACGAGTTTTGGCTTGCTCGAGGGGCAAATCAATACTACGATGTCATACAACATAAGAACACGCTGCTCATAGGGAGGAAACTATGTCGCATTTTCGTGCCTTGCTGGCGGGGGCGGCCGCCATCGCCGCCGCGATGACGATGAATGTTGCCGAGGCAAAGACACCGCAGGATCAATTGGTTATTGGCATGAACATGGTCAATCTGACCAGCCTCGATCCGCATAATGTCAATTCCTATGAATCCTACCACGTCATTGCCAATCTTTATGACACGCTGGTTCGCAATGATCCGCAGACGCCGGGCAGGGTCCTGCCGATGCTGGCGAAATCCTGGAACATATTGCCGGACGGCACGATCGAATTCACGCTTGACGACAAGGCAACATTCCAGAGCGGGCGCAAAATCACCGCAAGTGACGTTGCCTACTCCCTGCAGCGAGCAGTCAAGCTTGGCCTGCTTGCCAAGTCCTATTACGCCAATTGGGGCTATGCTGCGGACAATGTCGAGCAGAAATTCCACGCCAAGGACGATAGGACCTTCGTCATGGAGGTGGCAACGCCGGTCGCGCCCTCGCTGAAGCTCGGCGCGCTCACCCGTGCCTACGGGGCAGTGCTCGACAAGGAAACCATCGCCCAGCACGAAAAGGATGGCGATATGGGCCGCGGCTGGCTGGCCTCGAATGCCGCCGGCTCCGGCCCGTTCACGCTCAATCGCTGGAATCCCAACGATATCGTCGTGCTCAACCGGTTTGACGGATATTGGGGCGGCGAGCCCAAGATGAAACGCGTGCTCGTGCGCCATCTTCCTGAATCGCAAACGGAGCGCCTGCAACTGGAGAAGGGCGATCTCGACGTCGGCTTCCAGCTCGTTTCCGCCGACATCGATGGCCTGTCAACCAACCCGGATATTGTCATCGACCGGCTCGTCGGTTCAGGCTTCTACTATCTGGTCATGAGCACCAAGGATCCGGAATTCGCCAAGCCGGAAGTGCGCAAGGCCTTACGCTATTGCATTAACTACAAGGACATCAACGATGTCGTGATGAAGAACTACGGCAAGAGCGCAACGACATTCGTTCCGTCGGATATACCGGGTTATATTCCGGACATTGGCAACAAGTTCGACCCGGAGAAATGCAAGCAGGATCTGACCGCCGCAGGCTATGGCGACGGCTTCAGCAAACAGCTGCTTTCTCTCAATTCCACACCCTATGCCGACCTTGCGACCGCCATTCAACAGAACCTCGCCGTGGCTGGCGTCAAGGTCGAGATCCAAACCGGCAATGGTGATCAGACCTATGGGCCAATGCGTGATCGCAAGTTCCAGCTTGGCGTCGGACGCACGGCGTCTTCGGCACAGACGGATGCGGATGGCTGGATCCGTACCCATGCATATAACCCCGACAATTCCGATGGCGCTAATCTCGCCAATCTGCAGGCGTGGCGGGCATCATTTGAGCTGCCAGAGGTCAACAAACTGGTCGACGAAGCTTCCGCAATTACCGACAATGAGGAAAAGCGTGTCGAACTTTACGAGCAGGCGTTGAAGCTGTTTGAAGAGTCCGCTCCGCCCATCATCCCGATTTCGCAGCGCGTTGATCCCTACGCCAAGAGCGCCCGTCTCAAGAACTACGTCGGCGATATTGGCTGGATGACCCGCTGGGATCAGGTCGAGAAACAGGACTAGGAAAGCAAGGTCAGGTCGCCGGCGCATGGTCAATCAGGTCGAAACAGCGGTCCGGGCGCCGAGGCGGCGTTCGGGTTTGCGAAAATATCGCCGTTTCGGCGGCTCATTGTTCAGTGTTGTGACAACGCTGTTCCTGCTGGTGCTCCTGACTTTTGTGATCGGCCGGTTGATGCCCGTGGATCCCGTGATTGCTGTGGTCGGTCCCGATGCCGACCACGCGACCTATCTGAAGGTCAAGCAGGAGCTCGGCCTGGACCTGCCGGTGCTGCAGCAATTCTGGATCTTCTTCAAGAACCTGCTGAATGGTGATTTTGGCAGTACCCTGCTGACCGGCCGTCCGGTTATGGAAGATATTGCCCGTGTCCTTCCAGCGACGGTGGAACTCGCAACAGTGACGATCATTCTTGGTGCGGGCATCGGCATCCCGCTCGGCGTCTACGCGGCGGTCAATCGCGGCCGCTTCGCCGATCATGCCGTTCGTCTCATCGCCCTGCTTGGCCACTCAACACCCATCTTCTGGATCGGCATGGTCGGGCTCATGTTGTTCTATGCAAAGCTCGGCTGGGTCGGCGGCTCGGGCCGGGTCGATGTCTTTTACGAAGACATCGTTCCGAATGTAACCGGCTTCCTGCTGGTCGACGCGCTGCTGGCCGGGGACATGGATGTATTCTGGAGTGCTGTATCGCATATCATCCTGCCCGCCTCTGTGCTCGCCTATGCGTCGATTGCCTATATCAGCCGGATCACGCGCAGCTTCATGCTCGAACAATTGAGCCAGGAATATGTGATCACTGCGCGGGCTAAAGGTGTGCCGCGCAGCGGCGTTGTCTGGCGACACGCTTTCAAGAATATTCGCGTGCAACTGGTGACAATTGTCGCCCTTTCCTATGGCGGCATGCTCGAAGGCGCGGTCCTGATCGAGACTGTGTTCGGCTGGCCCGGCTTCGGCCAGTATCTGACCAACGCGCTCGTTATCGGCGACATGAATGTGGTTGTTGCCTGTACGCTGATCATCGGTTGCGTCTTCATCGCGCTCAACGTGATCTCCGACCTGCTCTACAAGTTTTTCGATCCGAGGATTCAATGAGTACCGATAGCAAGGGGCTGGCGGCCTGGCTGACGGCAGAAGAGCCGAGCAGCGCGACCCACGCGGCTTTTCAGAACGTATGGCATGTCTGGATGCGGTTTGCTTCCAATCCGCTCGGCATTGCTGGTCTCGCCATCATCCTGCTTCTGGTTTTCGTCGCCATTTTCGTACCCTGGCTTGCCCCATATTCGCCGTTTGACCAGAATTTGCGCGAAACGCTCGTCGCGCCAAACGGCCAACATTTCCTCGGCACTGACGAATTGGGCAGGGATATTCTCAGCCGCATTCTCTGGGGGAGCCGCATCACCCTGTCCATCGTCGCGATTGTCAGTGTCATTATCGCGCCAATCGGACTTATCGCCGGGTGCCTCGCCGGCTACTATGGTGGCTGGCTCGATACAATTCTGATGCGCATTACCGAGTTGTTCCTCTCCTTTCCGAGCCTCATCCTGGCACTGGCGTTTGTGGCGGCGTTGGGGCCGAGTTTGAACAATGCGATCATTGCCATTGCGCTGACGCAGTGGCCGCCTATTGCCCGGCTGGCCCGCGCCGAATCTCTCAGCTTGCGCAACCGCGACCATATTTCGGCGGTCCGGCTGATGGGAGCATCGAACCTGCGCATCGTGCTCGGCCATATCGCCCCGCTTTGCGTACCCTCCGTCATCGTGCGTATCACCCTCAATATGGCTGGTATCATTCTGACGGCCGCCGGCCTCGGCTTTCTCGGCCTCGGTGCGCAGCCTCCAAGCCCGGAATGGGGTGCGATGGTCTCCACTGGCCGCCGCTTCATGCTTGACAGCTGGTGGGTCGGGACAATGCCCGGCCTCTCCGTCCTGACCGTCAGCCTGGCTTTCAACCTCGTCGGCGATGCGCTGCGTGACGCGCTCGATCCGAGACAGGAGTAGGCGGCATGGATCGACCACCCCTGCTTTCTGTTCGTGATCTCAAGATCAGCTTCCAAGGTGCGGCCGGCACATTCGACGCGGTGCGCGGCGTTTCCTTTGACCTCGGCCGGGAAAAACTCGGTATCGTCGGCGAATCCGGTTCAGGCAAGAGCATGACCGGCCGCGCGATCATGCGCCTGTCTCCGCCTGCGGCGATCGTCCAGGCAGAACACATCCAGCTCGGCGAGATCGATGTCCTGCGAGCGTCCGAAAAGACCATGGACGCCATTCGCGGGCGCCGCATCGGCCTGATCATGCAGGATCCGAAATATTCGCTCAATCCCGTCATCACGGTCGGCGAGCAGATTGCTGAAGCCTATCGGATCCATACCCGCGCTTCCGCTTCGCAGGCCCGCCAAAAGGCAATCGCTATGCTTGGCGCCGTCCAGATCCGCGATCCTGAACGCGTCTACCGCATGTACCCGCATGAAATGTCTGGCGGCATGGGCCAGCGCATCATGATTGCGATGATGCTGGTTTCGGAACCCGAAATCCTCATCGCCGACGAGGCTACGTCGGCACTCGATGTGACCGTGCGCCTCGAAATTCTCAACCTGCTGAACGACCTCGTGCAAACGCGGGGCCTTGGTTTGATCTTCATCAGCCATGACCTCAATCTCGTACGCCGTTTCTGCGATCGCGTACTGATTATGTATCGCGGCCGGGTGGTCGAGACCCTCAAGGCACGCGAGCTCGACCAAGCGACTCATCCCTATACGAGAGGCTTGCTCGAGGCGATGCCGCGCATCCACGCGCAGCGCACGCGGCTGCCCGTCCTCCAGCGTGACGCAGCATGGTAGACGACAATATGAGCAGCCAAACGCCGATCATCGAAATCGAGAACCTCATCGTCACTTTCGGGGAAGGGGAGGATGAGCGCCGTGCGGTCAGCGGGGTCAGCTTCTCCGTCAATCGCAGTGAGACCTTTGGCCTCGTCGGTGAATCCGGTTCGGGCAAATCGACGATCTTGCGAGCGATCACGGGACTTGTTGCCAATGAGGCCGACGTCATGCGCGTCGCCGGCGAAGATGTGCGACAAAAGCGCGGCAAGAATTTCTACCGCAAGGTCCAGATGGTTTTTCAGGATCCCTATGAAGCCTTGCATCCGCGTCATACGATCTGGCGTCAGCTCATGGAACCGGCCCGCATCCAGCATATTCCTGGCGCGGAAGCGCGCGGTCATGCGGCACTCGACTCCGTTGGCTTGAGCCGGTCGCTGCTTTGGCGGTACCCGCACCAGCTCTCCGGTGGCCAGAGGCAGCGGGTCGCCATTGCCCGGGCGCTGATGTCGGAGCCGGATATATTATTGCTGGACGAGCCGACCTCGGCGCTCGACGTTTCGGTTCAGGCGGAAATTCTCAACCTTCTTTGTGACCTGCAGGACGAGCGCGGCTTGACCTACCTCATGGTCAGCCACGATCTCGGTGTCGTCGCCCATATGTGCAAACGCACGGCAGTGATGCATGCGGGAATGATCGTTGAAACGCTGGACGTCGACGCGCTCGTCAATGGCGGCGCAACGAAGGCCTATACGAAGAAACTGATCGCGGCGAGCGAGGCTTACGGGGAAGACCCGCAGGATATTGTCAAGCCGCGCATTTTCAGCAAATAACGGGAGTACGACATGATTCTGGGCACTCAATTTCGTGCGCGCGACGATGATGATTATCGGGTGATGGCGCAGCTGGGTATCGAACATGTCTGCGCCGATCCGGCCGGCAACCCGCACGACTGGACCCTGGATATTCTTGAACGGCATCGCGACCACCTGTCGGGTTTCGGCCTGACACTCGATATGATCCAGCTGCCGTTGAGTTCGCATGTCATCGAGAAGCAGTACAGCCCTGACATTCTCTCTGCCGGTCCTGACCGCGATCATCAGATCGACTCGATCTGCCGTCTGATCGAGCGTGCTGCAAGGGCCGGGATTCCGGCAGTCAAATACAACCTCAACATCATTGGCATTCCCCGCACGGAACTTGAAACGGGGCGGGGCGGATCGCGCAACGATGCATTTCGCTGGGACAAGGCCGATCACGATGCGCCACCGACGATTGCCGGCGCCATCGACGAGGATGAGAATTGGCAGCGCATCGACTATTTTCTTGAGCGCGTCGTGCCGGTTGCCGAGGCCAACAGGGTGCGTCTCGCGTGTCATCCGCACGATCCCTACACGCCGCCAGGCTATCGGGGTGTAACACGCGTGCTTGGTACAGTCGAAGGGCTGAAGAAATTCGTGTTGATGCGGGAAAGCCCCTATCACGGCCTGAATTTCTGCCAGGGTACTGTCGGTGAAATGCTCGACAATCCGGCCGAGGAAATCTTCGATGTCATCCGCTGGTTTGGCGAACGGGGCAAATTGTTCAACGTGCATTTCCGTAATATTCGCGGCGGCAAACTGTCCTTCATGGAGACGTTCCCCGAGGAGGGAGACATGGACATGTGGCGATCGCTCAGAACCTATGCCGAAGTTGGCTATCAGTATATGATCATGCCGGATCATGTACCCCAAGTCGCCGGGCGCGATCCGCAGAATACTGCCTTGGCCTTCACTTACGGCTATATCGCGGCGCTGTTGCAGGTGCTAAACAGCGAGACGCAGTAATATGTCTGCAAAAATGATCCGCGCCTCCAATAATGGCAACGAGCCTATTCTCAGCGGTATCGAACCCGCCACGCTCATTCATTTCAATCTGGTGAAATTGGCAGCCGATGGCGTGCATTCGTACAACCTGACCGACTTCGAAACCCCCATTGTTCCGCTCGCTGGCAGCTGTGACTTGCATGTCGATGGTGTGAAATTCGAAGCAGTTGGCAGCCGCAGCACTGTCTGGGCCGGACCGGCCGATTCCGTCTATGCAGGCCCGGGTGCCGAAGTAAAGATCACGGCGTTGGGTGATTGTGAAATCGCTATTGCGGGAGGCCGCTGGAGCGAGTCGATGGCACCGTTTCGCATATCGCCTGATGCGGTCGAGATGGTCGATGTCGGCTCCAACGAGACGAAATCGCGCCGGCGCATTTTTCATATTCTCGGCAACAGGCAGACAGATCTCGTCGGACGCTTGCTGGTTAGTGAACTCTATGCCGATGAAGGCTGCTGGTCCGGTTATCCGCTGCACAAGCATGATACCGACCAGCCCGGCGAGACGGCGCATGAAGAGCTCTACCACTGGCGCTTCGATCCACCCACCGGCTTTGGCACGCAACTCTGGTACGAGGATGGAAAAGAACCGCAGGCGCACGTGACCCGAAACGGCGATACGTTCGCCTTCTCGACGGGATATCACCCCACCGCAACGTCGCCTGGCCATGCCTCCTATATTTTCACCATTCTTGTCGGCAAGACACAGCGCTCGCTTGTGCAGAATTTTGAGGAAGTGCATCGCCCGTTGATGGCGATAATCCCCGGCATCGATGCCATGCGAGCCAAGTTTCGCTGACAGTTACAATTTCGACCGCGTCGATTGCAGATCCGTGGAACAACCTGAACAGGAGGGCGTAAATGACTGGAAGCGACTTGTTTGTTTCATCGCAGGATGGCGAATGGACTAATCCGGAACCGGGTGTGAAGCGCCGTATCTTGGCCTATCTCGATGAAATGATGATGGTGGAGGTGGCTTTTGACAAGGGCGCAACCGGTGCGCAGCATTCTCACCCGCATGTTCAGGCAAGTTATGTCGCGGAGGGGTGCTTCGAAGTCACAATTGATGGTGTTACGAAAACATTGGGGCAGGGCGGGAGCTTTATTGTTCCACCCAATCTCCTCCACAGCGTCAAGGCATTGGAGAAGGGTCGGTTGATTGATGCATTCACACCGCATCGAGCGGAATTCCTTGTGGGAACAGCCGCTGAATGCTGACTGAATTTTTGGCGCGAACCGAGGTCTATCGATGCAGTCAGCGTTCAAAATCCAATCTGAAATGATCGGCTTAGCACAAATCCCACCGTGTTCTGGTTGGCTGAACCGAGGTTGGTGACGATCGGGCTGTTTGCGGCATCGCCGACAAGCCGGTCAAATTTGTCATAGACCTGGAGGCTCGTCGTGTCGGACAATTGATAGGTCGCGCCGAGCACAAAACCAACGGACTTGATTCCGGCCTTGGGATAGAAGGCGTTCAAACGTTGGCCTGAGCTTCGAACGCCGATACGCCGAAATTGTTCTGCATATAGGTCGTATCGGCAAGCGACACACGCGGACCCGCCGAGAACATGAAGGCGCGTCCGTAGGGTTGGAACCAATCGGCGCAAAGTCGGCGACGAAACCATCATTCTTGCGAAGCCCTTGCCGGGCTTCCACCCGCAAGCGCAGTTTATCTTCAACGGGG
>NZ_JBBNAN010000361.1:0-3965 GCF_037994405.1 Phyllobacterium sp.
TGGCGATCATCCGACGGTGCTCTGCGGCACCGATCGTGGCCCAACACCCGTCGAATGGCTGCTCCACGCGCTCGCCACCTGCCTGACCGCCGGCATCGCCAATATTGCGGCGGCCCGAGGCGTAAAACTCACGAAGGTGCACTCCTACGTCGAGGGTGACATCGATCTACGCGGCATCCTCGGCATCTCGGACGACGTCCGCAACGGCTACCAGAACGTCACGATTCGCTTCGAGATCGAAGGCGACGCGCCCTCTGAAAAGATGCAGCAGATCCTCGATCAGGCGCAGGCTCGGTCGGCGGTATTCGACGTTCTGACCAACGGCGTCCACGTCTCGGTCGGCATAGCGTCGGTCCAGTAGCACTGGTTGTCCTCATGCGCTCCGGCGGCACAACGCCGGATCGCCCTCTCACCAAGGAAGAAGATCATGTACGCAACCGATGTCGCTATCATCGGCGGTGGCCAGGCGGGCCTTGCAATGAGCCGTTGCCTTTTCAACCGCGGTATCGGCCATCTCGTCTTCGAACGCGGCGCGATCGGCGGTCGTTGGCAAAGCCACGCCTGGGATTCGCTACGGTTGCTCACGCCAAATTGGTTGAACCTGCTGCCTGAGGCTCCCTATGAAGGCAACGACCCCGACGGGTTCATGTTGCGGGATGACTACGTATCGCACTTGCGCGACTACAGCGCTGCCTTCGGCGCGCCCGTCATGGAGCAGACTGCCGTCACCTCGGTAACGCATGGACCGGCCGGATTCCAGATAGCCACCGATCGAGGCAATTGGCGCGCGCGGGTTGTTGTAGTCGCCACGGGTCAGTGCGATCTGCCCAATCTTCCGGGCATCGCCCGTTTCATCGATCCTCGCGTGACCAACTTGCATTCCCACGGATATCGTTCGCCGCTCGTCATACCCGACGGCGGCGTGCTTGTGGTTGGCGCGTCGTCCTCCGGCGTTCAGATCGCCGATGAACTGCGACGCAGCGGGCGTGACGTGACGTTGGCGGTCGGCCGACATACGCGGCTGCCGCGCACCTGGCGCGGGCGCGACATTTTTTGGTGGCTTGATCGGATGGGTGTGCTCGCAGAAAGGACTCGCGACCTGGCGGATCCGGACGCCGCCAAGCGCCAGCCGTCATTGCAGCTGGCCGGCCGTCCGGATCGTGCCAACATTGATTTGGCCACGCTGCAGGGCATCGGCGTCAAGCTTGTTGGACGAGTGGCCGCGGCCGAAGGGGACGCTATCGCGTTCGCGGATGATCTTGCTTCCAGCGTCGCGTCAGCCGAAGTCAAGCAGCGACACCTTCTCGCAAGGATTGACGCCTTTGCCGGTCTCGATCGCCAGGCTCCCCATGTCGGCATCGAGCCGGTCGATCTGTCACGGGCTGCGCCACGCCGACTGTCTCTCGCGGCCGGCAATATCCGCACCATCGTGTGGGCGACGGGCTATCGACGAGCCTTTCCTTGGCTGAAGATCGCCGCGCTCGGCCCCGATGGCGAAATCGCCCACCGGGACGGTGTGACGGCGGTCCCCGGCCTCTATGCCCTTGGGTTTCGCCTGCTGCGCAAGCGCGACTCTAACTTCATCGGCGGCGTCGCATCGGACGCCGTCGAGCTTTCGCAATGCATTTCCGCATTTCTCGACCAGCGCGACCGAAGGGCCGCATGAGGAGGTATCCATGCTGCACGTTCCCGGATTCAAACCCTACTATGATGTCATCATCGTCGGCGCCCGGTGCGCCGGTGCGGCAACGGCCCTCCTGCTAGCCAAGGGAGGCATGCGGGTGCTCGCAATCGACCGTCATGGCTATGGCAGCGACACGCTCTCGACCCACGCATTGATGAGGCCTGCCGTGATGCAACTATCGCGCTGGGGTCTGCTCGAGCCGTTGATCCGCGGTGGAGCGCCTGTGATCACCTCGACCACCTTCCATTACGGCAAAGAAGAGGTGGCGATCCCCATCCGGTCGGAACTGAGCATTCCCGGGCTGATCGCTCCGCGTCGCACAGTGCTCGACCGCGTGCTCGTGGATGCCGCGCGCGACGCTGGCGCAACGATCCTCCATGATGTTGCCGTGCAAGATCTGAACGTCGACGTCGACGGCCGGGTGCGTGGTGTCGTGCTGAAGGATGCGGACGGTCGCGCCAGGACGCTTGCAGCGGGCCATGTGATCGGCGCCGACGGCCTCGGCTCCATGGTGGCCCGCAAAGTTCAGGCCGCGACCCTTATCAGCGGGCGGGCTTCGGTGGCCCACATTTTCGGTTATGCAGCCGCGCCAGAGCTTTCGGGTTACCACTGGTACTTCCAGCCGGGCGTGAGCGGCGGAATGATACCGACTAATAACGGCCTGGCCTGCATCGTTGCCTCCGTACCAACGAGCCGATTCGACACGGAGTTCAGGTGCAACCTCTCGGCGGGTCGGCTTTCCGCGCTGATGGCCTTGGCACCGACCCTCGCCAGGCATGCCGCCGCGCATGATGTCGGAAGGCTTAAGGCGTTCCGCGGCACGCAGGGCATGTTACGGCAGGCCCATGGTCGGGGCTGGTTGCTGGTGGGGGACGCAGGGTTCTTCCGAGATCCGCTCACCTCGCACGGCATTTCGGATGCGCTGAGAGACGCGGAAGGGGCTGCTTTGGCTATTCTTTCGGGCTCAGCATCTGGACTGGCGCGCTTTCAGAACGAACGTGACAGCCTCGCCTTACCGATCCTAGAAGCCACCGACGCGATCAGCGCGTTTGATTGGTCACTTGCGGAATTACCGGAAAGGCACAAGCGATTCAGTGACGCCATGAAAGCCGAAATCGCCGTGCTGACCAGCCGATCGGCCCGCGATCAAGTGATCCCGGTCGCACCGACAACCGCACGGCCTCCGGCCGTCGCAGCGATCTGACACCCTCGACCAAGGAGACCAGATATGAACGACACGAACATTCGATCCGGATGGTCCGGTACCCGTTTCGGTAAGCCGAAAGTCGGCGCGAACGCAGAACGCCGGCGCGTCACTCGCGCACGCGATATCATCGCCTTCACTGAAATGACCGGTGACCGCAATCCGCTCCATTATGACGAAGGCCTTGCCTCGCGCTCGATATTTGGACGCCTCATCGTCCAGGGCGGCGTCACGTCAGGGCTTCTGAATGCGCTCGTTGCCGAGGATCTGCCCGGACCGGGCACGGTCTTCCTCGGTGTCGAGTGGAAATTTGTCAAGGCGGTGGGCGTAGGCGAAGAGATCGTGGCCCGGGCCGAGGTTCTGGACGTTCGCGACGATAAACCGATTTGCACGCTGGCGACGACCATCCTCAACGCCGCCGGGGAAACCTGCGTTTCCGGTACGGCGACGACCTATACTGTAGCGCTCGAATGACGCTCCCGTCACGCCCACGGTCCGTGCAAGCCCCGCCGCGCCGCGGCGGGGCTTTTGTTTGCGCCCATTCAACAAGCGGCGGTGGTGCGGCGGCATTCAACTCAGGCGATTGTCGCATTTTCTATGCCGGCGCACACGGGAGTTCCAAAGCCATGGGCCGCGAAAAACGAACCCCAGGGGCGCGGCGGTTCGCACCGAGCAACCATCGGCGATTCCGAAATGAATCCTGTCGGCCATGTTCGTCCGACGGCTGGTTTTCGTGTCCCGGGCGATATGTATGCGCCAAGAGCGGGCACGCTTGAATGATCTGCCGTACCACATGCTGCGCGACATCGGCATTTGGCCGTTCCGAGATCCTGACCATCACCGGATTTGGCGCGAAGGAACTGTCAAGGAGGCCGCGTGGCTGAAGGACGATGGATGCTTAATCCATCCCGCCTTCACCATTCGCGAAATACTGGGCGGCGTTGCACGGCAATCGTCGCCTAAAGGAAATCAGAAAGAGCCGTCCTCTTGGTTTCCATGCTCGCTCAAACGCTGGATACCATGCTGCAGCCGCATGCTCCGAACATGCTGCGGAATAACCGCTGCCCAACAAAGGAG
>NZ_JBBNAN010000362.1:0-29701 GCF_037994405.1 Phyllobacterium sp.
AAAGGGAAGCCTTGCTTGCCAAAATCGGTATAGCGGAGATCGCCACGAACAAGCCAATGCTTGTCCAGCTAAACGCTGGCGGAGGCGGCGCATGGTCGGATGCGAAAGCCGGACGAGGCAAGCAAAAGCGCTATCTAGCCGTAATATACTCTCAGGAAAACTCCTGACTAAAAAATAAACAAAAATAAGTAGTTAACGGAGTGCACCTATCCAACATCCATTGCAGGCACAAACCCGCAATTTGTTGTAATTCGACACATCGCCATGGCGTGGTCCTTGCACTTGAAGGAAAGTTAAACTAAGTAAACTAGACTTAGTTTACTTAAGAAAGCCGTTATGCGAACCGTTAACATTCACGAGGCAAAGACTCACCTTTCCCGTTTGGTCGAACAAGCCGCGAAGGGTGAACCGTTCGTCATCGCCAAGGCTGGGAAGCCCATGGTTAGGGTCATACCCTGGACAGACCTGCAACCGGCCAGCGGCGGTTTGGATTCATGGCGGGACAAATCATGGTTCCTGCGGATTTTGACAGGATGGGCAGCGAAGAGATCGAGCAACTCTTTGACGGTAGCAAATGAAACTATTGCTCGACACGCATCTGCTTTTGTGGGCAGCAGAATCATTTGAGCTTCTACCCGAGAAGGCCCGCTCGCTCATGGCGGATCCATTCAATGAACTCATTTTCAGTCCGGCAAACCTATGGGAGGTAGCTGTCAAATTTGGGCTGGGCCGGCCGGATTTCCAAGTTGATCCAAGATTGCTTCGTCGAGGACTGTTGGACAATGGCTATCAGGAACTGCCAATCGCGAGTGCGCACGCGCGCAGGCAATAGTTGAAGGAATTACGCTGCTAACCGCCGATATCGTTGTCGCTCAGTACCCCGGACCCGTGCAGATTGTATAATCTGGGAAATCACCCGCGCTTTTTGCGCAGGCGGATAATGATATCGACGTTGACGATTTCCATACCTTCCGGCACCGGCGGAAGATTGCCAACCATGGCGGACCCTTGCGGGATGTCGATTACTTCGTTTGCGCCCTCAACGAAAAAGTGATGATGGTCGGAAACATTGGTATCGAAATAGGTCTTCGCCCCCTCAACAGCGAGAATGCGCAGCATTCCGGCCTGGGTAAACTGATGCAGCGTGTTATAGACAGTGGCCAGCGAAACCGGCACATTGGCGCCTAGCGCCTCTTCATGCAGTTCTTCAGCGGAAAGATGCCTGTCACCCTTGGAAAAGATCAGGCTTGCAAGAGCGACACGTTGACGGGTCGGCCGCAATCCTGCAAATCGCAGGCGCTCCTGCAAGGATACATCGGCATCTATCTCATAAGAAATATGCATGGCCCGTCTGCCACTCCGTTAACTGATATCAAAAGTCACACGAGAGACAAATTGTCTATCGTGTTACATGATTGATATATGCTGTCTTGCGGAATCGATCAATAGCCAGCAATTACACCGTTCGTCCAGTCGAAAGCTGGGGATTTTGGGATTGTCTGTCATACGAAATTCGCAGAAGGCTTGATGAAGCCAAGGGTTCCATTTGCCCGTGGTTTGCTCTAGACAGCGTTTTCAGGCGGAAATCCTGTATGATAGGGTCCGCGCGCCGCGTTATGAGCGCAAGCCGTGAACTAACTGATGGGAGACAGAATGCCAGAACAGAAATCAAGCTACGGGTATGAAGAGCTTCTTGCCTGTGCCCGCGGAGAGATGTTCGGTCAAGGCAATGCCCAGTTGCCAGCACCACCAATGCTGATGTTTGACCGCATCACAGAGGTTTCTGAGACAGGCGGCGAAAACGGTAAAGGCTATATCCGCGCCGAATTCGATATTAAGCCTGATCTGTGGTTCTTTGCGTGCCATTTCATCGGCGATCCAGTCATGCCCGGATGCCTCGGCCTCGACGCCATGTGGCAATTGACCGGCTTCTATCTCGGCTGGCTCGGCGAGCCTGGCAAGGGCCGCGCCCTTTCCACCGGTGAAGTCAAGTTCACCGGCATGGTCACGCCGAAAACCAAACTCGTTGAGTATGGCATCGACTTCAAGCGCGTCATGCGCGGCAGATTGGTGCTTGGCATTGCCGACGGCTGGTTAAAGGCGGACGGCGAGACTATCTATAAAGCTACTGACCTGCGGGTTGGCCTGTTCAAGGAAAGCGCTGCCTGAGCCTTCAGGCGGAGCAACACCTTCAAGGAGATCGCGATGCGGCGAGTGGTTGTGACGGGCATGGGTATCGTGTCCTCTATCGGCAATAATGTGCAGGAGGTGCTTGAATCGCTCCGCACAGCGAAATCGGGAATTGTCTTTGCCGAGGAATATGCAAAGCATGGTTTTCGCAGCCAGGTCCATGGCGCGCCCACACTCGATCCGTCAACGCTGGTAGACCGCAGGGCCATGCGTTTCCACGGCGGCGGAACTGCCTGGAACCATGTGGCGATGGACCAGGCGATTGCCGATGCAGGCCTCGATACGGACCTGATTTCCAACGAACGCACCGGCATCATCATGGGATCGGGCGGCTCGTCAACCCGAACGATCTTTGAATCCGCCGAGAAGACCATCGAGACGGGATCGAGCAAGAAGGTCGGCCCGTTTGCCGTGCCGAAAGCCATGTCCTCGACTGCCTCGGCGACGCTTGCCACCTGGTTCAAGATCAAGGGCGTCAACTATTCCATCTCGTCGGCCTGCGCGACTTCGAACCATTGCGTCGGCAACGCTTTTGAGATGATTCAGTACGGCAAACAGGACATGATGTTTGCTGGCGGCTGCGAGGATCTCGACTGGACCCTGTCGGTGCTGTTTGACGGCATGGGCGCCATGTCATCCAAATTCAATGACCGGCCTTCCGTGGCCTCCCGCGCCTATGACAAGAACCGCGATGGCTTCGTTATTTCCGGCGGGGCCGGCGTTCTGGTTCTGGAAGAACTGGAACATGCCAAGGCGCGCGGCGCCAAGATCTATGGCGAGCTCGTCGGCTACGGCGTGACCTCGGACGGCGCCGACATGGTCGCGCCGAGCGGGGAAGGTGCGGCACGCTGCATGCGCATGGCGATCGCCAACGTCAAGGGCCCGATCGACTACATCAATCCGCATGCCACCTCGACACCCGTAGGCGACCTGAAAGAAATCGAGGCCATCCGCGAAGTCTTTGGTTCGGGCAACCAATGCCCGCCCATCTCAGCGACCAAATCGCTGACCGGACATTCGCAGGGCGCGACGGGCGTGCACGAATCGATCTATTCGCTGCTCATGATGAACAATGACTTCATCGCCGAGAGTGCCAATATCGAAGAACTCGATCCGGCATTCGGGGATATGCCTATCGCACGCAAGCGGATCGACAATGTCAAACTGAACACGGTCCTGACCAATTCCTTCGGATTTGGCGGCACGAATGCATCGCTGGTCTACCAGCGCTACGAGGGTTGAGGGTACAAAATGGGTGATTTGATGAAGGGCAAGCGCGGTCTCATCATGGGGGTCGCGAACAGCCATTCCATTGCCTGGGGAATCGCCAAGGAACTGGCCCACAACGGCGCCGAACTTGCCTTTACCTATCAGGGCGAGGCTTTCGGCAAGCGCGTTGCGCCACTGGCCGAGCAACTTGGCTCGAAGCTGCTGCTACCTTGCGATGTCGAGGACATCGCAACCGTGGACGCGGTGTTCGAAACGCTGGAAAAGGAATGGGGCAGCGTCGACTTCGTCGTCCATGCCATTGGCTTTTCCGACAAGTCGCAGCTGAAGGGCCGCTATGCCGATGTGACGACGCGCGACAATTTCAGCCGAACCATGGTGATCTCGGCTTACTCCTTCACGGAGATCTCGCAGCGCGCCTCGAAGCTGATGACCGACGGTGGTTCGATCCTGACGCTGACTTATGGCGGGTCGACACGGGTCATGCCCAATTACAATGTGATGGGTGTTGCCAAGGCTGCTCTTGAAGCGATGGTGCGTTACCTGGCCGCCGACTACGGTCCTGACGGCATTCGCGTCAATGCAATTTCTGCGGGTCCTGTGCGGACTTTGGCGGGAGCCGGCATCGGTGATGCCCGTGCCATGTTCTCCTATCAGAAGCGCAATGCACCGCTGCGGCGTACTGTCGACATCGAGGACGTCGGCCGGTCGGCGCTCTACCTGCTGTCGGACCTTTCAAGTGGCGTCACCGGCGAGATCCACTATGTGGATTCGGGCTACAACATCGTGTCGATGCCAACCCTGGAAGAGCTGAAGAAGTCGGATGACAGCAAGGAATAATTCTTGCACGTCCTGCCGCTGAACGATGAGAAGATCTGCACGGGTTTGTGCGAAAACCACGCTAAAAACCCGCAAAAATGAGAAAAGAACCGGCCAAAATGGGACAAGTTTCTCCACCCTTGGTGGCAAAACAGTTGTCCCGGGTAGAAATTACTTCCTTGCCTCGATGATCTTGTAACCGGCGTTATCCTCGAGCGGCAGCACTGATTTGAACAGTGCCTTCAAACCTGCCTCGTAGGGCATCTGCCGGTTCGCGACCAGCAATAGCTTGCCGCCCGGCTTCAGCCGCTTGGCGGCGACCGCGATGAAGCCCTGCCCCATGGTCGGGTCGGCGCTGCGCCCGGCATGAAATGGCGGGTTCATGACGATTGTATCGTATATCTCTGTAATCGCTTCACTATTGACGTCGTTCCAGTGGAACGCCACCGGTATTTCAGTGCTGATAACGTTCAGTTTGGCCGCTTCCAGCGCCTCAAAATCGGCTTCATAAAGGGCTAGTGACTTGAGCTTTTCCGGATGGTTCAGCACTTGGCTGGCAAGATAACCCCAGCCCGCACCGAAGTCCGCCACGTGACCGCTGATCCGCCCTTCGAAATGCTTGACCAGCATGGCCGATCCCTTGTCGATGGCAGTGTGAGAGAACATGCCAGGACCCGTCGTGAAGCGGCCTTCGAGCTTGGTCGGCTCGGCTACAAGCGATTGAATTTTATCAATATTCAGCTCGCCCGGCCGCGTGAACCAGAAGGCCACCGCGTGGTGCTTCGACAGTCTGTCGATGACCGGAACAAGCCCCTCGACCGTCTTGCGGAAGCTGTCGACACCAAGCTTCTTGTCGCCCGAAACCACGATCGTGCCGCCCGGGACAACATGGCTCAACGCCTGCGCCAGCCATGATTCATTACGGCCGCGATGCTTGCCGATCAGGATCAGCGCGCCGTCGAACCGTTCCTCGCCCTCAAACCGTGGGACGGCATTGAAACCTGCCTTTTGCAATGCAAGGTAGTCGGGTTTGAACGGCTGCAGGCAGGTCAGGACACCGTGCCACTCGCTGGCGATATTACGATCTGCCTCGGCACCAAGGAACAACCACCGGGCACCCTTGTCAGGCGCAGGCAGTATCTCGTCTTCGAAGGGCAGGAAAAGCGTCTGAAGCGCGCCGCTGGCCATGGCTATATCCATCTGCAATCAAGTCATTATAAGAAAAAAGCGCGCCACGGGGGCGCGCTTTTTCTTGGTCTATTCAAGAATTTATTCTGCGTCTTCTTCAGCAGCCTTCTTTTCCTGAACGACTTCCTTGCCGGTTTCCTGATCGACAACCTTCATCGACAGACGAACCTTGCCGCGTTCGTCGAAGCCCATGAGCTTGACCCAGACCTTCTGGCCTTCCTTGACAACGTCGGAGGTCTTGGCAACGCGTTCCGAAGCGAGCTGCGAGATATGGACGAGACCATCGCGCGGTCCAAAGAAGTTGACGAATGCGCCGAAGTCGGCGGTCTTGACGACCGTGCCTTCGTAGATTTCGCCGACTTCCGGCTCGGCAACGATGGAATGGATCCACTTGCGGGCAGCTTCGATTTCCTTGGCCGAGGACGATGCGATCTTGACCGTGCCATCATCTTCGATGTTGATCTTCGCGCCAGTCTTTTCGACGATTTCGCGAATGACCTTGCCGCCGGAACCGATGACGTCACGGATCTTGTCGGTCGGAATGTTCATGACTTCGATGCGCGGTGCAAATTCGCCAAGCTCTGAACGGCCTTCGGTAATGGCCTTGGCCATTTCGCCGAGGATATGGATACGGCCGTCCTTGGCCTGGGCCAGGGCAACCTTCATGATCTCTTCGGTGATACCGTCGATCTTGATGTCCATCTGCAGGGCAGTGATACCGCCTTGCGTGCCGGCAACCTTGAAATCCATGTCGCCGAGATGATCTTCATCGCCGAGGATGTCGGAGAGAACAGCGAACTTCTCGCCTTCGAGGATCAGGCCCATGGCGATACCGGCAACCGGACGCAGTAGCGGAACACCCGCATCCATCAGAGCCAGCGATGTGCCGCAAACCGTTGCCATCGACGACGAACCGTTGGATTCGGTGATCTCGGAGACTGTACGGAGCGTATAGGGGAACTGTTCCTTGGCAGGCAGAACCGGATGGATAGCGCGCCATGCGAGCTTGCCGTGACCGATTTCACGGCGGCCGGGCGAACCCATGCGTCCTGTTTCACCGACCGAATAAGGCGGGAAATTGTAGTGAAGCATGAAAGTTTCTTTGTACATGCCGGTCAGCGAGTCGACATACTGCTCGTCTTCGCCGGTGCCGAGCGTTGCAACCACGATGGCCTGTGTTTCACCGCGGGTGAACAGGGCCGAACCATGGGTGCGCGGCAGGAGGCCGACTTCGGAAACGATCGGGCGCACGGTCTTCAGGTCACGGCCATCGATACGGCCGCCAGTGTCGAGAATGTTCCAACGAACGATCTTCGCCTGAACCGACTTGAAGACAGTTGCGATCTGCTCAGCAGAAAACTCAGGCTCTTCAACGCCTTCCGGGAAGAAATGCGCCTTAACCTTGGCCTTGGCGGCATCGACGGCTGCATAGCGCTGCTGCTTGTCGGTGATCTTGTAGGCGTCGCGCAGATCGGCTTCGGCAACTTTCAGCACTGCGGCTTCGACTGCAGAAAGGTCTTCTGCGTGGAAGTCGCGTGGCTCTTTGGCGGCAACTTCGGCCAGCTTGATGATCGCGTCGATCACCGGCTGGAAGTTTTTGTGGCCGAACATGACGGCGCCGAGCATGACGTCTTCAGCCAATTCCTTGGCTTCCGATTCAACCATCAGAACGGCATCGCCTGTACCGGCAACAACCAGATCGAGGCTCGATTCAACCATTTCATCAACGGTCGGGTTCAGCTTGTATTCGCCGCCGATGTAGCCGACGCGTGCGCCGCCGATCGGGCCCATGAAAGGCACGCCGGAAAGCGTCAGGGCAGCGGAAGCACCGATCATCGAGACGATATCGGGGTTGTTTTCGAGATCATGCTGGATAACTGTCAGAACAACCTGTGTGTCGTTCTTGTAGCCTTCAGCGAAGAGCGGGCGGATCGGGCGGTCGATCAGGCGCGAAACCAGCGTTTCGTTCTCGCTCGGACGGCCTTCACGCTTGAAATAGCCACCTGGGATCTTGCCGGCGGCGTAAGTCTTTTCCTGATAGTTGACTGTCAGAGGGAAGAAGTCCTGGCCTGGCTTCGGTTCCTTGGCGGAAACGACGGTAGCGAGTACGACAGTCTCACCGTAGGTGGCGAGAACAGCCCCGTCAGCCTGACGGGCGATCTTGCCGGTTTCCAGAATGAGCGGACGTCCGCCCCATTCGATTTCAACTTTATGTTGATTAAACATGTCTTGTCCTTCAGTGGGGAAAGACGCGCACCCCTTTGGTAGCAGCATCCTTCGCCCGTTTCGTTTCAGACCAATCACGGGCAAGACAACGTGCAACTCGTTGCCTCGAGTTGCCTGCAATCCTGCCCCATGACCTGCCTCATGGTAGTTTTCACCCCCATATGGAGATGAGAAAGACCGGCGGAGCGCAATGCGCATCCGCCGGTCCAATCTGTTAGCGGCGCAGGCCGAGCTTTTCGATCAGCGTCTGGTAGCGGTCCTGGTCAACTTTCTTGAGATAATCAAGAAGGCTGCGGCGCGTCGAGACGAGCTTGAGCAGACCACGGCGGGAATGGTTGTCCTTCTTGTGGTCCTTGAAGTGCTCGGTCAGGTTGACAATGCGCTCTGTCAGAACGGCAACCTGGACTTCGGGAGAACCGGTATCGCCTGGCTTTGTTGCATATTCAGAGATCACTGCCTGCTTGCGTTCAGCGGTTATCGACATCGTTTATCCTTTCTTTTGAAGAGGAAAACAGGATGCCCACGGCCGGGATGTCGTCCAGCGGGGGCCGGTTAAAGCGAAAGCAAAGCCTATCGCTGCGGGCCGTATAGTCGAAAACGGGGCAAATTACCAGCCGCAAATGTTTCTGGCCATTTTCAGGCCGTAAATACGCGCTTCGGCTTGAACTGGCCCTGTTCGATGAAACCGATCGCCAGAAGCTTGCCTTTGCTGGTCACGCAGGCCTCGTCGGCTTCCACCGGCGCATCGCGTCCGCGCAGGATTACCGGGTTGCCCATGCGAATGCGATGGGCCTGATCGTCGGAGACCGCAACCTGTGGCAGGCTTTCCAGTGCTGCGCCCGTATCAATCAGGAACGCGTCCATCACCTTAAAGCGCGCGGCGAGCCGTTCGTAGGAGCGGTCCTCACCTTCTTCCTCGGTCGGAACAGGTGGATGTGCCGCCTCCAGTTCTGCGAGCGTAACGAAATCGGACTCGTCGAAGGGGGCGACCTCGATACGGCGCAGATCGGAAATATGGCCGTAGCAACCGAGATCGCGCCCCATATCGCGTGCCAGCGAGCGGACATAGGTGCCCTTGCCGCATTCAACTTTGAAGACCGCCGTCGAATCATCGGGACGTTCTATCAATTCCAGCCGATCGATCTCGACCTCGCGGGCGGGGATTTCGATCTCTTCGCCACCACGTGCCAGATCATAGGCGCGCTCACCGGCGATCTTGATGGCGGAAAATTTCGGCGGTGTCTGGAGAATAATGCCCGTATATTTCGGCAGCAGGGCCTTAATGGCGGCTTCATCAGGACGGATGTCAGACGTAACGGTCACCTCGCCCTCAAGATCGTCAGTCGTGCGCTCGGCACCCCAGGTGACGGTAAAGTGATAGATCTTTGTCCCATCCATGACATAGGGAACGGTCTTGGTTGCCTCGCCGAGTGCAATCGGCAACATGCCTGACGCAAGCGGATCAAGCGTGCCGGCGTGGCCTGCCTTTTCTGCCTTGAACAGCCATTTGATCTTGGAAACAGCCTCGGTCGACCCCATGCCCTTCGGCTTGTCGAAGATCAGCCAGCCGGAAACCGGACGGCCTTTTTTCTTGCGTTGCCTTGCCATTTAATCGTTACCATCCCCGCCATGACCTGGCACATCGCCAGGGTTGGGATCGCCACCATCATCGTCGTCATCGTGATCTGCGAGATCGCGCGTGACTTCCGGCTTGCGCAGGAGCGCGTCGATCTTGGCGTAATTGTCGAAGCTCGTATCAATGCGGAACCGGAATTCCGGCATATATTTCATCTGCTTGAGATATACAGCCGCCCGGCCGCGAATGAACTTTGAATTCTTGTTCAGCGCACTGATGACACCATCGCTGTCCGCGGCACCAATCGGCGAGACAAAGCAGGTGGCAATTTTCAAATCCGGAGACATCCGCACTTCGGAAATAGCAATAACAGCATTTTCCAGCGTGTCATCGCGCACATCACCGCGCTGAAGCACCTGGGAAACCGCATGGCGCACCTGTTCACTGACGCGCAGCTGGCGTTGGGAGGGGCCGGATGATGAAGCAAAACGAGCCATTATTGTCATATCCAAATAAACGAGAGATCGCCGGTTTTAATCCCGGCGATCTGTCATCGATGATTGAGACGCTGCTGATTAGAGCGTGCGGGTTACATGCTCGACGCGGAAAGCTTCGATCGTATCGCCTGCGCGAATATCGTCGTAGTTCTCGAACGCCATACCGCATTCCTGGCCCGCTGGCACTTCGGAGACTTCGTCCTTGAAGCGCTTGAGCGTCTTGAGCTTGCCTTCGTGGATGACAACGTTGTCACGGATAAGGCGTACACCGGCACCACGTTCAACCTTACCTTCCGTAACACGGCAACCGGCAACCTTACCGACCTTGGTAATGTTGAAGACTTCGAGAATCTCCGCATTGCCGAGGAATGTTTCGCGGCGTTCTGGCGACAGAAGACCGGACATTGCCGCTTTCACATCGTCCACGAGATCGTAGATGATGTTGTAGTAGCGGATCTCGATGCCTTCGCGTTCGGCGAGGTCACGCGCCTGCTTGTTGGCGCGAACGTTGAAGCCGATGATTGCGGCATTCGACGCCTCCGCGAGGGCAATATCGCTCTCGGTGATACCGCCAGCACCCGAATGGATGACGCGTGCCCGCACTTCGTCGGTTCCAAGCTTGTCGAGTGCACCGGCAATGGCTTCGATGGAACCCTGCACGTCACCCTTGATGAGGAGCGGGAATTCCTTCAGGCCAGTTACCTGCAGCTGGCTCATCATCTGTTCGAGCGAACCGCGCGAACCAGCCTGCTTCGCGACAGCCTTTTCACGAGCAAGACGCGTGCGATATTCGGAGATCTCGCGTGCCTTGGCCTCGTTTTCGACAATAGCGAAGCGATCACCGGCCTGCGGCGGACCCTGGAGACCAAGGACCTCAACCGGCGTCGCCGGTCCGGCTTCCTTCATGTTCTCACCCCGGTCATTGACCAGCGCACGAACACGACCCCATTCGCTGCCAGCAACGATAATATCGCCTGGGTGCAAGGTGCCCTTTTGAACGAGCACAGTAGCAACAGAACCGCGGCCGCGCTCGAGCTTGGCTTCGATGACAACACCTTCAGCCGTACGCGTCGGATCAGCCTTCAGGTCGAGAATTTCAGCCTGCAGCAGGATGGCTTCGAGCAGCTTGTCGAGGCCAACACCAGTCTTTGCCGAAACTTCGACGTCAAGCGTTTCACCGCCCATCGATTCGACGAAGACTTCATGCTGAAGCAGGCCGTTGCGGACCTTCTGGGGATCAGCCGACGGCTTATCGATCTTGTTGATCGCAACGATGATCGGAACACCTGCCGCCTTGGCATGGTTGATCGATTCGATCGTCTGCGGCATGACGCTGTCATCCGCTGCGACAACGAGAATGGCGATATCGGTTGCCTGCGCGCCGCGAGCACGCATAGCCGTAAAGGCAGCGTGGCCAGGCGTATCAATGAAGGTGATCTTCTGGCCGTTCTGTTCGACCTGATAGGCACCGATGTGCTGAGTGATGCCACCAGCTTCGCCGGAAACGACATTGGCCTTGCGGATGGCGTCGAGCAGCGAAGTCTTGCCGTGATCGACGTGACCCATGATGGTAACGACGGGCGGGCGCGGCTCGAATGCAGCTTCGTCGTCCTGCACATTGAAGATACCTTCTTCAACATCGGACTCCGCAACGCGGCGAACTGTGTGACCGAATTCTTCGGCGATCAGCTGAGCCGTATCGGCGTCGATCAGGTCGCCCGGCTTCATCATCTGGCCTTCCTTCATCAGGAATTTGATGACGTCGACCGACCGCTCAGCCATACGCTGCGCGAGCTCCTGGATCGTGATGGTCTCTGGCAAAACCACTTCGCGCGCGATTTTCTCGCGGCTTTCCTGCTGCATGCCGCGCTTGAATTTCTCCTGGCGACGACGCATGGCCGAGAGCGAACGGCTACGGCCTTCATCATTGAGCGCAGAGCCCAATGTCAGCTTGCCACGGCGGCGTTCATCTTCGCCCTTGACGACCTTGGGTGCGCGGACTTCCGGCTTGGCTGGTGCAGCACTGCTGCGACGACCCGCTCCGACGGGACCGCGGCGATCGTCGTCCTCCTCAGCCGCATTCGGCCTACGCACCGGCGCTTTGGCCGTAGCATCGTCTGTTGCCTTGACTTCAGGCTGACGCTTGCGGGATTCCTCTTCCGCCTTATGCTTGGCTTCGGCTTCCTTGCGAAGGCGCTCTTCTTCCTCAGCCTGACGGCGCGCGGAATCTTCGCGCTCCTTGGCGCGCAATGCCTCTTCTTCGGCACGGCGGGCCGCTTCAAGGGCAGCTTTGGCGCGATCCTCAGCGTCACGGGCTTTCGACCCTTCCAGCGCCTTGCGGCGCGCTTCAAGTTCAGCGCTCGAGAGCGTATTCAACACCATGCCGGAACGATCATTCGGACGCTGGCCAGCTGGACGATACGGTTGCTGTCCGCCCGGACGCTGCTGCTGCGACGGTGCCGCTGGACGTATGCTTGGCTGTGCAGCTGGCGCAGCTGTAGCGGGCGCTGCCGGACGTGGCGCTGCAGGTGCACTCGCTTGCGGTGAAGCTGGCTGAGGCGCAGGGCGCACAGGCGCAGCAGCTGCGGGGGCAGGGGCTGCAACCGGCGACGGTGCAGGCGCCGGCGCCGCGGCGGCAGGAGGCGCAACCTCCGGCTTGTGGTCCGGAAGGCTAAACTTGCGCTTCTTGGTTTCAACGACAACAGACTTCGTCCGCCCGTGACTGAAATTCTGGCGCACCGTGCTCTGCTCAACACCAGGCCGCTTCAGGGTCAGGGTTTTCTTGTTGACGCCAAGCGTCTTGTCGTCTGTCGATTTTGTATCGCTCATTCCGTTTCCGTTTCCTTCGCGGCAGCTGCCGCTTTAGCGTCGGCCTGATCGTCACGGCCATCGCGAAAATGCTGTAGCAGCCAGGCTCGTTTAACGAACCCGGCAGCTGCCGTTCCCTTGAGTACGGCAGCATGTATCACATTTACCCCACCCAATGCCAAATCCATTTCACTGCTTTCGAACAATGAAAGGGCGGGTATTTCCGGCCCGCCCGCATAAACAACCGAACGGCGGGCCTGGTCAAGTTTGCGGACACCATCTTCCGCCGCTTCAAACGCATGAAGGACGAGAGCGGCAGTGCCGTTGCGGATGGCGGCGTCCACTTTTGCGGCCCCTGTTACCACAACACCGGCCTTGCGCGCCAACCCAAAACTTCCGAGCGCTGTTTTTACAAGCATCTGGTCCACGACCTGTCCGAAATTATCCGGAACGATGACATTGCTTTTTAAACCACGCGGAAAGAGCTTTCGCTTGACCGCCTCATCAATATAGCGCCGCTGGGCTTTCACCCAACACCCCCGGCCAGGAAGATTGCGCTTTAAATCCGCCACAACCGTCCCATCGGGGCCAGCGACGAACCGGATCATATCATCGACAGTACCGCTTTCACGCGTGACAATGCACGTCCTGTCGTTCATTTCCGGTTCCAAGCCTTGATCGCCCTTCTTCATCTCCGCATGACCTTGCTCGAAGTATCATGCACCTACTGGAGCGTTAACCGGTGACCTCTTCGTCCGCGTCTACTTCAGGTTCGCCCGCGGCAAGATCTTCTTCCGTTATCCAGCCAGCCTTGAGACGTGCAGCAAGGACCATCTGCTCCGCATCGGCGCGGCTGACATCAAACTGCGAGAGGATGCCGGGATAGTTGATTGTCTCACCATCCTTGCGCTCGCGCCAGCCCGTTAGTTCATCAACTGCATATCCGGCGAAGTCTTCGACTGTCTTGACGCCATCTTCACCGACGGCGACGAGGATGGCATTCGTCATGCCCGGTAGATCGCGAAGTTCGTCGGAAACACCCAGTTCCTTGCGGCGGGCATCGCGCTCCTCTTCGATGCGGCTCAGATATTCCTGGGCGCGCTGCTGGATTTCAGTCGCCGTTTCCTCATCGAAACCATCGATGGAGGAAATGTCGTCGCTATCCACATAAGCGATTTCCTCGACGCTGGCGAAACCTTCGGAGGCCAGAACCTGGCCGACCATCTCGTCGACATCAAGCGCTTCCATGAACAGGTTCGAGCGTTCGACGAATTCCTTCTGGCGGCGCTCGGATTCTTCCTGTTCGGTGAGGATATCGATATCCCAGCCCGTAAGCTGCGAAGCCAGACGTACATTCTGACCGCGACGACCGATCGCAAGGGATAGTTGGTCATCCGGGACGACAACTTCAATACGTTCGGCATCTTCATCGAGAACAACTTTTGCAACTTCAGCTGGCTGGAGTGCATTAACGATGAATGAAGCCGGCTCGGGCGACCACGGAATGATGTCGATCTTCTCGCCCTGCAGTTCGCCAACAACAGCCTGAACGCGCGAACCGCGCATACCGACGCAGGCGCCGACGGGATCGATCGAGGAATCGCGGGAAATCACAGCAATCTTGGCGCGCGAGCCAGGATCACGCGCCACCGACTTGATCTCGATGATGCCGTCGTAGATTTCCGGCACTTCCATGGTGAAGAGCTTTGCCATGAACTGCGGATGGGTGCGGCTCAGGAAAATCTGTGGACCACGCTGTTCGCGGCGCACGTCATAAACGTAGGCGCGAACGCGGTCGCCGTAGCGGAATGTCTCACGGGGAATCAGCTCGTCGCGGCGCACGATGGCTTCGCCGCGGCCAAGATCGACGATCACATTGCCATATTCAACGCGCTTGACGCTGCCGTTGATGATTTCGCCAACGCGATCCTTGTATTCGTCATACTGACGGTCACGTTCGGCTTCGCGCACCTTCTGCACAATGACCTGCTTGGCGGATTGGGCAGCGATACGGCCGAAATCCATCGGCGGCAGCTGATCGGCGAGAAAATCGCCGGGCTGCGCATCGGGGTTGCGGTCGCGAGCCGCGTCCATGCCAATCTGGGTGACCGGATCTTCCACAGTCTCGACGACTTCAAGCAGCCGCTGCAGCTTGATTTCACCGGTCTTGGCATTGATATCGGCGCGAATATTGGTTTCCTGGCCATAACGCGAGCGCGCGGCTTTCTGAATGGCATCGGCCATCGCCGCAATCACGATCTCGCGGTCAATCGACTTCTCGCGTGCCACCGCATCGGCGATCTGCAGAAGTTCTAGCCTGTTTGCACTGACTGCCATGTTCTTCTCCTTGGGTTCACCGCCGCGCTTGTCCTGCGGGCGTATGAAATATCAATCCTGTTTTGTTTGTTCCGGCTTAGCGGTCGAAGCTTCTGCCTCGTCTGCGGAGCCTGCAGCGTCTTCAGGTATCCGGCCTTCGCGCAAATCCTTATCGCGGCGCAATGCATCGCGAATGAGATCATCCGTCAAAATAAGCCGCGCATCCGAGATGATCTCGAACGGGACTTCGACAACTGGCTTGTCACCATAGCTCGCCTGATCGCTTTCGACCGTGACGGCATCGGCCGAGACATTCGCAATCCGGCCGCGAAACTTTTTGCGTCCCTCAAAGAGCGCAGAAGTGTCGATCTTGACGATATGGCCAATCCAGGTGACGAAATCCGATTTGCGGACCAGCGGACGATCAATACCGGGCGACGAGACTTCCAGATGATAATGCCGGTCGATCGGATCCTCAACATCAAGCACTGGTGACAATGTCCGGCTAACGAGCTCGCAATCCTCGACGGTCATCGTGCCATCGTTGCGTTCGGTCATGATCTGCAAAGTCAGTCCATTGAGACC
Source organism: Phyllobacterium sp. (assembly GCF_037994405.1). Lineage (GTDB taxonomy): Bacteria > Pseudomonadota > Alphaproteobacteria > Rhizobiales > Rhizobiaceae > Phyllobacterium. Next base: position 15,433 of record NZ_JBBNAN010000362.1, read on the forward strand.
AGAGAGACGAACTCTTACCAGGCGAAAACCGATGGAATCCAAGACCGGTTCAATGATGCCGGCCACGCGGGCGTCCACGCCCGTTTCAGTGATAATCCGTTCGTCGTGCCCCTTGGCGGAGGCAGTCTCGTGCTCTGTTTCAGCGCCGTCTGTCACGCAAATTTTTTCCCTGTTTCGGCCCCAAGAAACAAAAAAGAGCGGGACCGGTCTGGACCCACTCCTGTTCTATCGACCAAGAATATGACTTCTATATACAGAAATGGCATGCGGGTTTCAAGCACAGACGTGATTTTCTGCCCGCTCTTTGTCGCGCCCGCATTCTGCAATGCATTTTCGCATGGCTGGCCTGCAATCACAGACCTAACCTTATCGGGTCACCTCAACTATCTATGTTGCATCGCAGCATCAATGCGAAAGGATAGAAAAATGACAAAGAGACATATTCCCACGAAGATCGGCCGCTTTTTCAACGTGTTCGGCAGCGCGGTCGCGGTAGCATCAGCAACGCGCATCGGCCATCAGCCGGTTGCCTCCGACCTGCGCACACTTGGTATCGACCCGGTCCAGTTCAGCACCATCCACCGGAACTAACTAATCAGTCCGGTGGACGGAGGCTGTTAAGATCAGTCTTCGTTCGCCGCCAGTGCTGCGAGCACCTTACCTTTGCCTCGGGCACGCATGATCAGCGGCACGACGACAGCGCAGACTGCAAGCACCAGCAAAGTCGCTGCAATCGGCGAGTGGACGAGCACGGTTGCATCGCCCTGACTGATTGCCAACGCCCGACGCAACTGCTGCTCCGCCATCGGCCCCAAAATCAAACCGACGACGACTGGCGCAATCGGATAGCCGAATCGGCGCAGGAAATATCCCAATACGCCAAACGCCAGCAGCATGCCGAGCTCGAATGTCGAGGGATTGGCGCCAATGGTGCCGAGCGTCGCAAAGACCAGAATCCCGGCATAAAGCCAATGCCGCGGAATCGACAACAGGCGCACCCACAATCCTACCAGTGGCAAATTTAGAACCAGCAGCATAAAGTTGGCAACCAGCAGGCTTGCAATCAGACCCCAGACAATCTGTGGATTGTTGGCAAACAGCAATGGACCGGGCTGAAGCCCAAATTGCTGAAAGCCAGCAAGCATGATCGCGGCCGTCGCACTGGTCGGGAGACCAAGCGTTAGCAAAGGGACAAGCGTTCCTGCGGCGGATGCATTATTAGCGGCCTCCGGTCCTGCAACGCCTTCAATGGCTCCCTGGCCGAATTCTTCCGGCTTCTTCGCCAACTGCTTTTCTACCGAATAAGATAGGAATGTGCCGATCTCGGCGCCACCGGCAGGCATTGCGCCGATCGGAAAGCCGATAAATGTTCCGCGCAACCAAGGTTTCCACGAGCGTGCCCAATCTTCCCTGTTCATCCACACCGAGCCCTTGACCGGTTCGATCTTTTCCTCACCCGAACTGCGTGAGGCAGCGACGCTCAAGGTCTCGCCAATGGCAAAAAGGGCCACAGCGAGCGTTGTGACTTCTACGCCGTCGAGGAGATCCGGGATGCTGAAAGCAAGGCGGGCCTGTCCGGTTTGAAGGTCAATACCGACCAGACCTAGTGCAAGCCCGAGGAATAGTGCCGTCAGTCCGCGCAAGGTGGAATCGCCGAATGCCGCCGAAACGGTCATGAAGGCGAGGATCATCAGTGCGAAATATTCTGCAGGTCCGAAAGACAGGGCAAATTTGACGATCGTTGGTGCGATCAAAGCCAGCGCCATGGTCGCGATCAGACCGGCGACGAAGGAACCAATGGCGGCCGTTGCCAGCGCCGGACCACCGCGCCCGGCTCGCGCCATTTTATTGCCCTCGAGCGCTGTCACGATGGACGAGCTCTCACCCGGCGTATTGAGCAAGATCGACGTGGTCGAGCCGCCATACATGCCACCATAATAGATGCCCGCGAACATGATTAGCGATCCTGCAGGGTCGAGCTTATAGGTAACGGGTAAGAGCAATGCGACTGTAAGGGCCGGTCCGATGCCCGGAAGAACACCGACTGCCGTACCCAATGTTACGCCAATCAGAGCATACAGCAAGTTGAGCGGCTGCATTGCAACGGCGAAGCCATGTGCCAATAATGTAAAACTATCCATAGCCGAATCTGTCCTTAAATGAGACGTTCAAGCGGTCCGGCCGGGAGTGCCAATTGCAGTCCCTTGGCGAAAATGACCCAGATAACGAACGAAAGTACGATTCCGATTGGAATCGTCATCCACAACGGACCTTTGCCAAAACCGCGTGCGGTAGCCGCAAAAAGCAATCCGGTCGCTATGGCAAAACCCGTGATATGCAGAAGCAGCATCTGCGCGGCAAGACCGCCTATGATCCAGACGACAGGCTGAATTTCCTGCTCTTCCCGCTTGGGGAAATCACCGCGTATCGCTTCGAATGCAGTCCAGATTGCGAGAATGAACAGACAACCCGCGATGGCATAGGGAAATGCCGAAGGACCGATTCTCGTCGCGCTTCCACCATGCGCTGTTGCCGTGCTGTAGACGATCACCGCAGCAATAATCGCAATCGCCGCGGCAATGACCAGCGCCGCCCTGTCAGGGCGGCGCGCTTCGGAACTCGGTGACTCTTGCGTCATTTTACGAGACCAATGTCTTTCAGGATCGCTGAGGTTGCTTCGGTGTCTTTGGCCAGCTGCGCCTTGAAAGCGTCGCCTGCGAGATAGGTGTCAGCCCAACCCTTGGCCTTGAGCTGATCCTGCCAGCTCTTCGACTTCACCAGCTTTTCAACGTCAGCGCCGATTGCAGCTTCCTGTTCGGCAGAAATCCCGGGAGCAGCAGCAACCATACGCCAGTTTTGGATTGCGACGTCCACGCCACCTTCCTTGAAGGTCGGTGCATCGATCCCTTCTACCTTCGCATCGCTCGAAATGCCGATGATGCGCAGCGCACCAGCCTTGATCTGCGATTCGAATTCACCGTAACCGGAGATACCGACTGTAACCTGACCACCGAGGATGGCAGCCAGCGCTTCACCGCCACCGGAGAAGGCAATGTAATTGACCTTCGTCGGGTCAACACCAGCAGCCTTTGCGATCAGACCGGCAGTGATGTGATCCGTACCGCCGGCGGAGCCACCACCCCAGGAAACTGCGCCTGGATCGGCTTTCAGCTTCTCAACAAGATCAGCCATGGATTTGATCGGCGATGCAGCTGGAACAACCAGCGCCTCGTATTCGCCCGTCAAACGTGCAATCGGTGTGACCTGTTCAAGTGTAACAGGAGAAGCATTGGTCAAGATCGCACCGACCATGACGTAGCCACCAACGATCAGCTGTGATGGATCACCCTTGGCGGAATTGGCAAACTGCGCCAGACCAATCGTACCACCGGCGCCCGGCACATTGACAACCTGAACGCTACCAGAAATTTTTTCGTCTTGTAGAGCAGTCTGGATCGTGCGGGCAGTCTGGTCCCACCCGCCACCTGGCGCAGCAGGGGCCATGATCTTATAGTCAGCTGCAAAAGCCTGACCGGACAGAATGACCGCGCCGGCGGCAACAAAAGCAAGCAACATCTTACGCATTCTTGGTATCCTCCCATGACAGCCATCAGCTATCTAATTGCTGGTCTTTGAAGAAGCGGGAAGATGTCGATAGTTAAAGCTGGATTGGCAAAAGAATACCAAATCCGTGGCTCGGTGCTCTAAATGTGTGGACAGCCTCCCAGCGGTCTCCTCATCCTTAGAATGATACTAGAAAACTGTCAGGAAGCTGTCACGTGAAATGAAGTCTGGCCTGGCTACGCGCGAAGATAAATATTAAAGGCGGATAAACGTCAGATAGGCGCCAACCCGACCTTCGCGATGTGCTTTTTGTTCATAGCGTGTGCCGGGCCACGCTTGATAGGGGGTGTGCCAATCAGCCGATGTCTCGGCTTGCCACTCGAATTCAGTGTGGGCACGGCAATGCTGCAGCGTCCAGTTCACATAGGTATCTATGTCCGAAGCAAACCGAAAAATGCTGCCAGGCTTAAGAACTCGAGCGAAACGATCGAGGTTCTTCTGACTGACGAAGCGGCGCTTAAAGTGTTTCTTTTTCGGCCAGGGGTCCGGGTAGAACAAATCGATACCGTCCAGCGAGGCTGCCGGCAGCCAGTCGAGCACCTGTGTCGCGTCATCGTCATAAAGGCGAATGTTCTGCAAGGGATTCTCATGCAGCTCAACAACCAGTTTGGCCATGCTGTTGATGAAAGGCTCGATCCCGATAAAGCCGGATTTCGGGCAACGCGCCGCTTCATGCAGCAGATGTTCACCACCGCCAAAACCAATCTCCATCCTGACGGTCTCGACCTCCGCAGTAAACAAACTGCGAAGGTCGATAGGCGCCGGTTGATAAAGATCGAGTTTAAGCAGCGGCAGCAACTCATCACGGATGGAACGCTGCATTGCACGCAGCGGCTTGCCGCTTCTTCTGCCGAAGAATGCTTCTGTCGAACGCGCGCGCCTCGGTTCACTCATCGGCATATCGCAATGGCCGCTCAAGCGGCCAGAACGGACTTCAGCTGCTTTGCCAGATCGGTTCGCTCCCAGGAGAAGGAACCGTCGCGGCCAGGCTTGCGGCCGAAATGGCCGTAGGCGGAAGTTTTGGCATAAATCGGCTTGTTAAGGTCGAGATGCTTGCGGATGCCCGAAGGCGAAAGATCCATGACCTTGCGCAAGGCTTGCTCGACCGCATCTTCCTTGACCTTGCCGGTTCCATGCAGGTCGACATAGACCGATAGAGGCTGCGCGACACCAATTGCGTAGGACAGCTGGATCGTGCAGCGGTCGGCAAAGCCAGCAGCGACTACGTTCTTAGCCAGATAGCGAGCAGCATATGCTGCGGAGCGGTCGACCTTGGTCGTATCCTTGCCCGAAAAGGCGCCGCCGCCATGGGGCGCCGCGCCACCATAAGTATCAACGATGATCTTACGACCTGTAAGGCCAGCATCGCCATCGGGTCCGCCGATAACGAATTTCCCGGTCGGGTTGATGTACCAGACGCAGTCATCAGCGATCTTCAGATTGCCCAAGGCTTCGCGAATGTACGGCTCCACTACCTTGCGAACCTTCGTGGAATCCCAGCTGGCGTCGAGATGCTGGGTCGAGAGAACGATCTGCGTGGTTTCGGCGGCAACACCATCGACGTAGCGAACCGTCACCTGGCTCTTGGCGTCTGGACCAAGCTTGCCGGCATCGCCCTCACCTTTGTGGCGGGCAGCCGCAAGGAGCTCAAGAATCTTGTGGGAGTAATAGATCGGAGCCGGCATGAGATCCGGTGTTTCACGGCAGGCATAACCAAACATGATGCCTTGATCGCCTGCACCTTCTTCGCCCTGACGATCGGCAGCATTGTCGACGCCCTGGGCAATATCAGCTGATTGCGGATGCAAGAGCACATCGATCTTCGCGGTCCTCCAGTTGAAACCGTCCTGCTCGTAACCGATTTCGCGAATGGCTCGGCGAGCAGCTGCGCGGAACCGCGATGGATTGATAAGGGGATGGCCCTTCGCGTCTTTCAAGACGGTGCCGTTCTTGTCCTTTTTCAAAAGCGTGTCTGGCACACGCACCTCGCCGGCGATAACAACGCGGTTGGTGGTGGCCAGTGTTTCGCAAGCAATGCGCACCGTCCACGGATCAACACCCGTCTTCTTTGCCTCTTTGTAGATCATGTCGACGATTTCATCGGAAATTCGATCGCAGACCTTGTCTGGATGACCTTCCGATACGGACTCACTGGTAAAAAGATAAGAACTGCGTGTCACGGGGAACCCCTCTTGAAAGCAAACGAACGCCCGCCTGATCGAGACTGAGCGGGAGCTGCGTAGTCTTTGCCAAGGTAGAGGGGTTCAGTCAATTGGATTCATTTTCAAACAATCAGCACTGTGAGAATATTTTTCCAGGAACGCAACGCGCATTCAACGCAGGTGCCGGTTCTAAACCAATTATTCTTCCTCATCTCCCAACGTGCGAACCAGATCAAGTATCTTCCGCCTTATCTTCGCATCCGTGATCTTCGCAAAAGCCCGGGCAAGTTGAATGCCCTCCGAGCTGTTGAGGAAGCCCACGACATAGGTAGTCTCGCTCTCCTCATCAAACCCCTTCGGCTTATCTGATTGACCCGGCATATCGTCAAAGAAAAAAGTGACAGGGACGTTGAGAATATTGCCGATCGCCTGCAATCGGCTGGCACCGACGCGATTCATACCCTTTTCGTATTTCTGGATTTGTTGAAATGTTATTCCAAGGCTTTCACCAAGTTTCTCCTGGCTTAGCCCGATCATGTTACGGCGCAAGCGAATTCGCGCCCCGACATGCACATCGACAGGATTGGGTCTCTTTTTATTATCAGACATGAAAATCTCATTCGTATGAAATGGAGCTGAAAATGAATTTTATCATCAATGTATCAACGGACCAAATAAGGCGTTAATCGACAGGCCAAACCCTGAAATGTCAACCAACCCTTGTCCGGCGGTGTAGAAAATAGCCAAGCGATGCAATCAAGACCATGCCAATTACAATCCAGAATTGCAATTTGCGAGCAGCTTGACTTAAGGGTAGCTGAACCTTCCCGGGAAGATCCCCATCCACGACACCGATGGCGTTCAATGCAAGAGCGTCGATGATTCGACCATAGGGGTCGACGATGCCGGAGAGGCCGTTATTGGCAGCTCGAATGAGAGGCAGCCCCTGCTCGACCGCGCGCAACTGTGCTTGGCGAAAATGCTGGTAGGGACCGGGCGTGTCACCATACCACGCATCGTTGGTGACATTGACAATCGCATCGGCGCGCGGTCCCTCATAAGCCAGTTCGGCCGGAAATATCGCCTCGTAGCAAATCAGCGGCAAGGCAATGAAATTATCCATGACCTTGAGCGACCGCCGAGTAGCTGCAGCACTAAATCCACCCGGCAGTTCAATGACTTCGCTGATACCAAACCGGCGCAGAATGTTTTCGAGCGGCACGTATTCCCCGAAGGGTACGAGATGGAGTTTATCCGCCGCTCCTGCAATCTGGCCGTCACTATCGATGGCATATATCGAATTGTAATACAGCGGATCTTGACCGCCGTTCGGTTCCTCCATGCGAATAGCACCGGCGAGTAATATCTGCCCTTCCTCGAGCACATCCGCGATGCTTTTGAGAGCTTCAGGCGTCTTCGTCAGGATGTAGGGAACTGCCGTTTCCGGCCAGACAATCACCTGTGGCTTGGGCTTGCCTTGCTTTGGTGCTTCTCCGGTCATGGCAATGTATTTGTCCAGGATACCACGCCGCGCATCGGCGTCCCATTTGAGATCCTGCGCAATAGACGGCTGTACGATGCGAATCGGCGGCCCCTTGGCTTCTACGGGCGCAGCCTTGAGGCGATAGGCACCGAACCCCACATGGCCACAAATCAGGACAAGGAAAAGAGCAATGCCCGCCCTTACATCGCGGCCGCTGGCCAGCAGTGCGGGCATGGCAAAGACAATCACGGCTAGCGCATTCATTCCCAACAGCCCGACAATGACTGATGACTGCATCAACAACGGCACCGGCATGGCTGCATAGCCAATGGCGTTCCATGGAAAGCCGGTGAGGACAAAAGACCGCAACCATTCGGCAATGCCGAAACCAAAGGCAAGAGCCAGAATGCGACCAAGGCCTTCGCTCCACAGCAGGCGGGCGAGCGCTGCAGCAAAGGCATAGAATATCGCTAGAAAAGCGGGAAGCCCGAGGATAGCGAAGGGAACAGCCCAGGCAAAGTTTGCGGCATCCACAAGCAGCGCGTTCCCGATCCACCAAAGGCCGGACACAAAGTAACCAAAACCAAACCACCAGCCAATCATCGCGGCGGGCATTAGCCTGCGGATCGGGCCTCTTCCAGCATTGTCGACAGCGCCGTCAATCAACCAGACAAGCACCGGGAACGATACGAAGCAAACGGCGAAAAAATCGTAGGGCGGAAGCGCAAAACTTGCCAGCGCTCCCACGAGAAAGGCTAAGGCAACACGCTTCCAACCCGACAGGAGAATGATCTTTCCGGCCAATTGCTGGATCATGCCGCGCCCCACCCACTCTGATTTTTCGTCAGTCTTAAACGGTGAGACTTGCGCCAATCATTCGTCCGTTTCCGCCGGCTCTCCAGCCGTACCTTGACGTGCCGTGCGCGGACGGCGTTCGACGTGGCGTAGGGGAACGATACGCACCTTGCGGATACGACGCGGATCAGCTTCAAGAACATGAAACTCATAGCCCGGGACGGCCTGTACCATTTCGCCGCGAACGGGAATGCGCCCGAGAATAGAGAAGATCAGCCCGCCGACCGTATCAACGTCCTCGCCGTGCTCGCCGACGACGAACCCTGACCCGATCTTTTCCGTTACTTCATCAAGATCGGCGCGTGCATCGGTAACAAAAACGCCTTCGGGCTCTTCGATGATCATCACTTCGTCGTCGTCATGCTCATCCTCGATGTCGCCGACAACCATTTCAACGATATCTTCCAGTGAAACAAGGCCATCCGTTCCGCCATATTCATCGATCACCAAGGCGATCTGAATGCGCTGTGCCTGCATGCGCCCCATAAGGTCGTTGGCCAGCATCGACGGCGGTACGAACAGGATCGGCCGCATCAGGCTCAAATCCGCAATCGTCTTGGTTAGATCGACATTGGCGAGATTGAATTTTGCAGCAACCGGGATTTTCGGGGTGCGAGCGGCTGTTTTTCGCGGGGCTTTTACCCGCGAAACCTTGGTGATGTGGTTGACCACATCACGGATGTGGACCATGCCGCGCGGATCATCCAGTGTCTCGGCAAACACCGGCATGCGCGAGTGGCCTGACTTCTCGAATACTTCCAGAAGGTCACCAAGCGTCGTGGTGATGTCCACCGCCTCAATGTCGGCACGCGGGATCATCACATCCTCGACCCGCAGTTCACGCAGGCGCAGGATATTGTGCAGCATGGCGCGCTCTTCGGGAGAAAACGCCGTATCGCCTTGATGATCTACTGCGAGCGCCGCATCCAGATCCTCCCTTAGGGACGTCCCCGGACGAGCGCGCAGAAACGGGAAAATTGCGGAAAGAAGCGAGCGCTTTTCTGGGCCTTGCGCTCTGGTGATACTCTGCCCTTCGGCATCACTCTCCTGCCCCATAATGCCCCTTGAAGGCGTGGCAGGATCGTTCTGGTGTGACGTGTCAGACATGGTCCTCAATCGGATTGATCGTCAATGACGGATAGCGCATATGGGTCCGGGATTGCAAGACGCTCCAGAATTTTGCGCTCCAGCCCTTCCATCTCCTCGGCCTCGGCTTCCGTCATATGATCATAACCGACCAGATGCAGAAATCCATGAACAATAAGGTGCGTCAGGTGATGATCGAAGGATTTGTCTTCCTCCACAGCCTCGCGCGCAACCGTTTCGCGTGCAATGACGATATCGCCAAGCATAGGACCAGGTTTCTGACCCGGCTTCAAGGTGAAAGCCGGGAATGATAGCACATTGGTCGGCTTATCCTTGTCACGCCAATCGCTGTTGAGTTCCTTGATTGCAGCATCATCGGTGAAGACGAGACTAAGTTCGCTCTCTGGCTGCTCGCCGCCATCAAGCTGTAGCCAGGTGGCTGCGATGGCATGCGCCGAAAGATCGTGTAACGCGGCCTCTTCGGCCCAGCCTTCCGATTCAACGAGTATGTCGATATTAATCAAGATGGCATCGCCAGGCCTCCTGGCCTGGCGCCTTCCTTGTCGTAGGCCCGGACAATTGCAGCAACGAGCGGATGACGCACGACGTCCACGTCGGTGAATCGCACAGTGACTATGCCGCTGACACCATCAAGTATCCTGAGCGCTTCTACGAGGCCAGACTTCTGCCCGGGCGGCAAATCGATCTGGCTCGGATCGCCAGTGATGATCATGCGTCCGTTTTCGCCAAGACGCGTCAGGAACATCTTCATTTGCATGGCAGTCTTGTTCTGCGCCACGTCGAGGATGATGGCCGAATGAGCAAGCGTGCGCCCGCGCATGAAGGCAAGTGGCGCGATTTCGATAACGCCGGCAGCAATCGCCCGTTCGACTTTGTCGGCCGGCATCATGTCGTAGAGGGCATCATAAAGCGGGCGCAGATAGGGATCGACCTTCTCTTTCATGTCGCCGGGAAGAAAGCCGAGGCGTTCGCCCGCTTCCACGGCTGGGCGCGAGAGAATGATCCGGTCGACAAGCCCGCGTTCCAGAAGCATCGCAGCATGGGCCACCGCAAGATAGGTCTTACCGGTACCAGCCGGCCCCACTCCGAACACCAATTCCGAGCGATCAAGCGCCCGCATGTAAGCGTCCTGTGTCGGCGTACGCGCAAAGATCGTCTTCTTGCGGGTCGATATTTGGGCAGCGGCCATCTTGCTCTTGTTGTCCATCGTGGGGAGCGTCAATTGATCGTCGGCGGCAATCGCCATGCGCAATGCGCCATCGACATCGGACGCGGAAATGTCATGGCCATTTTGCAATTGTTCATAGAGTTGGTCGAGTGCCCTGCGCGCTTGCTCTGTCGCACCAGGCTCACCGCGTATGGCAAGCTGGTTGCCCTTTGAGCGAACATCAACACCCAGTTTCTGCTCAATACGGGCGAGATTTTCATCAAACTGGCCGAACAGCGCACTCGCCAGCCGGTTGTTGTCAAATGTCAGTACGATATGCGCCAGATCCGAGGCTCCTGAGGGAGCGGGTTTCAGCTTTTCGGTGGCGTTCAAACGGCTCTCCTAAAAAAGTGTTCAGCCCGTTATAGTCCCATTGCTCGCCGAGTTCATCTCCCGAACCCCAATCAGACTGTTGGTCCCGGTGTCGATGATTCGCACATGGATAATGTCGCCGATTCGATCGCCGTGTACATCTATAATTACAGGTTGTAACCAGGGAGATCTTCCGACCATCTGTCCTGGTAGTCTTCCGGCCTTCTCGATCAGCACATCCATGGATTTCCCGATCAAGCTACGCTGGAAGGCATATTGCTGTTCGCTCAGCAAAGATTGCAAACGCTGCAGCCGATCGTCCTTCACAGCTTCCTCGACATGATTTTCCATATCGGCACCGGGTGTGCCAGGCCGCGGGGAATATTTGAACGAATAAGCCGCAGCGTAGGTGACGTCCCTTACGATTTGCATCGTTGCCTCAAAATCTTCTTCCGTCTCGCCCGGAAAGCCGACGATGAAGTCGCCTGACAGCGCTATATCCGAGCGGGCACTGCGGATGCGGTCGATCAAGCGCAGATAGTCGGCGCCGCTATGTTTGCGGTTCATCGCTTTCAGAATGCGGTCCGAGCCCGATTGAACCGGCAGGTGCAGATAAGGCATCAGCATTGGAAGGTCGCGATGCGCATTGATTAGTGTGTCATCCATGTCGCGCGGATGGCTCGTCACATATCGCAATCGGGCAATGCCGGGGATCTCAGCAAGGCGATAGAGCAGTTCGCCCAATCCCCATTCGCGTCCGTCTGCACCTTCGCCATGCCATGCATTAACGTTCTGGCCAAGCAGGGTCAGCTCCCGCACACCGGCTTCGGCAAGCTTTTCCGCTTCCCTGACAATTTGGGCGACAGGTCGCGATATTTCCGAACCGCGGGTGTAGGGCACCACGCAGAATGTGCAGAATTTGTCGCAACCTTCCTGCACGGTCACAAATGCCGTCACACCGCGACTTCTGGTCTGTTCTATCGCCGGAGCGGGCAAATGGTCGAATTTGTCTTCGATCGCATATTCGGTCTCAACCACACGCTCGCCCTGGCGTACGCGGGCGAGCGCCTGTGGCAGCCGGTGATAAGTCTGTGGGCCAACCACTAGGTCGACTACCGGGGCACGGCGCGTAATTTCGTCGCCTTCGGCCTGTGCAACGCAGCCGGCAACGCCGACAGTCAGTTCACGGCCTTCTTTCGCTCGTGCATCCTTCATCTTGCGCAGGCGGCCCAGCGCCGAGTAAAGCTTCTCGGACGCCTTTTCACGGATATGACAGGTATTGATCAGCACCAGATCGGCGTCGTCGGCGGTATCGGTCGGACTGTATCCCTCTGCTGCAAGGCTGTCGGTCATGCGCTGACTGTCATAGACATTCATCTGACAGCCGTAAGTCTTCACATAAACCTTGCGCGTGTTGGGGAGCGCCGGTGAATGCGTCAGGGTTCCGGAGGCTTCATCCGGCTTGCTGGTAATGCTGATATCGTCCATGAGAAGGCTTCTAACGGTTTTTGTGGTCGTTGAGAATAGCCTCCGCACCGCTTTCCGCCGGTGTACTTATCAGATCACGGCCAATGAGCGAAGTTCGCACCATTGCGCGCACCCGCTTTTCCATCGTCCGGGCCAGGGCTTTGCGATCGCTCTTACCATCGATCACCATGGGTTCACCGAACCAGACGTCGACGTCGACAGCACCATCTTTCAGGAGCCCAATCAGACTCGGTCCGAGTGGTACATCGCCCGGCCAGGCGACAATTGGCCTGTGTACCCGTCCCATGGGCATACCGTGAACCCTCGTATAGGCGATCGCAACCGGCTGTACGGTGACCGTTTCCACATCAGTTTCGCGAATAGCCACCTGTGCAGCGCCAAAGAGCGATGTCTTGAACGGCAGAACGCGATTGCCGTCAGAGGTCGTGCCTTCGGCGAATAGTACCATGGCATCACCAGCGGCAAGGCGAACTGCGATTTCGCTGGCCTGATGATGGGTCTTTCCGCGCTTCTCACGCTCGATGAAGACTGTGCGCTGCAGCTTGGCGAGCATGCCAAAAAGTGGCCAGCTTGCCACCTGGGCCTTGGCGATGAACACCATCTCGCGCAGCGAACCAAGAATGACAATATCGGTCCAGGATGTATGGTTGGCAGCCAGTAGAAGCGGGCGACCCGTCGCCATTTCCCCATGCATATGGATCCGAAACCCGAGCAATCGGCTTACGATCTGATGGAAGAGCACTGGGGTAGTTTTGCGCGCGCCCCGGCCAGTCTTCAAGAATATATATTGCAGGGGTACAAGGACGAGAATCGTAAGGACAAACCCCATCGCCATCACGCTGAAACGCAACCAGGCCATCATGTCAGCGACCTGCCTTAAGGTCACGGCGCATGGTCAAAGCCGAAGAGCGGCCGGCGGCCGTTTCGTAGTAGCCGGGCCGTTTTCCGACCTGTTTGAAGCCGAGTCTGCGGTAAAGGGCCAGCGCCGGTATATTCAGTTCGTCTACTTCCAGAAAAAGGGTGCTGGCGCGGGCATTGTGCAAATGACGCAGCGTCGCATCCACTAGCGCGTGGCCCAGACCCTTGCGCTGGGCTTGCGGCGCCACTGCGACAGTGAGAATTTCAGCTTCGTCCACCACGAGCCTGGCCAGCACGAAACCACCAGGCTGCGCCCGACGATTTCCCACTTCGCGCGCGATGAACCCGAACACATTATCTTCGACCAGCAGGGCATGAAAGTCGTCATCGCTCCACGGCTGGCGAAATGTAAGGCTGTGGATGGCAGACATATCTGCGGCGTCGGCGCGAACAAGCGGTTCGATGACAAAGTTGCGCGGTCGCAGATTATCGAAAGGAAACCCGATCATTCCGCGACCTTCCTTTTCAGGACGAATCCCTGCTGCGGCTTAACATCGAGTCCACGCAAATAAAGCGGCTTCGGCGCTTCATCGTCAGGGCTGCGCATTGCACCAAGCCGGGCGAAAGCTTCGATGCTTCCCGTTGCTGTCGTTACTGCGATATTAAGGGGCTGATCTAGTCTCTCGTTGATAAGCATAGCGCCAGAACCCGACAGAACGTGGCCTTGACCACGTTTTGCAAGCTGTTCCAGTAACGCGGGGAGCGTCGTTACCATGGGCTGCGATTCGGCTGCCCCATCCTCGCCGAAGAATTGCGCGTAGAATTCGTCACGGCGGGCGTCGATGATCGACAGGATCGGGCTTTTCGGAAAAAGTTTCGCGGCATCATAAGCCAGCGCCTGAAGCGTACTGATCCCGACTGCCGGGCACTTCAGGGCAAGTGCGAAGCCGCGCGCTGTCGAAACGCCGACACGGACGCCGGTGAACGAGCCTGGTCCGACGCTGACAGCGATCTTTCCGATATTGGTGATAGCAATTTTGGCATCTTTAATCGCACGCTCGATAACAGCCATCAGTCGCTCGGCATGGCCCTTGCCGATGTCTTCGCTGACCTCAACAAGCATTGTCCCGGTCTCGACATCGAGAACGGAAACGGCGCAGAGGTTGGCAGCGG
>NZ_JBBNAN010000363.1:0-5635 GCF_037994405.1 Phyllobacterium sp.
GAGTAGAAGCGCGTGTTATCCCTCGCTTGACAGGCAATCCTATAGCGGCCATCTAAACCCGACTTGATAGCATTTGCGCTCGCACAAAAGAGATCATCTTGGCATCCTCTCCCTACTCGGATCTTTCCGGCAAAATCGCAACGCATCGGGCCCACGCCGGTGTCATTGGCCTTGGCTATGTCGGTCTGCCTTTGGCTATAACGCTCGCGCGCAGTGGTTTTGCCGTTACCGGCTTTGATATTGATCCGGGCAAGATCATCTCACTTGATGCGGGTCGCTCCTACATCGAGGCGGTGACCAACGAAGCGCTGACAGGTGAGGCGAAAGCTGGCCGATTCCGGTCGACAAGTGATTTCGCCGAGCTGTCAAATTGCGATGTGATCATCATTTGCGTGCCGACGCCGCTGACCAAACATCGCGATCCGGACCTATCCTTTGTCGAGGCAACGAGCCGCGCGATTGCGGCTACCTTGCGTCCCGGGCAGTTGATCGTGCTGGAGTCGACCACCTATCCCGGCACGACCAACGACGTGGTCAAGCCAATCCTCGAGGAAACCGGCCTCACGTCCGGCTCTGATTTCTTCCTTGGCTTTTCCCCCGAGCGGGAAGACCCAGGCAATCGCGATTTCGAGACTGCCACGATCCCGAAAATCGTTGCTGGGGATGGTATTGAGGCGAGCAAGCTGATGCAGGCCTTCTACAGTGCTGCAGTGAAAACGGTCGTTCCAGTCTCGTCCAACGCAACCGCAGAAGCGGTCAAACTCACGGAGAACATCTTCAGGTCGGTCAATATCGCGCTCGTCAACGAACTCAAGACGCTCTACGCAGCGATGGGCATCGATATCTGGGAAGTCATCGAGGCCGCAAAGACCAAGCCGTTCGGCTATATGCCGTTCTATCCGGGACCGGGCCTCGGAGGGCACTGCATCCCGATCGATCCTTTTTATCTGACGTGGAAATCGCGTGAGTATGAATTACCAACACGGTTCATCGAACTGGCAGGCGAGATCAATTCCGCCATGCCGCGCTATGTCGTTGGCAGCCTGGCCGAAGCGCTCGACATGCGTTCAGGCAAGGCGCTCAGCCGCTCGCGTGTGCTCATTATTGGGTTGGCCTACAAGAAGAACGTACCGGATATTCGCGAAAGCCCGTCGCTCCGGCTGATCGAAATCATTGAGGAACGCGGCGGCAGGGCCGATTACCACGACCCCTTCGTCGCGGAAATTCCACCCACGCGCGAACACATGGCGCTCAAAGGCCGCAAATCCGTGGAGCTGACCGAGGTAGTGGTAAAGTCGTTTGACGCCGTGCTGGTTTCGACTGATCACGATGATGTCGATTATGCGGCTTTGGTCCGATGGGCACCCCTTATCATCGACACCCGCAATATTTTCTCCAAGCTCGGATTAACGGGCGAGCATATTGTGAAGTCTTAAACGACGGTTTTGATCTACGACAACTTCGCCTTCAGATTGCTTGCCGCCATGGCATAGCCGCCTGCTGCACCGTCGATGAAGTGGATATGATCATGCGCAAGCGGTGTCGGCACGAAGCAGGTGATCAGGGCCGAATCCTGCCGGTGCAGACCATGGCGGCTAATACCGGCCGCTGATGCATTTTCCAGAAGCATTTCGATGCGGCGCAAACGCTCGCTATCGATATCGATGGTCATTTTCAAGCCATCGTCGAATTTGCGGAAATCGGAGTTCTGCGACACTTCAACCTTGTACCGCTTCGGATCGAAGCCGCCGGCCGTCAACCCCAGCCGGTCGAGAACATATATCAAAGCGATCTGTCCGATGATCGCTAGCTTACGCAAAAGCCTTTTGCCGACGGGTGCAGTCGCCCGAGCTTCTGCCTCGACACCCTTCGTGGTGAAACTAATCGGCGGCCCCTCCGCCGGGAGCGGGTGAGAGCCACGGCTTTGCTCGGCCGCGATGGCAACAACGCCTGCAACCAGCTTCTGGAATTGCGCGCTTGCGCCGGGCGTGCCCGGCACGGCGATGATTGAGACAATTTCGCCATTACGGGCCTGGATCGGATTCCAGCGACACGAGAGACCTGCAAGATCCGGCCGTGTGCCGGGCGGCGCGGGTTCAACGGCATATTTGCCTGCTTTCATCTGGGCCTCGGCCCAGCTCGCACCGCCACCGGCAAACATGGCGTAGGAAACATCGGGGCTGGCCCTGAACCGTGCAACGCGCACGTCAAGTCCCATTGCCCGTATATCGCTCATCGGCACAAGCGCCGCCCGCAGGCTCAACTTCAGGTCATCGGCAACCCATGTCTGTACGGCTGAAAGTGCCTCGCGCGCCCGCGTAGCAGCAGATGCTGGAAGGGCAACCAATGCGCCGTCTCCACCGAAAACAAACGGGTAGTTTTTCTTGCCGAGCGCATTTAGCACTGCGGAGATGACGCTGGCGCCCGCCATGTTCACGGCTTTATAGCGGCCCGCCTCGATCGCCTTGGTCGAACCGACGATGTCGGCCGTCGCCAGCACCCAGTCATCGGGCAGCGCCTTGTAATTGCCAGTATCGGCGACCCCCTCAAATTCCACGAAAACGGGGAGTGTGTCGAAGAAATCGTCGTCTGTTGCCTGTGCCATATATTGGCATTAGCACAATCCAAGATGGCAGGCGACGAGGGACTTTATCGCACCGGAAGAGAACATCTGGAATGCGCCAGACACGCATTCCAATCTCTAAAATGCGGGAGAAAAAATTAGGGGATTGTCAACCATGAATTGCTGCTGCGTTGCAAAATTGTGATAGATCAGAAATACAATTGTTCATCGGGTTGTGCCTGGAGGCGAGGTTGTGCAACCATGTACACGTTATTGATTCTGTGACGTTAAAAGCAATCTTGATTTTTAAAAGTACGAACGATGATGCGGGCATATTATGCCAGCAAAGAGGAATGGTTTGCGCCCCCGATGCATTTTGACCTGGCCCATTTCCCTGACTTCGAGGAAGGTTTTTTCAGCGGCAATTTCAAGCACGATATCCTTGAAATGCTTGTGGAAATCAGGCAGCAACTCAGCTGCCGCTATATTACTCATATAGGCCACGCGGAGCCAGTCGGGACCCATAGCGGGCCTACGCCTGAAATATCGGTGCTGACGACTGTGCCGATGAACTGGGTCGTTCGCTATTCGGCCAAAAATTACTATAAGGTTGACCCGCTGGTGCAAGGAATAACGTTATCCCAACGCCACACTGACGCCCCCGGCACGATCCGGCATCTCGCAGCCGACCCCACCTTGTTGCCAGAGTCAAAGCAATTTCTACGGGATTGTGAGTTGCGCGGTCTCGGGAATCTCTTTCTCACCGTCAGTACGGCGAACTCCTATGGCTTTCGCGGGATCACGGAGTTTACATTCGAGGTTGAACCGTCGGAGCAGATTGCATTCATCGAACGCATGCGCAAGCGCCTGGCTGCGATAGCCATCCGGCTCCATAATGTGCTTCACGGAAATCGCAATCCAGCGTTGGCCGCCGTTGTGGCCAATCTTTTGACTAAGCGGGAGATTGATTGCCTCTATTGGGCGGCAAACGGCAAGACCGATGGCGAAATCGGTGAGATCCTCAACATCGCCCGCTGGACGGTCGTCACATACTTGCAAAACGCCAAGAACAAGCTGGGCTGTTCCAACCGTACGTCAACCGTTGCAACAGCATTGGCACTGGGCGTTATCCAAATGCCAGCTATCACAAACAAGTTTTAGAGCAGATCCTTCCTGGCAGCTTTTTCCGGCACGGTGAGTTGTGGAAGGCGTGCGTTTTCGAATGCTGCGGCAAGCAGACTGGTATTGTCAGTCGGGCTGCTCCCCGTCTCGGCGAACCGCACGTGGTGAAGATCGATCTCGGTAGAGTTTGCAGAGAGCGTCAAACGGAAATAGGCGTTCACGCCCATATTGCTGAACTCCAGATCGAGCATCACTTGCGGGGTGGAATTCCAGTCCAGCTTATATTCGCCACCCAGTCCGAATGTCAGTGTGTCCGGATAGAATGTGAGTTCGGTCGCTGAATTGACGATATCAGCTATATTGCCAAACAGTTCGCAGCGGATGAAGGCGATATAATCGGCCACGTCTACAAGCCGAAGATCCTCAATTACCTCCGCCAGATGTCCGGAGATTATCTCGACGCGGGCGGCCGAATATTGGGTTTTCTTCATACATTAATCCGATTGCAACCAGCCCGATTATCGCTGGCGCGCATTAACAAATTGAATAAGTTCGGCCACAGCCTTGTAGAATTCCGGAGCAATCATGTTATTGACCTGGACCTGCTTATAAAGTGACCGTGCCAATTGTACATTCTCAAACACCGGTATGTCATTCGCCTCGGCGATCTCCCTGATCTTGAGGGCAATGATATCCTGCCCCTTGGCAACAACGACAGGTGCTGGATCCTTCGCCGGAACGTAGCGGAGAGCAACCGAGAAGTGTGTCGGATTTGCGACGATGAGTGTAGCGGTTGGGACTGACGCAATCATTCGCTGGCGTGCCCGATCGCGGCCAAGTGAACGAAGACGGGATTTGAGCACAGGATCGCCTTCTGCCTGCTTATGTTCGTCCTTGATTTCCTGACGCGTCATTCTCAGTTCGCTGCGCCAGTGGATACGGGTCCAGGCCAGATCGAATGCGGCAAGGACCGTTACGGCAATCGCAACAGAGGAGAGCAGACGCACGATATGGGTGCGGATGAGTTCTGGTAGTGCATTCGGCTCGGTGATGATGGCATCGACGAAGAAATGGCTGTCTTCAAAGAAGATCATGAAGACGATGATGCTGGCCGCTGCGAATTTGAATGTGGACTTCAAAAACTCTACACGCCCGGCGGCCCCGAAGATGCGCGCCCAGCCCTTGGTGATCGAGATGCGCGAGAGTTGTGGCTCGATGCGGTCGGCAACGATGCGGGGTGCATTTTGCAGGACCGAGGCGAGGATGCCGGCACCCGGCACAATAATCAACACTGGGAGCAGAGCCAGCCCCACCGCAGTTGCAATAACGCCGAACAATTGCCGTGCATCGTCAGCACTCGACAGCCGCCAATCGTCGGATTTGTCCATCAGTTCGGACAGGAAAGACGTCAGCTTCAGCCCGCTGGGTACGACGACGAAAACCATGATAATCAGGAAGGCCACGATGGAGGCGAGGATAGGAGCTTCACGCGAGAAGGGAAGGTTGCCTTTCTCAATCGCATCACTGATTTTCTTTTCAGTCGCTTCCTCGGTTTTACTTTCTTTGTCAGCACTATCCGACATAAGCGATCAGCGCCTTTGATTCACGATGCGGGCTCTTCCGCATCGAGCTTCAGGTCGCCTCGATCCGCCAGTCCGATTGCAGTGCGGGCAATCACGCGGCGCGCCTCGGTAACCGCGTTGACGTTAACATTGGTCTGGCTCGAGAGCTCGGTTTCGACCATGCGGCGTCCGCGTGTCGACAGCGATTGCAGGATAAGTTCTTGCAGATGAGGCTCGCAGCCGTGCAGGGCAGTCGTGACCACGTCGGTCTGGATTTCGTCGAAGAGCACGAGCCGTGCACGCTGCGAGATACGGGCTATATCTTCGAAGGTGAAAAGCTTGGCCTTGATCTTGGCAAGGTCGTCAGCTCCGAGATCGGTGAGGTCCG
>NZ_JBBNAN010000364.1:0-7117 GCF_037994405.1 Phyllobacterium sp.
GAGCGGCGCTGATGGGAAACCGTAGCCTGCAACCATCATTGTCTCTCCCAAAAGGAGGAACAAGAGTGCAGCAGCAAAGTAGGTCATGGTCCAGCGGGACAGCACCGCTCCGGGCATAGTATCAATCTCCAGTCAGATCAAAGTGCGAATGCCCGCGGGTTAGTGCCCGCCGCAGGTGCATTCATGAGTGTCGACGGCGGCGGACGTGAGTCTTCCGATGGAAACGCGCCACTGTTCCGGACCCTCTTCAAGATAGTCCCATGAGAATTGCCCGGGAAACTTCGTTTCAAGCTGGTAGTGCAGCGGTCGCGGAGGATGGTCACTGATAATAATGAGCGATGTTCCCACGGGAAGCGCATCGATGAGTGTGAAAATAGTGGAGTGCCGCGCGTGGGGCGCAAGGGTGCGCACATCCAGAACGTGTCCCTTTTCGGTGGCTGTATCTACCATGACGATCTCTCATACGGCCGGTTGCAAGAAATCCGGAATGCATGGCCAAGGCTGGACCGGACCACACGAGTCCTACATCGAAGACGGCCGCGGAAACTTGAGACAGCGCAAACAATTCAGAAAATGACTTTGGAACCCGTTGTTGATTTCGCGCAAAGACCCGCCTGACGGAACGGTCTACTTCTTGGCGCTACCGCCACACGCAGATCAGGAACGTGCCATGGACCCGGAGATTTTGAGAAAGTACGGCGAAGTCCGATTGCCTCGCTATACAAGTTATCCCACCGCCCCGCGGTTTTCGCCAGCCATCGGAAAAGGGACCTACGGGGACTGGTTGCGAAATATTCCCGCCAGCGACCCAGTCTCGCTGTATCTGCACATCCCATTTTGCAGATCGATGTGCTGGTACTGCGGTTGTCATACGACAATCAGCCAACAGGACCAGCCGATCAGCGACTACCTGCATTTTCTCAAGAGCGAAATCGACATGGTTGCCGGGCGGGCTCCCAAACCGTTGCCGATCGGCGAAGTGCATTTCGGCGGCGGCACGCCGACCATCATCCAACCCGAAGAATTTCTGGCGTTGATGGCCCAGCTGCGTCGGTGGTTCGACTTTACTGACGAAACAAACATCGCCGTCGAGATCGATCCGCGCCGGCTGACCAACGACATGGCTGTGGCACTCGGAACTGGAGGCGTCACCCGCGCGAGCCTGGGGGTGCAGACATTCGATCCCGTCGTCCAGAAAGCCATCAACCGAATCCAGACTGAACAACAGACGCTTCAGGCCGTCCGCGATCTTCAGAAAAGCGGCGTGCGCCGTATCAATTTCGACCTGATCTACGGGCTGCCGCACCAGACGGAGCGATCCTGCATTGAAACAACCAAGGCGGCTATCGCCATGAAGCCCGACCGCTTTTCGGTATTTGGATATGCCCATATCCCTTCATTCAAGAAGCATCAGCGGATGATCGACGAAACTGCGCTCGCCGACACCGCCGGGCGCAACGCCCAGGCCGAGGCCATCAGCGAAACGCTCGTCTCGGCCGGATACCGTCAGATCGGTCTCGACCACTTTGCCCTGAAGACCGATGACCTCGTGATTGCTCAAGAGGCGGGGAGGTTGAGACGAAACTTTCAAGGATACACCACCGATAATTGCGAGACGATGATCGGTTTCGGCGCGTCAGCAATCGGTCGGATGGTAGACGGATATGTGCAGAACGAAGTGGCACCGGGACGTTTTGCTCAGTATATCAGGTCCGGCGATCTCGCCACGGTGAAGGGCTATCGCTTTACCGGAGACGATAAGTTTCGTGCGCAGGTGATTGAAAGGCTAATGTGCGATTTCAGCGCAGACATTCCATCGATTGCCGCCGCGCATAGTTTCGATCCCGCCGTGCTTCTTGAGGGCAACAGCCGGCTGAAGCTGTTGGAAGATGACGGAGTGGTTGAAATCAACAATGGCTACGTCCTGGTGAAAAACGGTCATCGCTTCGTCATCCGGGCGGTCGCGGCGGCCTTCGATGCTTACATTGAAGAATCCACCCGGACACATAGTCAGGCCGCATGATCATCAGTTAAGGCGGCCGGCACCGGAGCTGGCCGCCTTAACTGCACAGTACCATCTCAACTAACAAGACCCCGGTAAATTGCAGGAAGGGCAGATGGAAGCTTGGCAATATTGCCGACGACGGCATATCCGTTCCTTCCAAAAATTGCGGGTACGTAGGATTTGGCATCGCGGTCGACAGTAACGCCGAAGACGCTGAGGCCCGAACGGCGCGCTTCCGTCACGGCGCGGCGGCTGTCCTCCAGAGCAAAACGACCCTCGTAGTGGTCGACATCATTGGGTTTGCCGTCGGTCAGAACAAGCAACAGCTTCCTGCGGTTAGGTTGCTGGCAGAGTCCAGCGGATGCGTGCCGTATCGCCGCGCCGATGCGGGTATAATATCCGGGCTTCAGCGCGGCTATACGGCTCTCCACCAGATGGTCCATCCGCTCGCCAAACGCCTTGACAGTTTCGATCCGGACCCAGGATCGCCGCCTTGAGGTGAACGTCAAGATGCAATGGTGATCACCGCAAGCCTGCAGTCCATGTGACAATACCAGCAGCGCTTCCTTTTCGACGTCGAGAACGCGATGATTGGCGAACCAGGCATCTGTCGAAAGCGAAACATCGACGAGGATTGTCACCGCTAAATCATGGGCTTGTGGGCGGCTGTTAAGGTGGACGCGGTCGCTGCCCTGGCCCCCGGAGGCGATATCCGTTCGTGAGCGCACCACGGCATCAAGATCAAGTTCGGCACCGTCGATCTGCGCGCGCAAGATTTCGTGACGTGGCCTGAGCGCTTCGAACTGCCGCTTGACGCGGCGTATAAGACTGGCTGTTGTTGGATCGTGCTCCGGACGCTCGCGCCGAGCCGAAGCGGGAGATGCGAGGATGCGGCAATAATCGGGCAGATAGGTAGAGCTGCGATAGTCCCATTCGGGATAGGTTGTCTCCGATGTCAGCGGCGTTATGTCCAGCGCTTCGGGCGGCAGATCAAGATCGAAGCGGAAGCGCGACGACGGTTTTCCCTTCCGTTCTGCGAGGGTCATGTCATCCAGTTCGTCAGCCGCCTTGTCGTCGTTGTCGTTGCTGTCGTCTCCCGGCCTGTCGACATTGACCATCTCGGCCATGGACAAGATTTTTTCGAAACGGTTAAGAATGAAGGGGCTTCGCTCAGATTTGTCTTTTTCCTCCCTTTCCGCGATATGGGGAGTGGGATCGACCTCCGGAGATTTGCTGCCATGCCCAGGTTGGTCTTCGTCCGGACGGCCGTCGACCTCGTCCCGCCGCCGGGCGTCTGGCCACAGCCCGACGGGCAACATTGGAAGGTATCCCGGAGGTGCCGCATGCGGAAGCAGCAGCGACGACGCGCCGTGGGATTCCCGCCCCTCGTCTTTCAAGAACTGAAGGATCAGGTTCTCGACCTCCTGCTCCACATAGGGAAGTGATCGCGCTTGCCGTCCGGCCAACGTTGCCGCACACAAGCGTCTATAACGGTGCTCCATCCCCGGGAATGCAGACAGTACCGCCTTTACAGTCACCTGGGCTCGAAAAAGGGATTCGAGATCCCGAAGCAGTGGGTCGGATTCCCGGATCGGCTCAAGCCCCATCGCTGCCATGTAGGCCACAAGCCAGAAATAGAAGTCCAGATTGAGCTCACGTTCGGGGAAAGTGTCGATTTCCGGAGGCAGCATCAATGAGGTGTGGCTGCGGCCGGCCTGGACGAGCTTTTCCTCGCCCAGTCCCAGCCGCTGGCGGAACTTCAAACGGTGGGTCGACGTGCGGCCGCGTGCCGGGCTGATCTGCACCGCCCGTTCGCCGCCAAAGCCGCGAAAACAGACACTAAGGACCGGCTTGATATCGCTCAGCCTGACCGCTTGTTCCGGATAGCGCGGTGAAGTCCGCGTGTTGCCCACCAGGCGGTGCCAGAACCGCCCCACCGTTTCCTCAAGTTCAAGAAGGTCGAGCACTATGCGTTCCTGCCGCCAACGACCGCGCGGGAGATTTCCAAGAGCGCCGCCTTGACATCCGCATCGTCCGTCAATGGCTCGATCATCGTCGCGAGAACGGCGTGGCGGATGTCCATACCCGCATTGATCAAACTTGCACAATAGACGAGGAGCCTCGTCGACGCTCCCTCCTCCAGATCGTGCCCCTTCAGGGCCCTAAATTTTTCAGCAAGACTGACGAGCGGAGCCACCTTGTCTTCGGCAAGACCGCTTTCCTTTGCCACCACAGCGATTTCCTGATCTCTCGGCAGGAAATCGAACTCGATGGCGACAAACCGTTGGCGGGTGCTCGGCTTCAATGTCTTGATCAAGTTCTGATAGCCGGGATTGTAGGACGCGACCAGCATGAAGCCTGGCGGAGCCTCGAGCACCTCCCCGGTGCGCTCAAGCGGCAGAATTCGCCTGTCGTCCGTCAAAGAATGCAGCACGACCGTTACGTCCTTGCGTGCTTCGACGATTTCGTCGAGGTAGCATATGCCGCCTTCGCGGACGGCTCTCGTAAGAGGACCGTCGACCCACACGGTGTCGCCACCTTTTAGGAGATAGCGCCCCGTAAGATCGGCTGCTGCCAAATCGTCATGGCAGGAGATGGTCGAAAGGTTCAAGTCAAGCTTTGCCGCCATGTGCCTGATAAAACGGGTTTTTCCGCAACCCGTTGGCCCTTTGAGGAGGAGCGGCAATTGCCGCTCCCATGCGCTTTCGAATATTTCGCGCTCATTGCCGGCCGGACTATAGGCCGGGATGTCGAAGACCGCGCGCGGCGCAATCTGCAGGGCGATATTCATAGCTTGTCTCCATGAAATGGCGTGAAGGACATCTGGGCGCGGACCAGCTTTGCAGCCAAACCGGCGGGTTCCATGATTTCATCTTGGACGGCACGACCGGGATTTCCGCTGCGTTCACGACCAGGGACCAGAACGGCCCAAACAAACATCAGTGCCGAGATCAGGACGAAGATTCCGCTGGCGAGGCGTATCCAGTAGAACACTGCCAGCTGATCCTGGACGTCCATGAAGCTCTCGCCGAGGAACCGTTGGAGATGCACTTGCACGGCACCTGCGAAGGTCAGTGCCAAGGTCATGACCGACATGGCGGTGCACATTATCCAGAAGCTGGCGATCGACATCCGTTGATTGTAGGGCGCACGGCCGCGAAGTTCCGGGATTGCATAGGCCATCACTGCAAGGTTGAGCATGACGTACGCGCCGAAGAAGGCGAGATGGCCGTGGGCCGCCGTCAACTGGGTACCGTGCGTGTAGTAATTCACGACCGACAGCGTATGCAGGAACCCCCAGACACCCGCGCCGAAGAAGGCCATTACCGAACAACCGATCGACCAAAGCAGTGCAGCGCGGTTTGGATGCTTGCGTCCGGCTTTGCGCGTCATGACGATCGTGAAGACCACCATGGTGAAAAACGGGGCGACTTCGAGCGTAGAGAAGAGCGAGCCGATCCACTGCCAGTAGCCGGGTGCGCCGATCCAGTAGTAGTGGTGCCCAGTGCCGAGAATGCCCGAGAAAAGCGCCAGACCGACGATAACATAAAGCCACTTCTCCACCACCTCGCGGTCAATGCCGTTGAGCTTGATCATCAGGAACGCCAGGACAGACGCCATGATAAGTTCCCAGACGCCCTCGACCCAAAGGTGGACGACATACCACCAATACATCTTGTCGAGCGCCAGGTTCGCAGGGTTGTAGAAGGCGAAGAGGAAGAAGATCGGAACACCCCATAACCCGCAGATCAGGATGTTGGTGACAACCGTTTTGCGGCCCTTCAAGATCGTCAGCGTCACATTCGTCATGAACATCAGCGCGACAATGACGATGCCGATCTTGATCGGGAACGGCTGCTCGAGAAACTCTCGCCCCTCATGGAAATGGAAAAGGTAACCGACGACAGCCACGGCGGCGGCGACAAGAAAGAGCCAGAATTGCGCAACAGCCATCTTCGGGCTGAAAAGCTCGTTCTCGGTCTCTTCAGGCAGGAGGTAATAGGTCGCTCCCATGAAGCCCATCAACAGCCAGACGATGAGAGCGTTCGTGTGGATCATCCGTACGATGTTGAAAGGCAAAATCACCGACAGGGTGTTGGGCAGCACATAGATCGTGCCGGCCAAAACTCCGAAGAGAACCTGTGCCATGAACAGGCCGAGTGCGCCGTAAAAGTACAGCAATGCGACCCGCTGCGATTGATATTTCATGTCGTTTGCTCCTGTTGCGCGGATCAATCAGCCAGCGTCGTTCGGTGGCCAATTTTGCGTTTTGATGTGGCTTGTCCATTCGAGGAAATCTGCGAGATCCTTGACTTCCTGTTCGCTGAGGTTGAACTGCGGCATCTGCCTCCTGCCCTCGACGGACGAGGGCTGCGCTGCCATCCAGGCCTTGAGCGCTTCACGCGCGCCTTCCGGATCGCTGTCGCCTCCCCAACGCTTCCAGACATTCCCGAGCTCCGGGGCAAAATACGCGCCCTCACCTTCCAAGGTGTGGCAATTGATGCAGGAGTTTTTCTCCCAGACGTGCTTACCGCGGGCAACCGATTCGGTCAGTTTGCTCTCGTCGGTCGAGACGGTGCGCATATACCAGTGGCTGTGGGCGGTAAGCCCGATGAAAATCGTGAAGAAGAAGATGGACCCGCCGTAAAACACGTTCCGGGCCCCCGTTTTGGTGAGGCGCTCCGCCATCACGTCATCCTTTCAAGTTCAGATGGCCTGGAAATGTGGTTGGCCGTCCCCACCCGCGGGCTTCCAGTGGAAACCGTCGGCGTAATGCCGTGGGCCACCGACCATCACCGATTTCTCGGCGCGCCTCTTTGCGCTTTGGCAAATAAATCGGATTCGTAGACTATCCGCCCAAGTTGATTTGCGAGGTAGCGATGAGCTTCAGCATCGTTGCGGCGGCCAAAAACATCGGCCATGCCAGCAGGGTCCACCGGAGCAAGGTCGAACCTTCACGCAGCCCGAGGAAGTCTAATATCACGATGCGGGCCTTGAGGAGCGAGAGCGCGATGACGGCCGACGCCAGAACGAACGGCGGCACGAAGCCGGGGGCCAGGCTGACCAGCAACGCATTTGTCGCTGCCAAAGCAAGAAGGAGTGACCAGGCCC